>JBDUCS010000375.1:0-3763 GCA_040003335.1 Gemmatimonadaceae bacterium | reverse complement strand
CGCCAGGGAAGCCAGACGCTGTTGCCGATGGTCACCGGCTCGTACGTCACCGGATAGCCGTCCAACTGATTGAGCCACGAGCCGTGCGTGAAAATCAGGCAATGCCCGCCGATCCCCGTGTCGTCGCCGATCGTGACCGGCTTGGTCGGGTTGATGTTCGTCATCTGCAGCACGATCGTGCGGCTGCCGAGCGTGAAGCGCGATTCGGGCAGTTGCGGACCGCCGACGTACACCTGCTCGCGGATCTTCGCGTCCTCACCGATCTCGATCACGTTGCACGAGAGGTAGCTCATCGTGCCCACGCTCGAGTGGCGGCCGATGCGAATCGTGCGCCCTTGGATCACGGCGAGGAGCCCGATCTCGACGTCGTCGCCGATGTCGACCGAGCGGCCGAGAATCACCGCGCCGAAGCCCAGCGATACGCGCTTGCCGATGCGGTAGCCGAGCACGTGCCGATACACCCACTTTTTGAGCGCGCTCGGCATCCATCCCATCAGGACGAGATGCGCCAGCGGTATCCTCGCCTTCGGCAGCAACTGCTTCGGCATGCGACGCTCGAGCGGGGAAGGGAATTGCGGCTGGCGAGCGAACTCTATCGGGTGCGGGCAAGAGACGTCAAGGCGATGGACCGCGCACGAAGATGATCCGCATCGACGGCACTCGCGACCTCGTCCAGAGCGAGCGCTATGCGCTCACCCTGCTGGTCGACCTGGCGCGCGCGATCGAGATCGATGACCCACGCGCCGACGTGGTGGCGCTTCGCGTCGCCGACGACATGCGTGCCGACGACCTCTGCGACGCGCGCTGGTCGCCCGCGATCGCCGACGGCAGCGTGACCCTTTCGCGCGCCGCGCTCGCGTCGGTCGTCGCCATCGCCGGCGCGGGCGACGAGCAGCGGGCGATGCGCGTCGACCGCTTCGGCCGCGTCCCCCCGAGCGAGAACCCGCTCGTGAAGCGCGGCCTCGAGCGCGAGCCCGTAGTCTCGCGCGCCGCGGGCGAGCTGCGGCGAGCCATCGCCGCCGCCGCCGGCCGCCGCGCCGTTCGCTTCACGGCGCCATGGCCGGACGGCAAGCGCTGGGCGGCGGCGTTCACGCACGATCTGGATGTCGTGTCGTGGTGGCCGCTCTTCACCGCGCTTCGGGTCGCGGAGCTGGCCAGGAAACGGGAGGGGCGCCGCGTCGCGCTTGTGCTCGCAGCTGCGGCCGCCTCCGTGGCCCGCTCTCCGGTGCGGCGCGCGGCCGCTTCCCTCCTCGCACTCGAAGCGCGGCTCGGCATCACTTCCACCTGGTTCGTGCTCTGCGGCACCCCCACGATGCGCTCCTTTCGCCGCGGCGACCTGACGTACCGGCCCGACGGCGCGGCGCGCGACATCGTGCGCGAGGTGCGCAACGGCGGGCACGAGATCGGTTTGCACGGCAGCTTCGACACCATGGATGTAGACGGTACCTTCGCTCGTCAGCGCGGGTGCCTCGCCACGCTCGGCGCCTTGGCTGTCGGCGGCGTGCGACAGCATTTCGTTCGCATGCGCCCCGGCATCACGCACCGCGCAATGCGCGAGGCGGGCTTCACCTACGACGCGAGCTACGTCTTTCCGGACCGCAATGGCTTCCGGCTCGGCGTCGCCGACGTCGTCGCCGGGTGGGACGATGCGGCAGCGGCGCCGAGCGGCATCGAGGAAGTTCCGGCCACCTGGATGGATCGCGCCCTCAGCAAGTATCGCGGCGTGGAGGATCCGGTGGCGTGGGGTGATGACGCGATCGCCCTCGCCGACGCCTGCCGCGCCGTGGAAGGATGCTGGGTCGGCATCTGGCATCCGAATCTGGACGCCGCGCTCGGTTTCCCCGACGCGCCGGAGGCGCTCGCCCGCGCCATGACGGTACTCATCGAGCGCGATCCGTTCGTCGCGTCGCTGGAGACGATCGTGAATTGGCGCCAGGCGCGGCGCGGCGTGCGCGCGCGCGCGATCGGTGCCGACGGCGTCGTCGATGCATACGCGTCGAGCTCCACGCCGTTTGCGATCGCGCTCGAGGACGGCACCGGCCGCCGCGCCGAAGCGGTACGTGCGGCGGTACGTGCGATAGAAACGGGGCACGACACGACGTGAGAGTCTTGTTTCTTGCCCACTCCTT
This sequence comes from Gemmatimonadaceae bacterium, assembly GCA_040003335.1. Lineage (GTDB taxonomy): Bacteria > Gemmatimonadota > Gemmatimonadetes > Gemmatimonadales > Gemmatimonadaceae > JALZAE01. Next base: position 1,634 of record JBDUCS010000375.1, on the reverse strand, counting down.
TCCGCGCCACATCGCCGATCCCGTCGGCTCGTTCGTGCTGCGACTCGCCGTGGCATTGCGCGAGATCGACGTCGAGGTTCGCGTCGTCGCGCCATCCGCACCCGGCCTCGCCGCGCTCGAGACGTTCGACGGGATTCCGGTTCGGCGCTTTCGGTACGCGCCGCGGCCGATGGAGACACTCGCCTACGCCGGCACGATGCGCGAGCAGGTCCGCTCGTCGCCGCTCGCCGCCGCGGCGCTCGTCGGCCTGCTCGGCGCCGACTTCGCCGCGACACTCTCGTCGATCACAGAATTCGCGCCCACTGTCGTGCACGCGCACTGGTGGTTTCCCGCCGGGGTAGTGGCGATGGGCGCGCGCGCGCTGCGCGACGTCGCTACGGTCGTCACGATGCATGGATCCGACGTGCGCATGACCCAGGGCTCGGCCGCCGCGGCGCGGCTCTTCCGCGTCGTCGCCAAGCACACCGACCGGATGACGGCCGTCTCGAGCTGGCTCGCCCGGCAAGCCGCCGCGGTCGCGCCCGGCAGCATGACCGTCGTCGCGCCGATGCCGATCGAGACGGGCGCGTTCTCGCCCGGCGTGCGCGCCGAGGACGAGCGATTGCTGTTCGTCGGAAAGCTCAACGCGCAGAAGGGCGTGGCGCATCTCCTGCGCGCGCTCGCCCAGGCGCGTCGCACCCCATCGCTCGACATCATCGTCGGGGTCGGAAGCGATGAGACGGAGACGCGCCGGCTAGCAGCCGAGCTCGGTCTGACTGAACGCATTCGATGGCATCCGCTATTGGCGCAGAGCGAGCTCGCCGATCTGTACCGTGCCGCGACCGCGCTCGTGATGCCATCGGTCGACGAAGGGCTTGGCCTCGTCGCCGCCGAGGCGCTTCTGTGCGGTACGCCGGTGATCGCCTTCGATTCAGGTGGCGTGCCGGACATTGTGAAGCACGACCGTACCGGCATACTCGTCCCGCCGGGCGACGAAAGCGCGCTCGCGCGTGCGATTGACGCCCTGCTCGAACGGCCGGATCGCGGCGCGCTGCTTGGCGAGTCGGGTCGCAGGGAAGTGCTCGAAAAGTTCAGCCCCCGCGCCGTCGCGACGCGCTATCGCGACGTGTACGTGGAAGCGGAGGCGGCGCGTGCGAGGTAACCGCATCTGGATTGCCGTGCAGATCGCCTTTGTCGCGCTCGTGCTCTTCTTCGTGGCGCGCGCGCTGCAAGGGCAGTGGTTGAACGTCGGCGAGCGCGTTCGACTGCTGCGCCCGGACTGGACCGGCATCGGCGCGGGGTCGCTCCTCGTGCTCGGGGCATACGCCATTCTCGTGCAGACCTGGCGCCTCATGCTCGCGGCATGGAACGCGCCGCTCAGCCCGCGTGAGGCAACCGTCGTCTGGTTCGTCTCGAACCTCGCCAAATACGTTCCCGGCGGCATCTGGCAGATCACGGCGCTCGGCGCCATGGCGCAGCGGCGCGGCGTCTCGACGGTGGCGGCGGCCGGGTCGTCGCTCGCGGTGAACCTCATCAACATCATCACCGGCTTTCTCGTCGTTTTCGCCACGGGGTCGAACGTGCTCGCCACGTGGCGGCCGGGCGCGACCGGCGTCGCGATCGCGCTCGCGGTGGTGCTCGCGCTCGGCGCGCTG
>JBDUCS010000001.1:0-38610 GCA_040003335.1 Gemmatimonadaceae bacterium | reverse complement strand
GACACCGTCGTTCTCCGGCTTCCCACGCTGACGCGGCACCTGCGCATCACGAAGCTAAAGACGATCCACGATTAGGCGGTGATCGGTGATCGGTGTTCGATGATCGGTTGCCGAGCGGGCGGAGTATCCCGGAAACCTAAGGGCTAGTCGCCCCGATCAGCGAACACCGATCACCGATCACCGGCGTTCACCGCAGTCACCGCTCGATCGTGAAGATGCGCGCCGTGTCCGCCTCGTAGGCGGCCAGCTGCCGCGCGGTCTCGGCGTCATCCCACTCCAGCATCGGCGCGAGTCGCGCCGCGATCGCCGGCGCGGCCGAGCGTCCGTGATCGCGTGATTCGAACGCGATGTGCAGGCGTCGCATCATGACGTCGGACAGCGTCATCGCCAGCGCGCGGTCGACCGCGAAGCGGAGCTCGGCGGCGATGTACGGCAGCGGGTGCGCCAACCGCTCGGCCATTCCGCTGTCGGCTTCCGCGTGCGACCACACCTCGTACCACTCGCCGCCATAGGCATGCACGAGGTGGTCGGCGAGCGTCTGGTCGCCGATCGTCGCGCGCGCGGAGTCGATTTCGTCGGCGAACGAGCGCATGATGCCGCCCGGGAGTGGCTCGTGGTCCGTCGCCGCGCGCCGGCGCGGCGCATCCCGGAGATGGCGCGCTACCGCCTGCACCACCTCGGCCGCCATCGCGCGGTACGTCGTGAGCTTGCCCCCGGTGATGGTGAGGAGGCCGGGCGCCGTCCAATCGAGAGAATGCTCGCGCGACGCGCTGTCGGGATCGCGCAGCGACACCCTGCCGGCCGGCGCGGCAAGCGGCCGCACGCCGGCCCACGCGCTCACCACGTCATCCATCGTCAGGTGCGCACTCGGAAAAAATGCGTTCGCCGAGCGCAGCAGATAGGCGACGTCGGCCATCGTCGCGCGGACCTCCTGCGGATCGCCCGCGTACTCGGTGTCCGTCGTCCCGATGATCGTGTTCGGGCCGGCGGGGAGCACGAACATTACGCGCCCGTCTATCGGCGAGATGAGCGTGATCGCGCCGAGGTTGCCGATGCGATCGCGCGGCACCGACACGTGCACGCCCTTGCTGCCGCGCACCCCCGCCGCGCCGGTCGATGCGGCGAGACCGCGCACGCGGTCGCTCCACGGGCCCGTGGCGTTCACCACCACGCGGGCGCGCACGGGAATCGTGCGGCCGCCGAGCCGGTCCTCGGCTGTCACGCCAGCGATCGCGGGATCGTCCACCGATAGCGCGGAGATCTCGACGTGATTGAGCGCCACCGCACCGGCCTCGGCCGCGGCGCGCACGTTGGCGATCGTGAGCCGGATGTCGTCGGTGGCGGCGTCGTAGTAGCGCGCGCCGCCCTGCAGGTCCGCCGTGCGCAGACCGGGCTCAAGCCGTTCGATCGTACGCGCGTCGAGCCGCTGATGATTGCGGATGTTGCGGAACAGCGCGAGCGCGTCGTATACAAAGAGACCGATGCCCAGCTTCCAGCGCGACAGCCGCGCGCCGCGGTACACCGGCCACATGAACGGCAGTGAACGCACGAGATGCGGCGCTATTCGCAGGAGCGTGCGCCGCTCGCGGCTCGCCTCGAACACCAGGTGGAAATGCCCGTGCTCGAGGTAGCGCACACCGCCGTGGATCAGCCGGGAAGAGCGGCTCGACGTCCCGCTCGCGAAGTCGCTGCGGTCGACCAGGGCGACGGAGAGGCCGCGCATCGCTGCGTCGCGCGCGATTCCCGCGCCCGTGATGCCGCCGCCGACCACGAGCACGTCGAACGTCGTCGTCGCCAGCTCGTCGAGTGCGGACGCGCGCGCCTCGGCCGCCGACTGCCGCGCGCGTTCGGCGGCGCGCGTCTCGGAGCGCTGGCTTACGCCGGCCATATGCCGTGACCGATCGGGACGGGTGGAACGAGCGACACGCGGCGAGCGCCGGGCGTGAGCCCGGTGCGCCGTCGGCCTGGGTGATCGCGCACGCGCCGCTGCTGCCGCGAGGCGCGCTCGTGCTCGACATCGCCGCCGGGCGCGGCCGTCACGCGCTCGCGCTCGCCGCGCTCGGCCATTCCGTGCTCGCGCTCGACGCCTCGGAGCCGGCGATGGGCGAGCTGGGCCGGCGCGACGCGCGCGTGATGGCCACAGTCGGTGATGCCGGCGCGCTCCCCGTTCGCGATGGAGCGTTCGATGCCGTGGTCTGCGTGAACTTCCTCGACCGCTCGCTCTTCCCGCATGCCGCTCGCTTGCTGCGTCAGGGTGGACTGCTGATCGCCGAAACATTCACCATCGCCCAACGCGTGCTCGGCCGCGGACCGCGCGCGGACGCGCACCTCCTCGGTCCGGGTGAGCTCCGCGATCTCACCGCGCACCTACGCATCCTCGACTACTACGAAGGGCCCATTCACGACGATGCGGGCGAACGTTTCGTGGCGGCGGTCGTGGCACGGGCTGGTGCCGGGTGACAGGTGCCTGGTGCCTGGTGCGGGGAACTTACACCCTCCGGCATACCCTTAATGTGGCAATAATGCATGGGGTGTCGGGAATCCGCATCACAAAGAGTTCAGGGATAGTCCGCTACCTGACACCCGTCACCGGGCACTCTAGCTTTCCCACATGCCTACTTTCGGAAACGGCCGTCGCGTAGCGATCGTCGCCGGTGTGCGGACGCCGTTCACTCGCGCGGGGTCGGTGCTCAAGTCGCTCTCGGCGCAGGAGCTGGGCAAGCTCTGCGTCGCCGAGCTCCTGCAGCGCACGAACCTCGACGGCGAGGAAATCGACACCCTCGTCTTTGGCACCGTCGTACCGTCGGTGCTCGCCCCGAATATTGCGCGCGAGGTCGCGCTTCTGCCGATGCTCCCGAAGGGCATTCCCGCCGTCACGGTGAGCCGGGCCTGCACGTCGGCGAACCAGGCGATCACCGACGCCGCCGACCAGATCGCCCTCGGTCACGCGGACGCCGCGATCGCCGGCGGGGCGGAGTCGCTGTCGAACGTGCCGATTCTGCACTCCGAAGGATTTTCCAACGCGCTCGTCGCCGCGTCGAAGGCCAAATCGATGAGCGCCCGGCTCGGCGCCTTCGCCAAGATCCGCCCGAAGGATTTTGTCCCGATCACGCCGGCGATCGCCGAGCCGTCGACGGGTGAGTCGATGGGCCAGAGTGCGGAAAAAATGGCGAAGATCAACCACATCCCACGCGCCGAGCAGGACGAGTTCGCGCTGCGCTCGCACAAGAACGCGGCGGCGGGTACGGCGGACGGGCGCCTCACCGCCGAGGTCGTCGCCGTGTTCGTGCCGCCCAAGTTCGACATCGCCGTGACGAGCGACAACGGCATCCGCAGCGACACGTCGCTGGAGCAGCTCTCGGCGCTCAAGCCGGTGTTCGACAAGAAATACGGCAGCGTCACCGCCGGCAACGCGTCGCCGCTCACCGATGGCGGCGCGGCCGTGCTCCTGATGAGCGAGGAGAAGGCCAAGGCGCTCGGCTACGCCCCGATCGGCTACATCAAGAGTTACGCGTACGCCGCGCTCGACCCCGGCGAGCAGTTGCTACAGGCACCGGTGCTCGCGGCGCCCGTCGCGCTCGCGCGCGCCGGTCTCACGCTCGGCGACATGGACCTGATCGAGATGCACGAGGCCTTCGCGGCGCAGGTGCTGAGCAATCTTCGCGGCTTCGAGTCGCAGGAGTGGGCCGAGCGCGCGGGATTCTCCAAGCCGGTGGGGACGGTGGACCGCTCGAAGCTGAACGTGATGGGCGGCTCGATCGCGATCGGACATCCGTTTGGTGCGACGGGGGCGCGGATCACGACGACGCTCTGCAACGAGCTCAAGCGGCGCGGCGGCCAGTTCGGGCTGATGACCGTTTGCGCCGCCGGCGGGATGGGATTCGCGATGGTCGTGGAGGCCGCGTGACGGCGACCGATGCATTCCGCTACGAGATCGAGGACGGCATCGCCGTCGTGACGATCGACATGCCGGGTTCCGTCAACAAACTGAACGCGGACATCGGCACGCAGGTGATGGCCCTGTGGGATCAGCTCGACCACGACAACGCGGTGCGCGGCATCGTCCTCATGTCGGGCAAGCCGGACAGCTTCATCGTCGGCGCCGACATCGAGCAGTTCGTCGGGCTCACGGACGCGAGGCAATTCGAGAAGCTGAGCCGGGACGGGCAACGGATAGTCGACCGGTTCTCCAAGTCGCGCGCGCCCGTCGTCACGGCTATTCACGGGGCGTGTTTGGGGGGCGGACTCGAGGCGGCGCTGGCAAGTGCGTACCGCATCGCGACCGATCACCCCAAGACGGTGCTCGCGCTCCCCGAGACGCAGCTCGGTCTCATTCCCGGCGCCGGCGGCACGCAACGACTGCCGCGGGTGGTTGGCCTGCGCAACGCCCTCGACATGATTCTCAGCGCGAAGAACGTGCGCGCGAAGAAGGCGCTGCAGATCGGGCTGATCGACGAGATGGTGCATCCGGCGATCCTGCGCGAGGTCGCCATCGCGCGCGCGAAATCGCTGGCGACGGGCGCGATCAAGCGCGAGCGCGCGCGCGCATCGCACGGCGCATCGGACCTCGTGCTCGAGGATAATCCCGTGGGCCGCGCCGTGATCTTCCGCGAGGCGCGCGCGAAGGCGCTGGCGCAGACGCGGGGTAACTACCCGGCGATTCCGGCGGCGATCGATGCCGTGAAGGCGGGCTTCGATCACGGCCTGGAGCCGGGGCTCGCCGAAGAGGCGCGGCTCTTCGGCGAGATGGCGGCGACCGAGGTGAGCCGCCAGCTGATTTTCATCTTCTTCGCCACGACCGCGCTCAAGAAGGACACGGGGGTCGACGGGGGCGGCCCCGCTCCGCGCGACGTCGACAAGATCGCCGTGCTCGGCGCCGGATTCATGGGCGCGGGAATCGCGGCCGTTGCCGCGATGCAGGATCTCCCGGTGCGGCTCAAGGACGCGGAGTACAAGCGCGTCGGCGCCGGGATCAAGGGCGTGAGCGACGTGCTCCGCGAGCGGCTCAAGAAGCGGCAGATCACGAAGCGGCAGTACGAAGACCAGATGATGCTCGTCGGCGGCACGATCGACTACTCGGGCTTCGGCAACGCCGACGTGGCGATCGAGGCCGTGTTCGAGGAGCTCGGCGTCAAGCACAAAGTGCTGCGCGAGACGGAGGCGGTTATGCGGCCCGACGCGATCTTCGCCAGCAACACGAGCACGATTCCGATCGGGAAAATCGCCGAGGCGAGCTCGCGACCCGATCACGTCATCGGCATGCACTTTTTCTCCCCCGTGCACAAGATGCCGCTGCTCGAGGTGATTCGCGCCCCGAAGACGAGCGACGAGACGGTAGCGACGATTGTCGCCCTCGGGAAAAAGCTCGGCAAGACGACGATCGTCGTGAACGATGCGCCCGGCTTCTACGTGAACCGCATCCTGTCGCCGTACGTGAACGAGGCCGGCCGCCTCCTCGATGAAGGCGTCGCGATCGAGGCGATCGACAAGGCGCTGGTGGCGTTCGGATTTCCGGTCGGTCCGATCACGCTGATCGACGAGGTCGGACTCGACATCGCCGGCCATTCGGGGGCGACGATGTTCGAGGCGTTCGGCGACCGGATGGCGCCGCCGGACTCGGTTCGTCGCGTGATCGAGTCGGGGCGCCTCGGCCGCAAGAACAAGAACGGCTTCTACCTCTACGACGACGAGGGAAAGAAGGGTGGCGTCGACGAGAGCGTGTACGCCGTTATTGCCGCCACGACCGAGCGGCGTGAGATGCCGGCGCAGGAGATTATTCAGCGCTGCGTGATGGCGATGGTGAACGAGGCCGCGCGCTGTCTCGAGGACGGCATCTTGCGCCAGCCGCGCGACGGCGACATTGGCGCCGTATTCGGAATCGGCTTCCCGCCATTCCGTGGTGGCCCCTTTCGGTACCTCGACACGATGGGCGTCACCAACGTCGTCCGCACGCTCGAGTCGCTCCACCTGCGCTACGCACCGCGGTTCGAGCCGGCGGCCGTGCTGGTCGGGATGGCGAAGAGCGGAGCTCGGTTCTACTGAGAGAACGCGGATCGCGCGGTGCCGGATGCCCGTAATCCGGCACCGGGCCCGGCACCTACGTTCTATGTTCGGACGTGATCGTAATGTTCGCGCTCAGCTCGATGCCCAGCTTTGCGACCAAAGACGTGAAGCGCGGTTCCCGTCGCAGCGGGTCGCAGACGGGGAGGGCGGCGATGATGACGAGCCAGTCGGAGCGCTCTTCGTACGCACGCTCGAGCCAGTCGAGGGCGAGCGAGTTGTCGCCCAGGCCGACGTAGACCCACGCCTGGAAGACGGCCACGTCGTTTGAGCGCGCCGAGAGCGATGCGAGCACCTGCATCGCTTCCTCGCGGCGACCGGCGCGCGCGCTGACGTAGCCAAGAAGCGCGACGTAGATCGGGATCTCGGCGAGCGAGAGCGAGCGCTTCGCTTCCGTCATCGCCGCGTCGTGGCTGCCGAGCTCGAGGTGCGCCACCGCCATCCAGGCGTGCGTCGCGCTCACGTCCTGCCCGCGCTCGAGCGAGCGCGAGAGCACGTCCAGCGCTTCGGCGTAGCGGTGCGTCACGAGATGCGCTCGCGCGACGCCCGTATAGATGTGCGTATTCACCGGATCCAGCTCGATCGCGCGCTCGCCCTGCTCGAGCGCTTCGGCGGGCCGGCCGTGCGAGCTCAGCGCGAGCGAGTAGAAGTAGCGCGCGTTGGCGAGACCCGGATTGAGCGCGAGCGCACGCTCGAACTCTCGCTGCGCCTCGGGCCAATCCCAATCGTAGTAGCACTTGATGATCGCCATCGCCGCGTGCGCATCGGCCAGCGAATCGTCGAGCTCGAGCGCGCGCTGCGCGGCCGACCGGGCGCGCTCGTACCCTTCGCGCGGCGAGAGGTACGACAGGTTGGCAAGCGCGAAGTAGCAGTCGGCGATGCCGGCGTACGACTTGGCGAGCTTCGGATCGCGGCGCGCCGCGCGCTCGAACGAGTCGAGGGCGTGCCGGATGCTGCCGTTGTTGAAGTAGTGCCGACCCTTCAGGTAGAGATCGTACGCCTCGAAATTCTCCGCGCGGCGCGGGCCCGACGTCTCCGGCTCGCCGAGTACCGTGATACTGAGGTGGTCGACGATCGCGCGCGAGATCTCGTCCTCGATCGCAAACACGTCCTCGATCTGCCGGTCGTAGCGATCCGACCAGACGTTGTAGTTGTCGGCGACGTTCGTCAGCTGGCAGTTGACGCGCAGCCGGTTGCCGGCGCGGCGCACGCTCCCCTCCAGCACCATGCGGACGTTGAGCTTCTCGCCGACGGTGCGCAGATCGAGGTTTTTCCCTTTGAAGGCAAACGCCGAGGTGCGCGCGGCAACGTGGATGCCGCGCAGGCGCGTGAGCGCGTTGATCAGCTCCTCGGTGATGCCATCGGAGAGATACTCGGTGTCGGTGTCGGGGCTGATGTTCGTGAACGGGAGCACGGCGATGGACCGCAGCGCCGGCGCGCGTCGCGGCTCCGGCGTGACAGAGGACGACCCCGACGGCCGCGGTTCCGAGCCGATCGCCGTCGAGTACGTCGGCGTCTGCCCGCCGGGCGGCCGCTGGCGCAGCGCGCGCGAGAACTCGGCGGCGGTCGAGTAGCGGTCGACGGGCGCGGTGGCGAGCGCAATCGCAATCGCCTGGTCGGTCGACTCGAGCACCTCTGGACGGATGGGATGGATCGGGCGCACCGCCTGAACAAAGCGCGCGGCGATCGTCGCCTGCGCCGTGGCGCCCGTGAACGGCGGCGCGCCGGCAAGCATCTCGTAGAGCATGATCGCCAGGCTGTAGATGTCGCTGCGTCCGTCGAGGAACGTCTCGCCGGCCGCCTGCTCGGGCGACATGTACGCCGGCGTGCCGATCGTGACGCCGCTGGCGGTGATCGAGGTCGTCTCGGCGGCGGCGCTGATCATCTTGCCGATGCCGAAGTCCAGCACCATCGCGTGGTCGCCGGCGAGGAGGATGTTCTCCGGCTTGATGTCGCGATGCACGACGCCCTTCTTGTGCGCGTAATCGAGCGCGCCGGCGATCTCGCACGCGAGGCGGATCGCGTCGTCGACCGGCAACTCCCGCTCGCGCTCGAGCCGCTCGCGCAGCGACTCGCCGTTGATGAACGGCATGACGTAGTAGAGGATGCCGTTCGCGATTCCCGAATCGTGGAGCGGCAAGATGTGCGGATGCGTGAGCTGGGCCGCGAGCTTGATCTCGCGGAGAAAGCGGTCCGAGCCGACGGCACTCGCGAGCTCGGGGACGAGCACCTTGAGCGCGACCGGGCGCTGATGCTTGGCGTCCTCGGCCAGGAAGACGATCGCCGTCCCCCCACGCCCGATCTCGCGGTCGAGGGTGTACTGCGAGCCGAACGCGGACTGGAGGCGCTCCCGGAGATCCATGGCTTTAAGATACGTTAACGCTGTTCACAGGGCACGGAACGGCCAACGGTACACCCCGGTTCCCGGTACTGAAGTGCGAACGGAAAGCCAGTGTCGAGAGCTGGCGTGACCCAGTACCCGCAACGAGAGTTAGCTCTATATGGAAGTTCCGGACACGGCTCTCATCCAGCGCGTGCTCGGCGGGGATACGGAGGCGTATGCGTTGTTGGTCGCGCGCTACTACGATCGGTATGCGCGCTTCGCGGTGAACATGCTCGGCAACCGGGAGGATGCGGAGGAGGCGCTGCAGGATGCCTTCGTGCGCGCCTATCGATCGCTCGGGCGCTACGAAAACCGCGAGCGGTTCGGCGCCTGGCTCTTTCGAATTCTCGTCAACCGCTGCCGCACGACGGCGGCGCGACGCCGCGTGCGTGAGCGAGTGATCGTAGCTGGCGAGGAGATGATGGCGACGGCGGCCGCGCCGGCTGTGGTGTGGGATGGATTTCGCGAGGAGCTCGCGCGCGCGCTGGTGCTGCTGGCTCCCGAGCAACGAGAGGCGTTTCTCCTCAAGCACGTGGAAGACTTGAGCTACGAAGAGATGAGCGTGATGACCGGCGTCGGAGTCTCGGCGCTCAAGATGCGCGTGCAGCGCGCCTGCGCGCGGCTGCGTGACCTGTTGCGGGAGGTGCCGAGTGCCTGACGAGCGATACGACGATGCGCTGATCGCGCAGGTCGCCGCGGCGTTGCGCGAGCCGCCCGCTCCCATGCCCGCGGCGCGCGCGCGCGTGATGTCCGCCGTCCGGGCCGCCGAGTCGCCGCGGCGTCAAGGCGGTTTGGTCAGATGGCTCGTCCGGCCGAGGCTCGTTCGCGTGCAGCCGATCGGTGCGCTGGCCGCGGCCGCCATCGTCATTGCCGTGATCGCCGGACGCGAGCTGCGCACCGCGCCGACGCGCGCGCCCGCGGCGGTGCCGGCCGCCAGCGCCGGCGCGCAGCGCGTGCAGTTCGTCTACGTGGCGCGGCGCGCGACGTCGGTCGCGCTGGTCGGCGACTTCAATGCCTGGAACCGCGACACGACGCCGCTCAAGCCCGCCGCCGCCGGCGTCTGGTCGGTGGAGGTCGCGATCCCGCCGGGTCGGCACGAGTACGCATTCATCATCGACGGCCGGACCTGGGTGTCCGATCCGACGGCGGCCAGCGCGCCGGCTGACGAGTTCGGGTCGAGCAACTCCGTGGTGCTGATCGGGAAGGGCGGTTCGTGAAGCGCGCGCGAATTCCGGCGCTCGCGCTCGTCGCCCTCGTCGCGCTCGGCGTGCGCGCCGGCGCGGCGCAGCAGCAGCTCGATGCGCGGCTCGACCCGGCGACGCGCGCAGCCGTCGCCGCACTCGTCGATTCGGCGCGCGACAAAGGACTGCCGGCCGAGCCGCTGACGGCCAAGGCGCTCGAGGGCGCGAGCAAGGGTGCGGACGGGGCCCGCATCGTCGTCGCCGTGCGCGCGCTCGCCGCGCGGCTCGACGCGGCGCGCACCGCGCTCGGGCCGGCCGCGGCGCAGGCCGATCTCGTCGCCGGCGCGGCCGCGTTGCAGGCCGGCGTGCAGCCGGTGACGCTCGCGAAGATGCGCGCGGCGCGTCCGCGTGAGGCGCTGGCCGTCGCGCTCGTCGTGCTCGCCGACATCGTGGCGCGCGGCGTGCCGGCGGATACAGCGTCGAAGCTCATTCTGCGCGTCGCGAACTCGCGCGCCGGTGACGATGCGTTCGACGCGCTGCGCCGCGACGTCGCGCGCGACATCGTCGCGGGCGCGCCGCTCGTCGTCGCGGCCGCCGTTCGCACGCAGGGCGTCGTCGGCGGCGCGGCCGCCGATGGGCCGGCGACGACCGGACTCACCTCGAGCGGCAGGCCGCGGTCGCCGTAAATGCGATCCCGCCGCGCCGCTCCGATCGCGTTCGCCGCCGCGGCGCTCGCCGCGCCGTCGGCGGCGCAGGTATCACCCTCGGTCGAGGCCGGCGTGATCGGAACGCAGTACGCGGGCGGCGCGGCGGTTGGCGGCGCGGTGCTCGCGCCGTCGGTCCGGTATCAGCGCAACTTCGCGACGGTCGACGCGGGCGGATCGGTCGCATCGCTCGCGCAGGGCGCGTCGAGCGTGCAGTGGTTTGTCGGCGGTTCGGCATTCACGCCGGCGCTCTCCATCCGCTCGGCGCGCGTCGCCGGGGAGATGGCCGGCGGCGCCGACGGATATTCGGCGGACCACTTCCGGGTGGGCCAGCAGCTCGGCGTGGCGAGGGCGCATATCTATCAGGAAGAGGGCGGTCTATGGCTCGAAGGCGGCCTTGGCCACGCGCGACGCGACGACGCGGCGGGTGAGATCGTGCTCGGTGGGCTCGGCGCCTGGCGCCGCGCGGGCTCGGCGACGATCACCCTCTCCATGACGCACACGCGCTTCGAGCTGCGCGGCGGCGAGTTCCCCGTGCCGCGCGATGCCTTCACGGATGTCGGCGGCGCGCTGCAGTGGTCGGGGCCGCGCGTGGATGTCGATCTGGCCGGCGGCGCGCGGACCGCGACGACGCAGAGCGCGCTCAACGGCTGGGGCTCGCTCGCCAGCGCGTGGTGGCTCGCGCCGCACGCCGCGCTCGTCGGAGTGCTCGCGCGCGCGCCCGAGGATCCGACGCGCGGCCTTCTCTCGGGAACGACGATCTCGTTCGGCGTGCGGCTCGGGCTTCGCGCGCAGCGGCGTCGCGTGCTGCCGCGCGAGCACTCGCGCGAGCAGCGTCCCTTCGTGCTCGGCGCCGGCGATCACGGCGACTCGAACTTCAGCGTCGATGCACCGCGCGCCGCGCGCGTGGAGCTGATGGGCGATTTCACCGATTGGAAGCCCGTGCCCCTCGCCCGGGCCGACGGGAGCCACTGGTCGCTCCTGATGCCGATCACGCCCGGCACGTACCACGTCTCCATCCGCATCGACGGCGGCAAGTGGATGGCGCCGCCCGGCGTCCCCGCGTTTGCGGACGGCTTCGACGGAACGGTAGGCGTGATCGTCGTTCGCTGATCGGCGATCGGTTGCCGCCTGACGCGCGGCGCCTGGTGCCGACGACTGGTCTAGAGCGCTGAGCCGGAATACAATTCGCGGTCTCTCGATCGGTCACTCGATAATGGTTCAGCGGCACCAGATGACGTTGTTCGCCGGCTCGGCGCTCCTCGTGACGCTCGGCGCATGCGCGATGCAGCAGGGGATCGAGCGGCGCACGGAGCTCGCCGGCCGCAAGCTGCCGCAGACCCGGCCCGAGCGCACGAACTACCTCGAGACGTCGCGTTACACGGACGTACGGGCGTTCATCGACTCGCTCAAAGTTCGGAAGTCGCCGCTCTGGGACACGTCGTTCGCGACGTCGACCGAGGGGCGCGCGATCCCGTTCGTCGTCCTATCACGACCGGTGGCGACGACGCCGGAGTTCGCCAGGCGGCTCGGCCGGCCGATCGTGTACGTGCAGGCGAACATCCACGCCGGCGAAGTCGAAGGGAAGGAGGCGATGCTGGAGATGATGCGCGACGTGAGCGCGCAGCCGTCCCCCGGCATTCTCGACTCGATCGTGCTGATCGTCGTGCCGATCTACAACGCCGATGGCAACGAGAAATTCGCACCGCAGGAGCGCAATCGCTCCGAGCAGAACGGGCCGGAGCTCGTGGGCCAGCGTCCGAACGGGCAGGGGCTCGATCTCAATCGCGACTACGTCAAGGCCGAGGCGCCCGAGACGCGCATGTCGCTCGCCGCACTGACCGCGTGGGATCCGGATGTGTTCGTCGACCTGCATACGACGGACGGGAGCTACCACGGCTACGCACTGACGTACTCACCGTCGCTCAGCCCCGCGGCGCCGCTCGGCGACTACACACGCGAGTTGCTCAAGACGCTACGCCAGCGGATGCGCGACCGGCACAAGACGGAGGTCTTCGACTACGGCAACTTCGATCGCGAGTTCGCCTCGATGCAGGACCCGGCGCCGAAGGGATGGCACAGTTACGAGCATCTGCCGCGTTACGGAACGAACTATGTCGGGCTGCGGAGCAAGGTCTCGATCTTGAGTGAAGCGTACTCGCACGATCCGTTCGAGACGCGGATCAAGGCGACGTACGATTTCGTGCGCGAAATTCTGTCGCTCTCAGCGGAACAAATCGCTCGGAGGACGCTTGAACAAAAAGCGCTCGTTGCGCTCGAGCAACGGCTCACCTTCGCGGAGAGCGGCGTCGAGCTGCGTGCCGCGCTTTCAGGGCCGTCACACAGCGAAGCGGTCCTCGTCGAACAGCTCGAGCGCGTCACCGACACGACGCATCGAACGGAGCCCGGCGTGCGCCGCGGCTTTCGGCGCACCAAGCGCATCACGCCGGTGGTGATGCCGGTCTACGATGTCTTCACCACGACGCTCAGGAGAAAGGTGCCGGCGTCGTACGTCATCCCTGCGAGCGACACGGCTGCGCTGCGGGTATTGCGGCTCCACGGCGTGCAGATGCATCCGGCGAGCGCGATGTCGACAGACGCGGAAATCTTTTCGATCGACTCCGTGCGGTCATCGCCTCGTGCATTTCAGGGACATCGCGAGGTGTCGCTCACCGGAAACTGGCGCACCGAGCGGCGCGCGATTCCGGCCGGATCCTTCATCGTCGACACCGCGCAACCGCTGGGGCTTGTCGCGTTCTACCTGCTCGAGCCGGAGAGCGATGATGGCCTGGTTACCTGGAATTTCTTCGACGGAGACGTGAAGAAAGGCGGCGAGTTTCCTGTATGGCGCATTCCGCAGGCGAGCCGATAGATGCTGCGTCAAACGCTTCTCTTTCTCTCGAACCAGCAGCAGATCTTCCATTTCATCCGCAACAACGCGATGGCGAAGAAGTTTGCGTCGCGATTCGTCGCCGGTGAAACGCTGGAGGAGGCGCTCGCCGCCGTGCAGGCCCTGAACAAGCGCGGCATCAGCGCCTCGCTCGACCTGCTCGGCGAGAGCGTGCACAATGAGGGCGAGGCACGATCGGCCTCTCGCGAATATCTCTTCATGCTCGACCGGATCGCCGAGCGGAAGCTCGACGCGAACGTCTCGGTGAAGCTGACGGCGATGGGGCTCGACATCAGCGAGGATCTGTGCGCCGAGATCATGCACGACATTCTCGAGCGCGCGCGGCAGTACCGCACGTTCGTGCGGCTCGACATGGAGTCGAGCGAGTACGTCGAGCGCACGCTGCGGATGTTCGAGGACCGGCTGTACCCGGCGTATCCGGAGAACGTCGGCATCGTGCTGCAGAGCTATCTCTATCGCACGCAAGCCGACGCCGAGCGCGCGATCCATCTCAAGTGCCGCGTGCGCTTGTGCAAGGGGGCGTACAAGGAGCCCGCGACGGTCGCGTATCCGGACAAGAAGGACGTGGACGCGAACTACGTACGCTGCATGCAAACGCTGATGAGCGACGGCAACTATCCGGCCCTCGCGACGCATGACGAAGCGATCATCGCCGAAGCACGCCGGTTCGTTGCCGAGCGCGCGATCACGCCCGACCGCTACGAGTTCCAGATGCTCTATGGCGTGCGGCGTGACCTGCAGGACCGCCTGGTGCGCGACGGCTATCGCATGCGCGTGTACGTCCCGTTCGGCACGCAATGGTACCCGTACCTGATGCGGCGGCTCGCCGAGCGTCCGGCGAACATCGCGTTCATGTCGGCCAATGTGATGAAGGAATTAGTGAGTGGGAGGCGGCGGTGATCGGCGGGTGCCCACCGGGCGCACGCTGTTCAGCGTTCGGGCTCTCCCATCTTCTCGGCGCGCGGCATCCGTCAATCGATCAGGGTTCGCCTGACAACCGATCGCCGAACATCGAGCGCCGATAACCGCACATGGGCCGCTTCATTCCTCCCGATCCCACCAAGGGTGACGAGTCGACCGTTGGCGGATACGCGGCGGTGCACGCGCGGCCGGTGGCGTTCGAGGGGCCGGACGGGATGTCGTACAGCGTCGAGATCGCCACGGATGAGACGGGCGATGCGGCGGCGCCGGTGGGTGCGTACGTGCTCTTTCTGCGCTGGGCGCGCGTCGGCGAGCAGAAGGTCGAGGGGCATCTCGAGACTGATTTCCTGGCGCGAGGCGCGAGCGAGGGCGATGTCGTTCGCGCCGTCGGCGCGATGCCGCTCGCCGAGATCAAGGCACTGTTGTACGCGCTGGTGCGCGAGGCGTCGGGTGGCTCGTCGCGACGCTGGTGGGACGTGATGAAGGACGAGGCGTGAGCCGCGCAACGGTGCTCAAAGGCACCGGCGGTGTGTGGCATGTGCGACTTGCCGATGGCGAGATCCGACAGGCCGCGATGCGCGGACGGCTCAAGCAGAACGAGGGCGAGTCGCTGAAGCTGGCCGTCGGCGACGACGTGGAGATCGAGGGCGTCGATGGCGCCAGCTGGGCGATCTCGGCGATTCTTCCGCGGCGGAGCGTGCTGGCGCGGCGCGCGCCGGGGACCGCGTACGGCGAGCGCGTCGTTGCGGCGAACATCGACGAGGTCATCGTCGTCTTCGCGGCCGCGAAGCCGGATCCGCACGAGCGGATGCTCGACCGCTTTCTCGTCATTGCCGCGGCGAACGAGATCCCGGCCCGTATCGTCGTCAACAAGGTGGAGCTGGTCGCCAATGGCGCGGCGCAGGCGCGCTTCGGCGAGTACGAGCGCATCGGCTATCCGGTGCACTATACGAGCGTGAAGACGCGTGCCGGTCTCGACGAGCTGCGCGATATGTTGGCCGGACGCGTGTCGGCGCTCACGGGACCGTCGGGCGTCGGGAAGTCGTCGCTGCTGAACTCGATTTATCCGGGGCTCGATCTGCGCGTCGGTGAGATCTCCGAATCGGTGAACAAGGGTCGCCACACGACGGTCGGTGCCGAGATGCACCCGCTCCCGAACGGCGGCTACGTGATGGACACGCCGGGGCTGCGCGAAGTGGGGACGTGGGGACTCGACGCGAACGATCTCGCGGCGTGCTTCATCGAGTTCCGTCCCTTTCTCGGCGAGTGTCGGTTCGGGGACTGCCGACACTTGGTGGAGCCGGATTGCGGGGTGCGAACCGCGGTGGAGCAGGGGCAGATCAGTGCGGCGCGATACGAGAGCTACTCGCGGCTGCTCGAGGATCTGGTGGGGCAGAAAGCTAGGGGGTAGGACTTGGGGGCGGCCAGGGAACCGCCCACGTGCTCACGCGGGGGCCCGCCCCCCTGTTGGGCAAAATAGTGCGGATTCCGATCGGTTGCGTCATCCGTCCGCCGCCGACCGCATCTCGGCGCTGCGAACTCGGGGACAAGTCCAACGGTTCCTAGCCCAAAGCCCCAAGACCCTAGCTTCTTACCGCTCGCGAAATCGTGATCATGGCAACGCCGGCGAGAATCACCGCCGCCGCGGCAAGCGTGCGAGTGGTGACCGGCTCGTTGGCAAACGCCCAGCCCAGAAAGACCGCGACCACCGGATTCACATACGCATAGGTCGACACCAGCGTGGGTGTCGTCGAGCGAATCAGAAACGTGTACGCGCTGAAGCCGACGATCGCGCCGAACGTGATCAGGTACACGAGACTGATCGACGATCGCATGGTGACGGCGGCGAGCGAAAAGCCGCGATGCTCGCCCGTCGCGAACGCGAGCCCGAATAAAATCACGCCGCCGGCCAGCATCTCGGCGGCGTCGGCGACGAGCGGGGAGCGCGGGAGGTCGGCGCCGCGCGCGAAGAGCGAGCCGAAGGCCCACGACAGCGAGCCTACGGCGAGCACGACGACGCCGAGCCGATCGATGTGCGCCGCGTCGGTCCCGCCCGCGCTGACCAGCAATGCCGTACCGGCGAGCCCGAGCGCGAGGCCGGCGAAGACGCCACCGGTCGGTCGCGCGCCGCCCGGCCGCCACCAGTCGAGGAGCACCATCCAGAGCGGAATGAGTGCGACGAGGAGCGCGGCGATGCCCGACGGTACGCGCTGCTCGGACCACGTCACGGCGCCGTTGCCGCCGACGAGCAGCGCCGCGCCGACGATCGCCGCCGAGCGCCATTGCCGCCGTGTCGGCGTGGGCTCCCCCCGCAGGCGCGTCCAGCCATAGAGCAGGCCCCCCGCGACGATGAAGCGCGTGCCCGCCATCAGGAACGGAGGAATCGTCTCGATCGCAAACCGGATCGCGAGAAAGGTCGAGCCCCAGATGACGTAGATGAGCGCGAACGCCGTCACGAGCGACGCGCGTGACGGCTTGGGGTCAGCGGCGCCCACGGCGGCCTTCCTTGGATGCGGCCGGAACCGGAATCGCCAGCGTCTCCTTCACGGTGTCGAGCACGATCGTGGTCCGCGTCGAGCGCACGGCCGCGAACGCGCCGATCTTCTCGCGCAGCAGCGCGCCGAGCGACTCGGTGTTCGCCGTGCGCACCTTGATCAGGTAGCAGTCCTCGCCGGCGACGTGGTGGACCTCCTGCACCTCGGGGATCGCCGCGAGCCGTTTGGCGATGCCGAGCTTGCCGGCGTGCTCGTCGCTCCGCACGAAGACGTAGGCCAGGAGCGAGGCGCCAAGCGCGCGTGGGTCGAGGCGGGCGGCGTAGCCGGCGATGAGGCCGCGCTGCTCGAGCTTTTTCACTCGCTCGAAGACAGCCGACGGCGCGAGCCCGACCATCCGTGCCAGCTCGGCGTTGGAGACGCGTGCATCGCGCTGCAGCGCGGCGAGGAGCTTGCGATCAGTCGTGTCGATCATTCGCCGATATCGAGGAAATGCCGAATGACGTTCTGAATTCACTGGATAACATAGAAGATACTTCTGGCTGGTCAATCCGTTCCTGCGGATGTTGCGGCGCGAACGGGGATTGATCCGTGCGGCCTTCGGCGCCGGCATCGCACGGCATCCATGCCGGTCGGAGGCCGCTAAGCGAGCAGGGCCGGCAGCGTCGCCGCGGCGCTGGCGCGAATGACGACGGCGGCAGCGTGCGAGAGCGGCGTCTCGTCCGGATTGACCTCGATCACCGCGCCACCGGCGAGCGCCGCGACGAGGGCGAGGCCGGCCGCCGGGTGCACAACGCCGCTCGTGCCGACGACCAGCGCGACGTCCGCGGTCGCGCACGCCTCGCGTGCCGCCGCCAGACGCCGCTCATCCAGTGACTCGCCGAACCAGACGACGCCCGGCCGCGCGCGTGCGCCGCATCGCGCGCAGCGGGGGAGCGTGGCATCGGACGATGCGTCGATCGAGCTGCGATGCTCGGCCACCCAATCGCAGCGCGTGCAACGAAGCTCGAAGATCGAACCGTGCAGCTCGAGCGGCATCGCCGACATCGACTCGGCCGCCCGCTCTGTCGCCGCGGCGTGCGCGGCGGCGCCGTGCAGGCCGTCCACGTTTTGCGTGATGATCGTGACCGCGCCAGCGCGGTCGAGCGCGAGGCGCGCCAGCGCCTCGTGCGCGGCGTTGGGGCGGCAGGCGTCGATCAGCGTGCGGCGCCACGCATACCACTCCCACACCGCCCGCGGATCGCGCGCGAACGCGCCGGGCGTCGCCAGATCCTCGGCGCGGAATCCCTTCCAGAGCCCGCCGGCGCCGCGAAACGTCGGCACGCCCGACTCGGCGCTGACCCCCGCACCCGTGAGCACGGCGATTCGACGGGCGGCCAAGAGGAGAGCGCGAGCGGATTCGAGTACCATCGTCGTGGTGAACGGTGATCGGTGTTCGGTGTTCCGGGCGGTTGCCCTGCGGGCCGCGACTCCCTGCCCGCCGGTGCGCGATGCGTGCAACTTTCGATGCGCCGAGCTCCAGCGCCAGCGTTCGCGCAACCCTTTGCGGGGACGGCGCTGTCAGAGGGTCGAAGCAAGAACGAGCACCGAGTCTCGAGAGACTGGACTGAGTGGATCAACACCTCCTGCTCGCGCGCGTTCGCTCCGGCGACGCGGCGGCCGAACGCGAGCTCTACGACACGCACGTCGACCGCGTGTACCGCCTCGCGTTTCGGCTCACGGGCGACGATGCGCTGGCGCAGGAGTGCACGCAGGACGCGTTCGTTCGCGCGTTCGGACGGCTGGATGAATTTCGCGGCGATTCGAGCTTCGGCACGTGGATGCACACGATCGCGGCGAGCGTGACGCTCAACGCGCTCAAGAAAGTGAAGCGGATCAACGCGCGCGAGACGGACATCTCCGCGGCCGACGCGGTGACGGGCGTATCGCGGCGTGCCGAGCCGGACTTGAAGGTGCGGCTGCGGCAAGCGATCAACGCGCTGCCCGATGGCTACAGAACGGTGTTCATCATGCACGACGTGGAAGGCTACACGCACGAAGAGATCGCGACGGCGCTCGGCGTCCAAGAAGGGACGAGCAAGGCGCAGTTGTCGCGGGCACGGGCCAAGCTGCGGGACGCATTGGCCGATTTCGCCGGGGAGTGGGCATCATGAGCGACACACAGAACGACGACAAATTCGACGACTTCCTTCGCATCGCCGCGCGCGACTACAACGCGCCGCCGGCGACACCGCGCGCCGAGATGTGGGCGCGCATCGATGCGGCGCGCGGCGCGCAGCGCGGCGCGACCGTGGTGCCGATCGCGAGCGCGCGCCGCCCGCACCTCCTGCGGTGGACGGCGATCGCCGCCGGCATGGCCGCGATGCTGGCGATCGGCGTGGCGCTCGGCCGGCGGTCGACCGGCGGAGCGATCGCGACGCCGAGCGTCGCGACGGGCGCCGGCACGACGCGCGGCACGAGGACTGCCACGTCCAGCGCGCCACACGCGCCGAACGTGCCCAACGACTACTCGACCGGCACGCGCTCTCCGCGCACCGATCGCGCCGGCGAGCAGCGCGTCGTCTCCAGCGTCGACCAACGCACGCCCGTGGAGATCGACGCGGCCGCGGCGCTGCCGTACCGCTTGGCCACGCTCCAGCATCTCGGGCAGACCGAGGCGCTCCTCACCACCGTCCGCTCCAACGCGCGCGCCGGACAGATCGACGCGCACGTCGCCAAGTGGGCCCGCGACCTGTTGGGCAACACGCAACTCTTGCTCGACTCGCCGGCCGGCGACGACCCGCAGCTCAAGCGGCTCCTCGGCGATCTCGAGCTCGTGCTCGCGCAGATCGCGCGTCTCCCCGGACCCGGGGGCATTCGCGACACCACTGACTTCGACCTGATCGAGCAGGCCATCAGCCGACACGACGTCCTGACTCGCATTCGTACGACCATCCCCGCCGGCCGCGTGCCGGTGGGCAGCTGAGGGAGAGTACGACCATGAAGACCTTCTATCTCGTCGCCGCGATGGCGACACTCGCGACGCCGATGCCGGCGCAACGTGGCACCGTTCGCGTCGACGATCTGGCGCGCGCGGCCGAGCGGCTCGGCGCCGATGTCAGCCGTCTCGACCTGGCGAGCCTGAAGCAGCTCGCATCGCTCGGCGATCTCGCCCAGGCAGTCGACCTCTCGTCGCTCTCCTCGCTCTCCTCGCTCTCCTCGCTCTCCTCGCTCGAGTCCCTCTCGTCGCTCGAGTCGCTCGGCGCGATCGGCGACGGGCTCAGTGGGCTGAGTGGGTGGAGCGGGCTCAGTGGCATCAGCGGTTTCGGTGGGATGGGCGCGCGTGGCGCACGGGTGCGGCTGCCGCGCGTCGAGCGGCATCCCGACGATCCGGCCGATTCCCTGTACCGCGCGGCGCGCGAGGCGCTCAACCGCGACGACTTCAAGCGCGCGGCCGAGCTCTTTCATCGCGTGAGCGAGCGCTACCCGCAGTCGCAGTACGCGGCCGACGCGATGTACTTCGAGGCCTTTGCGCTCTTCCGCACGGGTGATGAAGACAATCTGCGCACCGCCACGGACGTGCTGCGCTCGCTGCGCCGTCGTCATGCTAAGGCGACCGTCGCCGGCGACGCCGGCGTGCTGTTGACGCGTGTCGAGGGCGCGCTCGCCAAGCAGGGCGACGCGAGCGCCGCCGAGAACGTCGCCGAACAGGCGACGGGCAAGGGGCGCGGTGAAGGGAAGGGCCGTGGGCGCGGTGGCAGCGCGAGCGCCGGCTGCCCGTCGGGCGACGACGACGATGATGTGCGGGTCGCCGCGCTCAACGCGCTGATGCAGATGGACGCCGAGCGCGCGCTCCCGATTCTCAAGACGGTGCTGGCGCGGCGCGACGAGTGCTCGCAGCCGCTGCGCAAAAAGGCGGTCTTCCTCGTCGCGCAGAAGCACAGCGACGAGACCGCCGACATTCTGCTCGATGTCGCACGACGCGATCCCGACGGCGACGTGCGTGGCGACGCGGTGTTCTGGATGTCGCAGGTGCCGAGCGAGCGCACGCTCGCCGCGCTCGACTCGGTGCTCCACAACTCGAAGGACGCACAGCTGCAGGACAAAGCGATCTTCGCGCTGTCGCAGCACCAGAGTCCGCGGGCGCAACAGCTCTTGCGCGACTTCGCGATGTCGAACGGCACCTCCGAGGAGCTGCGCGGTCAGGCGATCTTCTGGATCGGCAACGGCCGCCGCTCGCCGGAGACCTCGGCGTTCCTTCGCGAGCTGTACACCAAGCTGTCGAGCGACGACCTGCGCGAGAAGGTCATTATGGGTGTGGCGCAGAACGGCAATGAGGACGACCGGAAGTGGCTCGTCGGTCTGGTCGCCGACGCGAAGCAGCCGCTCGAGGTGCGCAAGAAATCGATCTTCTGGCTCGGCCAGCAGAAACGCACGTCGGTCGGCGACATCGCGGCGATGTACGACGGGCTCAAGGAGCAGGAGATCAAGGAGCAAGTGATCTTCGCGCTCTCGCAGCGGCGCGAGTCCTCTGCCGCCGACAAGCTGATCGACATCGCGAAGCACGAGCAGAACAAGGAGCTGCGCAAGAAGGCGATTTTCTGGCTCGGCCAGTCGAACGATCCGCGCGTGAAGACGCTCTTGCTGGAGCTGATCAACCAATGAGACATCCCACTGCGTACTGCGTGCTGCGTGCCTCTGCGGCGATGACCATTCTCGCCGTGCGACTCGCCGCGCAGTCGGTCGAGTCGCGGATCCTATCGGCGCCCGATGGCGTGGTGCGGCTGACGTACGCGACGCACGCCGGCGTCTGCGGCGATGCGAAGAACACGGTGGCGATGGGGCACGTGCTCTACATCTATCCGTCGATGGAGTCGTACGGCCGCTGGTCGGGCGTGCAATGCGTACCGGGTCCCGCGCGCATCGAGCTGACGATGAGCGGGCACCAGTTATCGGCGGCGCGCACGCGTGTCGGTGGCTCGTGGGGCGCGGCGTCGTCCGGCGACGTCGTCACCGACCTCGGCACCGTGCCGGCGAACGAGGCGGCGCAGGCGATGCTCGCGCTGGCCGGCCGCGCCGAGCTGCCGCGCACGGCGCGCGAGACAATGCTCGCCGCGGCGATTGCCGACAGCGCGACGGTTGCGCCCGGCTTTCTTCGTCTGGCGCGCGACGGCGATCGTCCGCGCGATACGCGGCGCCGCGCCGTCTTCTGGTATGGCGTGACGGGCGGCCCGGCCGCAGTGCCGAATCTCGCCGCGATGGCAAAGGCCGGTGATGCCGACCGATCACTGCGCGAGGCCGCGGTCAGCGCGCTGGCGCAGATGCCCGACGGCGCCGGCGTCACGACGCTGATCGAGATCGCGAACGGCGCCGACGACGTTTCGCTGCGCGGCAAGGCGGCATTCTGGCTCGGCCAAGCCGACGACCCGCGGGCGCGGAAGGCGCTGCACACGATGATCGAGGCCGACGCGACGCCGGAAAAGGTGAAGAGTGAGGCGATCTTCGCCCTGAGCCAGGGTGATCCGACATCGGACGACGTCGCGTTCCTCGAGTCGAGTTACAAGCGGTTCACCAGCGAGACGCTCAAGGATCGCGTCTTCTTCTCGCTCTCGCAGACGCACGACGACAAGGCGATGAGGTGGCTGCTGTCCGTCGGCGCCGACGAGCGCGAAACGGTCAAGGCGCGCAACCAGGCGCTTTTCTGGGCCGGCCAGAGCGGCGTGCCGCTCGCCGACCTCGCGCGTACCTATGATGCGACGACGGAGCCAAAGGTGAAGGACCACCTGATCTTCGTGCTGTCGCAGCGCAGCGAATCGGCGGCGGTCGACAAGCTGATGGCGATCGCGAGGACCGACGCGAACCGCGAGATGCGCAAGAAAGCGCTCTTCTGGCTCGGGCAGAAGGACGATCCGCGCGTGACGAAGATGCTCACCGATTTGATCTCTCGCTGAGGGCGACGCGATGCTCATGCACCCTACGCGCGCGCTCGTCGCGATCGCGCTCGCTGCGGCGCCCCTCGCCGCGCAATCGATCGAGCAGAGAGTCAAGGCCGTCGGTGACGGCAGCGTGCAGCTGCGCTATGCCGCGCACGCCGGCGTGTGCGGCGACGGCCGCTCGTACATCTCGCCTGGCCGCAACAGCTACATCGGTGAGTTTCACGGCTCGCTCAATGGCAGCGACTGGCGCGCCAACTGCGCGCCGGGCCCGGTGCGCGTCGTGTTGAGCGTGCGCGGCGGCGAGGTCGACAACGTGCGCGCGTACGTCGGCCCCGACCGCGACCAGCGGAGTGACGTCACCGACTTGGGCACTGTCCCGTCGCGCGCCGCATCAGACTACCTGTTGTCGCTCGCCCGCACTGCGCTCGGCCGCGTCGGTGAGAAGGCGATTCTCCCGGCGATCCTCGCCGACAGCGCCGCGCCGTGGCCGGCACTGTTCGCGATCGCGCGCGACTCGGCGTCGCGCCCCCGCGCGACGCGCGACGCCGCGTACTTCTGGCTCGGCCGCGCGGCGGCGGCGAAGGTGAACGGCGGCGACATCTTCACCAGCGATGGCGACGACGACGACGATCAGACAGATGTTGCCGGCTCGGCGGTCTTCGCGCTGTCGCAGCTGCATCACCGCGAGGGGATCGAGCCGCTTCTCGAAGTCGCACGCTCGAACAAGAATCCAAAGGTGCGATCGAAGGCGCTCTTCTGGCTCGGCCAGAGCCACGACCCGCGGGCCTTGACCCTGTTCAGCGAGATACTCGATAGGTGAATCGGTGCCGCGTGTCGCGAGTAGGTCTCACCCCACTTGCGACACCCTACCTCACGGAGAGAGTCGCTCGATACGCCAGCCGTTGACGCGGCGCGCATACAGCACGCGGTCGTGCAGCCGGCTCGGCCGTCCCTGCCAGAACTCGATCTCGGAGGGCGTGACGCGATAGCCGCCCCAGTGCGGCGGAACCGGAATGTCGCCATCGCCGAAACGCCGCTCGAGCTCGGCGTACTTCGCGTCGATCTCCTCGCGGGAGGCGAGCACGCTGCTCTGATGCGATGCCCAGGCGCCGATGCGGCTCCCCACCGGCCGCGACGTGAAGTACGTCTCCGTTTCGTCACGCGTGGCGCGTGACACGACACCCGTCACGCGCACCTGCCGCTCGAGCTCCGGCCAATAGAAGACGAGCGCCGCGCGCGGATTCTCGTCGAGCTCGCGCCCTTTGCGGCTACGATAGTCGGTAAAGAAGACGAAGCCGCGCTCGTCGAACCCGCGCAGCAACACCATGCGCGCCGACGGCGCGCCGCTGCTGTCGGCGGTCGCGAGCGTCATCGCGTTCGGCTCACCCAGATGCGCGGCGACCGCCTCGCCGATCCACGCCGCAAATTGTGCGAACGGATCGCCGTTGACCTGCAGTTCTGATAACACGGCGCGTCCGTAGTCGCGGCGAATCGAGTCGATGTTCATACGTGCAATCTCAGGTTCCGCAGTTGAAAGATCTGAACTCGCAAAGTGTGAACCCGGCTCACTGCTCGTTGCCAAATGCTTTGCGCGACAGCGCTCGACCGACAAACCTCAAACGGTCAGGCCACGGCAGCCGGTTCAAGTTCGTCTTGATGACGCCCTTCGTGAAAAAAGTCTTCGTCGAGTAATCCACCGCGACGTCGACGACGATCGGGCGGCCGGCGGCCGTCACGTCGGCGACCGTCGATAACACGCCGTCGAGCTCCGCGTCGTTGTTCAATACGATGCACTCGACGCCGAGTCCGGCGGAGAGGGCGGCGAGATTGTAGTCCGGGAGCACGCTGCACGTCGACGTGTTGAGCGCCGTGCGCTGGAACTGCGCGATCTGCGCGAGCTCGCGGTCGCGCAGCACGAACACGGCCACGGCCACGCCGTTGTGCGCGGCCGTGAGCAGCTCCATGCCGGTCATCAAGAAGGCGCCGTCGCCGGCGAGCGCGATCACGGGCGACGCGGGGCGCGCGAGCTTGGCGCCGATCGCCGCCGGCACCGAGTATCCCATGCACGAATAGTCAACCGGCGCGAGGAAGTGGCCGGCCGCGTCGAGCCGGAGCGCCTCCATCGCGATGAACGTCCCATTGCCGCTGTCGGTCGTGAAGATCGCGTCCTGGCCGAAGCGCGCCTGCAGCGCCTCGATCATCACATACGGCGACACGCGCGTTCCACTCGCGGCGGCGCGCCATCCGTTCTTCACGTCGGCCAGTCCGTCGCGGATCCGCTCGCGTAGCGGATCGTCGCGCGACCGCGGCGAGATGCGCTCGACGATCGCGCGAACGAACTCGCCGCCGTCGGAGCGCACGGCGATCCGCGTCTCGTAGTTCCGGCCGATCACGCCCTGGTCGATGTCGACGTGAATCAGCGGACCGGGCGGGCGCAAGCCGTAGCTCCCCGTCGCTACCTCGCCGAAGCGGCAGCCGATGGCGAGCGTCACGTCGCCTTCGGCGGCGATCGCGCGCACGAATGGCGGTGCGGCGTCCCCGAAGCCCGGCCAGAGCGCGAGCGGATGCGATTCCGGGAAGACGCCCTTGCCCTGAAACGTCGTCGCGACGGGCGCCTCGAGCCGCTCGGCCAGTCGCACAAGATCCTCGCGCGCGCCGGCCGCGCCGAGTCCGACGTAGAGAAGCGGACGTTCGGCGCGATTGAGCAGGATGCGGACGCGGTCGAGCTCCTCGGCGTTCGCGGAGGTGACGGCGCGGAGGGGATCGTGATCGTCGTCGAGGCGTGCGTCGTGCTTAAACAGGTACTGGTCGGCCGGGATCTCGACCATCACCGGTCCGGGCGCGCCGTCGCGCGCGATCCGGCAGGCGCGGCGGATCGTCGCGTAAATCTCCGAACCGCTCGCCGGCCGGAACGCCGCCTTCGTCACCGGCGCGACCATCGCCAACTGGTCGACATCGTGCAGCTGGAACGCGCGGCCGGTGTCGCGCCGGATGCCGCATCCGAGCACGAGCATCGGAATGCAATCCATGAACGCTTCCGCAATGCCCGAGAGCGCGTGCGTGAGGCCGGCACCCGGCACGATGTTGACGCAGGCGAGCACACCGCTGGCGCGCCACGCCGCGTCGGCCATGAAGCCGGCGCTCTGCTCGTCCGTCACGAGCACGGGGCGCACCGTCTTCGACTGCGCCAGCGCGTCGTAGAGCTCGATGTTGTGCGTGCCCGGAATGCCGAACGCGAGCCGCACACCTTCGTGCTCGAGCGCGCGAACTACGATCTGGGCTCCGGTCAGTCTCATCGTCGGTCTTGAAAGAGGGCGTCGGGTGACGGGCGTCGGACTCTGCGAGTGGGGACAACTCGGCGTCTGTGGCTATTCGTGCAACGCCTGATGCGATCCGAACGGGCGAGCAGCGCGTCCCATGCCGCCGGCGATGCCAAATTCCATCAAGGAAAGCAGCACGCCAAAGGAATGGCAAAGGAGTTTACTCGATGGCGGCATGTGAAGTGGCCTCGACGTCGCGATCGCACATCTGTCACGCCCGTTTTGATCACAGTACCGATTCCGACACCGGCGGGCGCATCTCCGTGCTCAGCAAGGCACCCGCATCGCGCAGTACGCCATCCGCCACCCGGTCTGCCAGCGCCATGATCGTCAGGTAGGGGTTGATCTCGAGCGAGTTCGGGAAGAGGCTCGAGTCGGCGACGCGGAGCCAGGGAATGCCGTGCACCTGGCCCCACGCGTCGGTCACCGAACCGGCCGCATCGCGGCCCATTCCGCAGCCGCCCATCAGGTGCGCCGCCGAGACGGAGATCTTGCCCGGCATGAAATGCTCGGTGCGCACGAGCTGGTCGATGTGCGCGGCTTGGTCGCGCTCGATGAGCGGCGGCACAGCACTCGGCGCGTGAACGCGCAGCGCGCCGGCCGCGAAGAAGATGCGCGCCGAGGTACGGGTGGCGCGGGCGAGCGACTCGATCACGCGCGGCGTGAAGGTGTAGTGGACGACGGGGGTGCCGGCGCGATCGACCGTGATGCGATTCTCCGGCGTCGCGTAGTCGCAGGCGAGCACGAGGATCATCTGCAGCCTGGGAAAGGCGCGCATCAGACGCGCGTGCGGCTCGCCGAATCCGGTGAGATTCTTCGCCGTGATGAACGGGAAGTACATGCACGTCTCGAGCACGAATCCCTCCTGCTCGGCGCGGTCGAGATAGAACGACTTTGGGTGGCCGACGTCGTTGGTGATCGGCCGATCGTGCTCGCCGACAAGGATGTGCGCCGGATGACAGGTGAAGCCGTGTCCGAGCGCGGGGAGACGCGCGCCGAACCCCGATCGCAGCAGCAGCGCGCTCGATCCGACCGAGCCGCCGGCGACGATGACGAGCTTGGCGCGCACGAGATAGTCGCCTGGCGCCCACTCCGACGGAACACCTTTCTCGACCGGCAGCTTCTCGGCGACGCGCACGCGGACCGCGCGCTCGTCCAACCGCAGCGCCGTCGCGCGCGTCACGACCTCGACGCCGTCACGCTCGGCGTTCGGCAGCTGTACGCGATTCGTTCCCTGCTTTGCCGCGTTCGGGCAGCCGAGATTGCAGAGGCTGGATCCGAGGCAGCCGCGGACGTTGATCGGGAATTGCTCGGCGTGAAAACCGGCGCGCTCGCAACCTGTCTTGAAGAGGGCGTTGTTCTCGTTGATCTCCTCCGGCGGGAGAAGGTGCACGCCGTTCTCGCTCTTGTATCTCTCGGAGCGTGCGGCGACATCGGCGTGCGAGAGGCCAGGCACGTTCCAGTCGCGGATCACCCGCTCGGGCACGACGAGCGAGGTGCCGGTATAGACGAGCGTCGATCCGCCGTAGGCGCGCCCGAACGCGAGCGTCATCGTGCCATCGGCGGTGAGAAAACCGCCGGCATTCTCGTAGAGCGACCCCGCCATGCCGAGCTCGGTGCCGTCGAACTCATCGTCGCGCAGGCGCGCGCCCTGCTCGAGCACCAGCACGCGCTTGCCGGCGCGGGCGAGCGAGCCCAGGGCCTGCGCGACGGTGCCGCCGCCGGCACCGGATCCGATGATGACGACGTCGTAGTCGCGCTCCGTCGTCATGGAGCGCTCCGCCGGTCGTGCCAGCCGCGGAGCGAGGCGCGATAGCCGATCGCCGCGGCGCCGGCGGGGCGCGCGTAATAGCCCATGTACACGAGCGTGCGCAGGCCCCAGAAACCGCGGCGCAGCAGGAGCGCCGGCGCGCTCTCGACCGCACCGAGCACGCGTGCGCGCCGCGCGGGATCCAGCGACGCGAAGGTGCGGCCGTAGCGCAGCACCGGGAGGATCGCGAGCGCGCGAATGAACGCGCGCAGCTGCCGTCGCACCGCCGCCGGCCGTGCCTCGAGCGCTTCGTCGATGATCGCTTCGACGTCACGCCACCCGGCCGCGTCGAGCGCGGCGGCGTCGGCGACGATCGTCGCGGCGATTGCGCGGAAGTGCGCGCGCACCGGCGCGAGGGTGGACATGGGGCGAACGTATGGGTGCCGGATGCCGGGTGCCAGGTGCCGGAACTCGCTCTCTCACACGCCCTGCGTGTGCAAGTTCGTCGTGTGCCGGCGTCCCATCGCGTGTGACGTGCGCAACTGCGCCGGGCGCGAGGCCCGACGCGAGCGCGCGCTCGATGCCGCGCGATCGCGCGGGAGGAGGTCGGCATGCGGCGTGGATTCACTTTCGGCGCGATCGTGGCGCTGGTGATTGGGAGTGCCTGCAACGGAGCACGGTCGCCGGATACGGTCGCCGCGGTACCGAGCACGAACGTAAAGGTCGTCTCCGCGGATTCCGGACAGGTCGGAGCGGCGCGCACGCCCGTGCTGACGGCGCAGGTGACCGAGCCCGCCGGCAAGCCCGTGACGCCGCCCGTGCCGACGTTCGCGTACCGACGGCAGGAAGTGGCGACCGGCGTCGGCGGCGCGACGATTGGCGCGATGCACCTCGACGAAGCGACGATCGTCCGCGCCAACGAGCTCGTCGTCCTGGAAAAGCTGGAGGGCAAATCGCGCGGCGACGTGTCGCAGAGCTACGCGAACGTGCCGATCCGCGCGCGCGCCAAGGCGATGAAGGAGGCTCGCGACGGCGAAATCGACGCGCTCAATGCCGCGGCCGCCGCGATCCCCGTGACGCAGGGCACCCTCCGCGCGAGGAATCGCAAGGGCGACCTGGTCGGCGAGTTTCCGCTCAAGCACACCGAGGTGAGCGCGGACATCAGCGGCTATCTCGCGCGCACGACGGTCGAGCAGCGGTACGAGAACTCGTTCAGCGAGCCGATCGAGGCGGTGTACACCTTCCCCCTTCCGGCCATGTCGGCCGTGAACGACTTCGTGATGCAGATCGGCACGCGAAAGATCGTCGGCATCGTGCGGCCGAAGGCGGAGGCCGAGCAGATCTACCGCGAGGCGGTCGCGCGCGGCCAGACGGCGAGCCTGATGACGCAGGAGCGTCCGAACATCTTCAACCAGCAGGTCGCGAACATCGAGCCGGGTGGCACGGTCACGATCGCGATCACGTACTTCGAGCGCCTCGACTACGCGCACGGCGAGTACGAGTGGACGTTTCCGATGGTGGTCGGTCCGCGCTACATGCCGGGCGGCTCGTCGCCCGTGATCTTCACGGGGAGCGGCGGCGCCGCCGCGCATCCGGCCAATCCGTCGCCGCCCGTACTCAAGCCGGGCCAGCGCAGCGGCCACGACATCGGTCTCACCGTCACGCTCGACGCCGGCCTGCCGATCACGAAGTTCGCCGTGCCCACGCACCGCATCGACGCCCAGGAGATGTCGGCGTCGCGCCGGTCGATCCATCTCGCGTCGAACGACTCGATTCCGAATCGCGACTTCGTGCTGCGCTGGTCGGTCGCCGGCGCCGAGACGCAGTTCGGCGTCCTCGCTCACCGGGCGAAGGACGGCGGCTATTTCACGCTGACGATGCAGCCGCCGCTGGCGCCGCGCGACGAGCAGGTGACGCCGCGCGAGGTGACGTTCCTCCTCGACATCTCGGGAAGCATGTCAGGCTTTCCGCTGGACATCGCGAAGAATGTCGTGCGGCAGACGCTCGACCGGCTACGGCCGGACGACATGTTCAACCTCGTCTACTTCGAGAGCGGCAACGGCCAGCTGTTCGAGCGCGCGCAGGCGAACACGCCGGCGAACGTGTCGGCAGCGAAGAAGTGGCTGGACAACATTCAGGGCGGCGGCGGCACGGAGATGCTCGCCGGGCTGCGGCGCGCGTTGCAGGCGCATCACGATCCGCGCTACTTGCAGATGTTCGTCTTCTGCACCGACGGCTACATCGGCAACGACGCCGAGGTCCTCAAGGCGGTGAAGGAGGAGCGCGGCTCGGCTCGCTTCTTTGGATTCGGCATCGGCTCGAGCGTGAACCGCTACCTGATGGACGGGATCGGCGAGCAGGGCGGCGGCGCGACGCACATCGTGCTCCCGCGCGACTCGGCGTCGGTCACGACCGGCGTCGAGCGCCTGTTCACGGCGATCGATTCGCCCGTCCTCGTCGACATCGCGATGGATTGGAACGGGCTGCCGGTCGAGAACGTGTATCCGTCGAAGCTCGGTGACCTCTTCGCCGGCCAAACGATCAACGTCATCGGCCGCTTCACGCGCGCGGCGAAGGGCACCGCGTACGTGACGGGCCGCATCGGCGCGCGGCGCGTGCGCGTCGCGGTGCGCGTCGACCTGCCGGAGAGCGAGCCGCTGCACGCCGCGCTCGGGCCCGTGTGGGCGCGCTCGCGGATCGCCGACTTGTCGACGGCGATGCTCACCGCCGATTCGTCGTCGTCGCGCCGCCTGGCGCAGGACATCACCGCGCTGGCGGTCGAGCACCATCTCGTGAGCCAGTACACCTCGTTCGTCGCCGTCGACGAATCGCGGGTCGTCGGCAACGGCATGCCGGTTCGGATCGTGCAGCCCGTCGAGCTTCCCGAGGGCGTGAGCTACAAGGGCATCTTCGGTGAGGAGCCGGAGGGACGCCCGGTGCGCATCGGCGCGTGGGGCGTCACGCTCCAGAACACCGCATCCGGCGCCGTGCGGGTGGGCGACGTCGATGCCCGCGGTGATGCGGGCCGCGCCGGTGTGAAGCGGGGTGCCAGCCTCACCTCGATCGACGGCACGCCGATCATGAGCGTGTCACAGCTCGAGTCGGTGCTGCTGGCCACGCGCGGCAACGTGCGTCTGGGGTGGAAGGTCGGTGTCGAGGTTCAACTGCGCGCACCCTAGCAACCACGAGATGTCATCCTGAGCGAGGCGAAGGATCTGCTGTTGGAAAAGCAGATCCTTCGTCGCGTTGCTCCTCAGGATGACATGAACGAAGAGCTCCTCAGGGTGACATGAACGAAGAGCTCCTCAGGATGACATGGCGTGCGAGCCGTCAGTAGCTCACCGCCGCATCCGCCGCCGCCGGCGGATTGACGCCGAGAAGCTTGGCGATGGTCGCGGCGACTTGCGTGATGCGGAGACCGGACGGAAGCCGCTTCGCCGAGATCCCTTTGCCGACGAGCACGAACGGGATCAGGACGTCGCCCGCGTTCGATGTGCAGTGCTGGCGCACCGGCGGATCGCCGGCGACGCACCCGTCGCCTTTGCCGCCGCCGTGATCGGCCGTGATGATCACCGCCGTCGAGCCGACCTCGATGCTCGTCTGGAGCACCGCGATCAGCTTGGCGATCGCCACGTCGACGTGCGCGACGGCGCGGAGCCATTCGGGGTTGAGCGTCTCGCCGCCGGGAGCCGACGACAACCAGCCCGCATCGTGCCCCATCAGGTCGACGTCGCTGTAGTGCACGAAGAGAATCGATGGCGGCGCCGATCCCGTTACGAGCTGGATCGCCTGCGCGGTGACGGAGTCCGCATCGAGATCGGCGACGGCGAGCGTGTCGAGCACGTAGAACTGCTGCGCCTGCGCGCGGCGACGACGGAATGAGGATCGCGCCGGCGACCGCCTTGCTGTTTCGACCCGCCGTCTTCGCCCAGTCGAACACCGAGCTCGCGGCGTGCAGCGCGAGCGTCGTTCCGGTACCGACGTCGAAGCTGTTGTCGCGCAGCCCGAACGTCGTGACGTCGCGGCCGGTGAGCATCGACAGATGGCCC
Organism: Gemmatimonadaceae bacterium; assembly: GCA_040003335.1. GTDB lineage: Bacteria > Gemmatimonadota > Gemmatimonadetes > Gemmatimonadales > Gemmatimonadaceae > JALZAE01. The sequence goes on along the minus strand of JBDUCS010000001.1, from coordinate 6,924 downwards.
GGCACCGTCATCGATGGGATGACCGTCCGCATGCTGTCGCTCCACGCGCCGCGCGCGGCGAGCGCCGCGACCGTGGTCGTGCGGGAGAGCGCGTCGCCGCGCAGTCCGCCGATGCTGATCAGCACGACGTGCACGAACGTCGGACTCACCGCTGGACCAGCAGTCTGGATCGGTGATGTGGCTTCGGGGACGCCGGCGCCGCTACACGCGAGCGCGATCGCGCCTGCGGCGCAGATGGCGACGACGGATGTGCGTGGGCGGCGGGACATGATGAGCTCGGCGGCGGCGGAGAGCGCGGGAATGCGAAGGCGCGCGAGGCACGCCTCATGCGCTTGTCATAAGGTTGGGCACGCACTCCACGAACCTGAACGGATGGTCATCGAATGGCGGCAGCACGCAAGAAAAAGGCGACGAACAGCGGCACGCCGCGCGAGCGCGGCGTCGACGGCACCCACGCGGCGGAAAAAAAACTCGACGACCTGTATGGACTGATCGATGGCATCGAGGTCGCAATGTTCACGACGCGTCGGCTCGACGGGCGGCTCATCTCGCGCGCGATGCAGACGCAGCCGCGCGACGCCGTGGCGGACCTCTGGTTCGTCACCAGCACCGAGTCCCACAAGCTCGAGGATCTGCTCCACGATCCCCACGTGAACCTGTCGTACTACAAAGACCGCACGCGCGAATGGGTGTCGGTGAGCGGCGTCGCGAACGTCTCGAAGAGCCGCGAGCTCATCCGCAAGCTCTACAAGCCGGATTGGCGCGCCTGGTTCGGCGACGAAGGCGGGGCACGCAATGGCGGACCCGACGATCCACGGCTCGTCCTCATTTTGGTCGACGTCGATCTCGCGACCTATCTGAAGATCGACAAGCCGCGACCGGTCGTGCTGTTCGAGGTACTGAAGGGGATGATGACCGGTTCGCCTCCCGACATCGGTGTAGAACGCACGATCTTGGGCACCGAGTTCGAGAGCTGACGGCGCGACGGCTCTGCGCGAGAGCGAGAGAACGGGCACCGAGCATCGCTCGGTGCCGTTAATATCTCTCATGATCGGCCGCGTTACTTCAGCGACTACATAAACGTTTCACGAGGTCGCGTGGACGCTGGGTCCAATGCGCCCCGCTTCGTCGCATGCCGCGAAGTGCCGTCTCCGATCGCAAATCCGCTCGCCCTCTCTGGAGAATGAGCGTGATGCGTTCCTTCCGGTCTTCCCTGGCGCGCACGTTGGCCGTCGCCCTCGTGCTTGCCGCATGTCACAGCAATGACTCGACCGGTCCGGTCGCGGTCTTGACCGTCGTCGTCTCGGCGCCGGCCACCACCGTTGCCGCCGGCTCGACGCTGCAGCTCACCGCTGTCACGAAGGACGCGGGCGGCAACGTACTCGTGGGACGGACGGTGACGTACTCGTCCAGCACGGCGAATGCGACCGTGAGCAGCACGGGTCTGTGACCGGTGTCGCCGCGGGCACGGCCACGATCACCGCGGCGAGCGAAGGAAAGAGCGGTACGTTCGCCGTGACGATCACCCCGGCACCGGTCGCGAGCGTCACCGTGTCGGGACCGTCGACGTCGGTCGTGAAGGGCGCCACGCTGCAGCTCACCGCGGTCACCAAGGATGCCGGCGGCAACACGCTCACCGGCCGCACCATTGTGTGGTCCAGCTCCGCGACGACGATCACCACAGTCGATGCCGCGACTGGCCTCGTGACGGGCGTCGCCGGCGGGCGGCGACGATCATCGCCACGAGCGAGGGAGTGGCCGGCACGTTCGCGGTCACCGTGACGATTCCGGTGGCAACGGGAACGATCACGCCAGCAGCTCCCAGTCCGTTCTACGTTGGACGGATGTTCCAGTTCGCGGCGACCACCAAGGACGCCGACGGCAACACGCTCACTGGCCGCACCGTCACGTGGACGAGCTCCAACACCGCGATCGCGACGGTCGATGCCGCGGGGAAGGTCACCGCGGTGAGCACCGGAACGGCGGCGATCACGGCGACGAGCGAAACGAAGACGGCGACCGTCGGCGTCATCATCACGCTCGCCCCGGTGGCGACGGTGACGCTGGCGCCATTGGCACAGACCGTCAGCGCCGGTGCGAGTTACACGCTCGTCGCGATGCTTGAAGGACGCCGACGGCAACGTGCTCACGGGCCGCACGATCACGTGGCTGAGGTCCGACCTCACGAAAGCGACGGTCAACGCGAGCGGACTCGTCACCGGTGTCGCCGTCGGCACGGCGACGATCACCGCGACCAGCGAAGGCGTCAGCGGCACGGCGGGCGTCACGGTGCGCGCCGCGGTTGCCTCGGTCGATGTGATTCCCACGTCGGCGACGGTGCTCGTTACCGGCACCTTCGCGCTCTCCGCGATTCCGCGTGATGGCGGCGGCACCGCGCTGGCGGGCCGGACGGTCACGTGGAGCTCGAGCAACACGAGCGTGGCGCAGGTCGACGCGGCCGGCAACGTGACCGGCATCGCGACGGGAACCGCGACCATTACGGCGACGGTCGAAGGCGTGAACGGCACGACGATCATCACGGTGCAGCAGCCATTGTTCAGCGTCACCGTCACTCCCACCTCGGCCACCGTCCCCGCCGGTACGACGACGACAATCAGCGTCGTGCTCCGGGATGTGAACGGGGTCGTCCTGACGGGTGGCGTGATCAGCTTAAATAGCTCGAACACCGCGGTCGCGACCGTCAACGGCAATGGCGTCGTGACGGTGCCGTAGCGTTGAGCTAAACCACAACAGAAAAACAACCACCGGAACGCGAGTTCCGGTGGTTGTTTTTCTTTTGTCTCTTTTCGCAGCGCTACACCAACGTCACCTCGAACTCCACCGGCACGTCCGGACGCAACGAGTCGCGCACCGAGCAATACTTCGTCACCGCCAGCTCCACCGCGCGCATGGCGGCCACCTGTGTGATGCCCTTGCCGCCGATTCGAAACTTCAGCTGTACGTGCGCGAGCCGGCGCGGCGTCGTCTCGACGCGCGTTCCGATCACTTCGACTTCCATCACCTCGAGCGGCGTGCGCTGCTTCTCGAGAATCAGCACGACGTCGGACGCGGCGCATGCGGCGAGCGCGCTGAGCAGGGCGTCGACCGGCCCCTGCGCTTCCTTCGTGTTGCCGTCGATCACCATCGGCGGCGCAGCGCCGTCGGCGCGGCTGCTCTCCATCACGAGCCCGCTTTTCCACGTCGCGATCACGCGGTTGGGCGGACGCCGCGCGGGCTCTTCCTCCGGCGCGGCGCTCATCGCTCGATCGGGGCCCGAACCGAGTTCCCCCACTCGGTCCAACTGCCGTCGTAGTTGCGCACCCTGCCGTAGCCGAGGAGGTAGGTGAGCACGAACCACGTATGCGAGCTGCGCTCGCCGATGCGGCAATAGGCGACGACATCGTCGCCCTGCTTGAGACCGGCCTCGCCCTCGTAGATCGCGCGCAGCTCGCCGGCACTCTTGAACGTGCCGTCGGCGTTCGCCGCGCGCGCCCATGGAACGCTCTTCGCGCCCGGAATGTGTCCGCCGCGCAGCACCCCTTCCTGCGGATACTCGGCCATATGCGTCTTCTTGCCGGAAAACTCGTCGGGCGAGCGCACGTCGATCATCGGACGCTTGCCGCCCATGTGATCGAGCACCTCGCTCTTGAATGCGCGGATCTTCGCGTCGTCGCGGTCGTGGGCCACGTACTGCGTTGCCGAAAATGTCGGTGTGTCGGTCGTCATCGGCCGCCCTTCCTGCTCCCACTTAATGCGGCCACCGTCGAGGATCTTGAGATTATGTTCCGGAAAGTCGAACAGCCGGAAGACCCACAAAGCGTACGTCGCCCACCAGTTGTTCTTGTCGCCATAGAGCACGACGGTGGTCGTCTCATCGATGCCGCGGTTGCGCAGCAGCTTCTCGAACTGTCGCGGATCGACGTAGTCGCGCTGTAGCGGATCGTTGAGATCGGCATGCCAGTCGATCTTCTGCGCGCTGGGGATGTGCCCCGTGTCGTAGAGAAGCACATCCTCATCGCTCTCGAGAACGCGCAGCGATGGATCGTTCGTATGAGTAGCCAGCCAGTCGGTGGAGACGAGCATCTCGGGATGCACGTATCCCTTGTTCTCGATCGTCTGGTCGGCGCCCGTGGTCGCGATGGTCGCCATGGTGCTCTCCTCACTGTGGTGAACTGTGGTTGTACGAGAAGCAGAATACAGTGTCAAGCAGTCGTCGGTCGTCTGTCGACAAATCCGCGAGCATCGACGGGCATCTATGACGAAGGTCGTGCGGACCAAGACGGGTTCGGCTGATCGAGATGGATGACCGTCACAAACTACAGAGGTATTCATTCGTCCGGATGATCCGATGCGATCCGCCGCACGCGCTCGATCCGATTCCACACCTCGTCATAGGTGCTGCCTCGGCGGGCGCAATGCAACGTCGTAGTCGAGGTCGCCGCGGCGCGCCGTGCACCCTTAGCCGATGCGAGTTCCGTTCGCGACGGGATGCTCGATGCGCAGGAGCACCACTTCCTCTGGCTCGGGCATCGCGCCGAGGACGAGCACGTCGCTCGAGAAGCCGGCGATGCGGCGCGGTGGGAAGTTGACGACGGCGATCACCTGCGTACCGACGAGCGCGCCGGGCGTGTAGTGCATCGTCAGTTGGGCGCTCGAGCGCTTCACGCCGAGGTCGGCGCCGAAGTCGATCGCGAGCTTGATCGCCGGCTTTCGCGCCTCGGGAAACGGCTCGGCGCCGACGACCGTGCCGACGCGGATGTCGAACTGCGTGAATTCGTCGAATGTCGCCATTGGCTCGGTGATCGGTGTTGGGTATTCGATGTTCGGTTGAGTGTTCGGCGGCGCTATATTCGCGGTTTACTTCCCTCGGCTCCGGTCTCGATGATAACTCGACTCGTCCTCGCTGGTAGCGTCGTTTGTTCGCTCGTCGCGCCCGCCGCCGTCGCCGCACAGGCGTCACGGAAGCCGTCCGATCCGGCCATCGCGCGCTACTTCACGCTCGTGCGCGCTCAATATTCCGGCGACACGGCGCGCGCGGTGACAAGTTTTGTCGAACAGTACTTTCGGCTCCCGGGTAACGCCGGATTCGACGCCAGCATCGAGCGCGTGCGCGCGCTGCTCGAGCGCGCCGGCTACGTGAAGGAAGACGGCGCTCCGGCCGGCGCACCACTCACGTATCGCGTCGAGCATCGGCCGATGCCGGCACCGACGTGGGAGCCGGTCGATGCGTCGCTCACGGTCGTCGGCCAGACCACACCGGTGCTGCGTTTCGCGACCAACCGTAACATGCTCTCGATCGATTCCTATACGACAGCAGCGGGCGGCGTGGAGGCCGAGCTGGTGGATGTGGGAAAGGGAACGCCGCAGGCGCTCAACGACGCCGCCGTTGCCGGCAAGATCGTCGTCGCCGATGGATCGCTCGGCCGGCTCTTCACCGAGGCGGTGCAGAAGCGCGGCGCGATCGGCGCGATGTCGTATCAGATGCCGGCCTACACGCAGCCCGAGAAGAATCGCACGTCGATCCAGTTCGGCCGCATTCCGCTCGACAGCGTGAAGCAGTCGTGGGGATTGCATCTCTCGTTCGCCGCGCGCGAGGCGCTCAAGAGCGCGCTGGCGCGCGGGCCGGTGCGCGTTCGCGTCGTCGTCGCGAGCAAAATTTTTCGCGCCGAGGAGCTGACGCTCGTCGCCGAGGTGCACGGCGCCCGCGCGCCGGAGGAGCGCTACGTCTTCAGCGCACACGTGCAGGAGCCGGGCGCGAACGACAACGCGACCGGGGTCGGCGCGCAGGCCGAGCTGGCGCGCGTGGCGGCGTCGCTCGTCCGCTCGCGCGCCGTGCGTCCGGCGCGCACGATCACGTTCCTCTGGGGACTCGAGGTCACGTCAACGCAGCGCTACCTCACGGAGAACGCCGAGCGCGCCTCGCACGTGCTGTGGGGCACCAGCCTCGACATGGTGGGCGAGGATACCAAGGCGACGGGCGGCACGTTCCTGATCGAGAAGATGCCAGATCCGTCATCGATCTGGACGCGCGGCGACGATCACCACACCGAGTGGGGTGGCGGCGCGCCGCTGACGAAGCAGGATCTCGTGCCGCACTACTTCAACGACTATCTGCTGGCGCGCTGCCTCGAGCAGGCGGCGACGAACGGGTGGGTTGTGCGAACGAATCCGTTCGAGGGCGGAAGCGACCACGTGCCGTTCCTCCGCGCGAAGCGGCCCGGCGTTCTGTTCTGGCATTTCACGGATCAGTTCTATCACACCGACAACGACCGGCTCGACAAAGTTTCGGCGACCGAGTTGAAAAACGTCGGCGTGACGGCGCTCGTGGCGGCGCTCTCGCTCACCACCGCCGACGGCCAGAGCGCGCGCTTCGCGATCGCCGACTTGGAGCGCGCGGCGCGCGAGCGCCTTGGGCGCGAGCTCGCGTTGAGCAAATCCGCTATCACCGCCGGCGGCGACGCGGCCACGGAGCGCGACATTCTCGCGACCTGGGCGGCCTACTACGTGTCGGCGCTGGCGACCACGACGGACATCGAGGTCGGCGGCTCCTCCAAGGCGACGGGCGCCGCGATCAGCGCCGCCGCGGCGCGCATCGTCGCCGCGGGGAAGCGAGCGTGCGCGGCGCTTGGGGGAGCCTGTTGAGCATGGCTCGCCGCGCTGTGACGTAATCCTTCACGACCCTCACCGCGACTTGACGGCGCGAGAGCCGATGTCAATCATGCGGCTATGAAGCGATTCATTGGCCACAACCTCGGACGGGACGTGCGCTTCGCGGCACGTGGGCGCCGCGCCGTCGTCGCGGCATACATGCCGATTCGCGGGCAGATGACGACGGCGCTCGGCATGCAACGATGAGCCGATCACCGCCAACCCTGAAATCCAGTGTCCCAGTACCGCCACCATGTTTTCGTCTGCACGTCAGGT
>JBDUCS010000374.1:0-3772 GCA_040003335.1 Gemmatimonadaceae bacterium | reverse complement strand
CGGAGATGTTGGACATCACGGTTCCGAAGCTTTGGTGACGCGCGTTCTGCTCAGAGAATACGGGCACGAAGCCGTTCACGCGCATCAGGTTCGCGAGCGAGGTGGGCGAGAAAAAGTTGATGTGCTCGGTGCTGAAGTCCTGAAACGGCGCGTTCGACCAATCCGTGAACGTCAGCACATCGGGCACCTCGACGTAGATGCGGCCTCGCGGCGAGAGAGCCGAGCGGACCGCCGCGAGCGCCGATGACAGCTCGCGCACGTGCTCGAGCACGCCGACCAAGATCGCGAAGTCGAATCGCTCGCCGATGGTCGGGAGGTCGTCCAGCGTCGCCGTGACCACGCGCAGATCGTACAGTCGGCGCGCCGTCTGCGCGCAGCCGGGTGAGGGGTCCATCCCGGTGACCGACACGAATCCGCGCTGCCGGAGGAGATGCAGCAGCGATCCGCTGGCGCAGCCGATGTCGAGGATGCGCGAGTCCGGCGACGGGATATACGGCGCGACGACGGCGGCGATGACCTCCATGCGCTTGCGATCGTACTCCGATTCCGCCCCGTCACGCTGGTGGTATTCGTACTTCGACATGTCGCGGTAGTACGCGTCGAAGGCCGGCTGGGCCGGAATCCGATCGGCGAAACCCGCGCCGCAACGGCTGCACACGACGACGTCGTAGCCGGCGTGCAGGCTCGCGCCGCTCACTGCCGCGAAGCGTTGCGCGAAGATGCGCTCGTGCGCCGCCCCGCCGCAGACCGGGCACGGCCGCACGTCGTGCGGCAGATCGTCCTCGTTCGACGGCAGCTCGCCGTCACGCACCGGCGTGCCCGCCCGCCACCACCCGATGCTGCGGCACGGCGTACAGGACGAGATCCCAACCCTGCTCGTTGTGCGGCCGAAGGTAGAACCGGTAGTCGGGCCGCAGTGCGTGAAGGTAGAGCGCCAGCCGCCAAAGATGGTCCTGCCGGTGGTACGCGGACACCGCGATGAGCGGCGCGCTGCGTGCGATGAGATGCCGCACGCCTTCGAGCGCATCGAGCTCCGCGCCCTCGATGTCCATCTTGATGAACGTCGCCCCCGCGACCTCCGGCAGCTCGTCCATCGGCGCGCAGTCGATGGCGATCGATCCACCGGCCTCCCCGCTCATGATCGCGGACGCGGCGGTGCCGGTGGCCGAGAGATGCAGCTTTGTGCGCGACGAGTGCGCGGCGGTTGGACTGACGCCGATGCGAGCGTGCAGATCGCTCGGCAACGTCGTGATGGTCGCTTGGAGCGCCGCGCGACTGGTGGGATCGGGCTCGAGGGCGACATAGCGGACGAACCGGGCGCCGCGATCGGCCACGAAAGCGCGCAACGTGTCGCCATCGAACGCTCCGCAGTCGACGAAGGTATCGTCGTCACGCGCCGCGTAGACGTCGCGTGGAAAGTACTGCACACCATCCACCTTCGATGGGAGCCCGTCGAAGTCGCCGTGCAAGCGCATGCGCACCTGCGCCACGTACTCGGCGCGCGACCGCTCGTCGGCCAACAGCGCCATGCCGCTCGTCACGTCGTCACGTTGCTCTAGGAGCTTGTGCGGCAGATCGATCGCGTAGTACGGCAGCAGCACGTCGGCGTGCTTCCAGAAGAGTGTCGGAAAAAACAGCACGCGATGACAGCCGAGCGCGTCGAGCTGCTCGTGGGAGTGCGCGAAGCGGTGCGAGCTCACGGCTCCCCAGATCGTCACCACGAACGCCGCACGGCCTCCAAATCGCGCCGCCGCGTTCGCGGGCGACAACACCGTGATGCCATCGATCACCGTCTCCCAGCGCGATCGATCGTTATCGGCGAAGGCCAGCGGCTCGATGCCCTTGCGGCGCAGCGCCGCGGCGGCGAGCCGGCCGAGGCCGCCGGCGCCGAACAGGACGATCGCGTCGCCGAAGGGCGCGGCGGCGCGATCGTACGCGCCGCGCTCGCGCGTGACGGCGTCCTCGACGCGCTCGGCGAGCAGTGCAGCCAATGCCGTGTCGGCGGCGTCTACCACACGCTCTTCCCACCGTCCACGACGAGATTGGCACCGGTCATGAACGACGAAGCATCCGAACAGAGAAAGACTATCGCTCCGATATACTCGTCCGGCTTCGCCATGCGGCCCAGCGGAATGAGCCGCGATGCCCGCTGGAGAAACTCATCGGGCTGGCCGTTCTCCACGCCGCCGACGGTGAGCGCATTGACGCGCACCCCGCGGTCGGCCCAATACGTCGCCAGATACTTCGTCATGCCGATCAGCCCGCTCTTCACCACGGTGTACGATATCGGCTTCACCGCCTGCTGATCGTCGGCGACGCCTTCCTTGCGATAGAGCCGCTGATCCGGCGCGAGCATGCCGTACTCCGACGAGATGTTGACGATCACGCCGGACCCGCGGCGCGCCAACTCGCCCCCGACCACACGCGAGCAGAGGAACGCGCCCGTCAGCCCGACGGCGATGTCGTCCGCCCACTGCCCGAGCGGAAAGCTCTCGACGCGCGAGAACGAAGTGGCCGAAGGGTCTTCCACTTTCGGATTGTTCGCCGCGTTGTTGATCAGGCCGTCGACGCGCCCGAACCGTTCGAGCACGTCGTGCAGCATGGACTCGACGTCGGCGGCGCGCGTGATGTCGCAGCGCAGCGCGATCGCGTCCACGCCCGTCGCGTCGCGCTGGGCCTGCGCCGCCCGCTCGGCACCATCGAGCCATAGGTCGACGAGCACGGGCACGCCCCCGAAGCCGGCGATCGCCGCGGCGTGCCGGTGGCCGAGCAGCCCGCCGCCACCCGTGATGATGAACACGCGGCGGGAGAGGTCGAACAGCTCCCGAGGCTGTCGATCGGCGCTCATGCGATCTCCACGGCGCGGTGTGTGATCATCGACTCCTTCGCGGCGAGCACGACGCGGAGCGTGTCAGCGGCCTCGGCGAGTGATACGGCCGGTGGATGCTCGCCCCGCATTGCGCCGACAAAGTGTCGGATTTCGTCGAGAAACATGTCATTGCGCTCAAACTCGGGAAACGCCGACGGCCGATCGGACGAATCATCGTGCAGGCGCAGCGAGTACGAGTTTCCACGCAGGTCGGCGTTGAACGTCCCCTTGTCGCCGACGATCTCGCACGAGCGCCTCGGCGGCCGCTGGAGATAGTCCAGCTGCACGTGCACCGCGACCGGGCGTCCGCGCGCATCGGCACATTCCAGGAGCATGCTGGCGACGTCCTCGACCTCGTCGAGCTCCAACCGGCTCCATTGTCCGCCGAGCGCGAAGACGCGCTTGGGGACGCCGAACATCCACTGGACGTAGTCCAGCTCGTGGATGAGCGTGAGAATCACACCGCCGCCCAGCGACCGTCGCGCGGCGTATCCGGTACGGTAGTCCTCATACGGGTGCCAGTCCGGGAGGTGCTCGCCCGCCGCCGCGCGCACGGCCAGCACGCGTCCGAGAGTCTCATTCCGAATCGCCGCGGCCGCCCGAACGAGACACGGATGAAATCGCATCTGGCAGCCGACGGTACCGATGACGCTGGCGCGTGCGACTTCGGCGAGTAGCTCGCGCACGCCATCCAACGTGTGCGAGAGGGGCTTCTCCATGAAGAGATGCGCGCCCGCGCGCGCGCAGGCGATCGCCGCCGGCACGTGGAGTGCGCTCGGCGTACAGATGAACGCGGCGTCGGGCTTCGTCGCCAGCGCATCGTCAAGCGCCGCAAAGACGCGCAGTCCGAGCAGGTCGCCGACCGCCTCGGCCATCGCGACGATCTTGCCGTCGGCGATCACG
>JBDUCS010000373.1:0-3777 GCA_040003335.1 Gemmatimonadaceae bacterium | reverse complement strand
CGTCGCGGTCGCTGCCGGGAAACTCCGCCTCGAGGCGCGCGGTGATGGCGCCGATCACCGCGCGCGCGCTCGCGAACGTGACACCGGGCTTGAGTCGCGCGAAGATCCGCAGGCTCTGTCCGCCGCGATTCGTCTCACGCGGCCCGAGCGCGAGCGGTGCCCACAGCTCGGCCTTCGTCGCCCAGTACGGAGCGAATCGGAACTGGCGCGGCATCACGCCAACGACGGTGTACGCGTCGCCGTCGACGGTGATCGTTTTGCCGACGATGCCGCGGTCGCCGGCGAAGCGCCGTTGCCACAGGCCATAGCCGAGAACCGCGACGTGGTCGCGTCCTCGCTGCTGCTCGTCGGCGGAGAAGAAGCGGCCGAGCATCGGCGGGACGCCGAGCATCGGGAGGACGTCGTCGGAGATCTTGAGAGCGAGAATCCGCTCCGGCGCGTCGGTACCGGTGATGTTCGGCTGCCAATAGTCGGCGGCGCCAAAGTGCGAGAAGCTGCTGCTCTGCCGTCGCCAGTCGATGAAGTTCGCCGGCGCGACCGGGTTGCGTCCGTGGTGCAGGATCGTGACGAGCGCGTCGGCGTCGCGGTAGGGAAGCGGACGCAGCAGGACGGCGTCGGCGACACTGAAAACGGCGGCGTTGGCGCCGATGCCGAGCGCGAGCGCGAGCGCGGCGCCGATCGTGAAGCCAGGCGTGCGGGCGAGCGACCGCGCTCCATAACGCACGTCGCGCATCACGCCATCGAGCAATGCACCGGCGCGGGCGTCGCGAACTTCCTCCTTCACTTGCGTCACGCCGCCCGACTCGACGATCGCGGTTCGCCGTGCGTCGGCGTGCGTCATCCCCGCCGCGATCTTCTCGTCGCAGAGAAGGTCGACGTACGCGCCGAGCTCGGCGTCGAGGTCGCGCTCGACGCGGTCGCGGCGCAGAAGGTTGCGTGCGAGGCTGGCGATGCGGACGGCGATCGGCATGACAAATCCTCGGCCAGTGCTAGGTGGAGCGGAGCGCCGACGCGATGGCGTCCGAGACGAAGGCCCATTGCCGCGTCTCCGTCTTGAGCTGGGCCCGGCCCACCTTGGTGAGCCGATAGTATTTCGCGCGGCGGTTGTTCTCCGACTCACCCCACGACGACTGGAGCCACCCGGCTTCCTCCATGCGGTGGAGCGCGGGGAAGAGCGACCCTGGCCTGACCGTGAATGCGTGTTGCGTGATCTGCTCGATCCGCCGCGCCATGCCGAGGCCGTGCATCGGTTTGAGCGATAGGGCCTTGAGGATCAAGAGCTCGAGTGTGCCGTACTGGAGGTGCGTCATCGGAAGCCCGGTGGCGGTTGGTCGTATAGACAGTCGATATGAGGGAATGGTTGCGAACGGCGACGGGTGTCGGCGGCGGCCCGACGACCGATCTTTCCGGGCCCTTCGCCGAGGGCCAGGTAACGCTCACTGCCCGCGGCGCGTATGTTGGAAAACCTCCCTCTCCCCTCGGTTTTTCGGAGCCCGCATGCCCGGTCCCGTCCGTCGCCTCATCATGCGCGTCTGGCTCGTGCCGGCGTCGCTCGCCCTCGTCTCACCGCTCGGCGCACAGCAGAACGACGCCGCGCCGGCGGCGTGGAATCCGCGAGGGATTCTCGCGAAGGAGTCATACGTTCGGCCGCCGGCCGAGATCGAGAAGCTCGTGACGGCGCCCCGGCAGAACAACGTGTCGCTGACGAACCAGAGCCCGGACCGGAAGTGGTTTCTCAAGCTCCAGAGCGACGGACTCCCGAGCGTGCAGGCGTTCGGCAAGCCGCACTACTACTTCGCCGGGCTGCAGGTGGACTTCAAGGCGAACCGCGCGCGCCTGCTGACGACGCGGGGCGCGACCGGGCTTGCGGTGATCGACGCGACGACCGGCACCACGCGCGCGATCGAGACGCCGAAGGGCGCGACGATCAGCAGTCCGCAGTGGTCGCCAGACGGGTCCAAGCTCGCCTTCATCGCCAACTTCGACGACGCGTCTCGCCTGTACGTCGCCGACGTCTCGTCGGGGAAATCGCGCCAGCTCGCGCCCGCGCCAATGCTCGCGACGCTCGTCACCACGGTGGAGTGGACCGCCGATGGGAACCACGTGATCGCTGTGCTCGTTCCCGACGGTCGCAAGGCGGCTCCGAAGCGCGCCGACATCGAGACGGGGTCGCTCGTGCGGATGTCCGACGGCAAAAAGGACAAGACTCGCACGTACGCGAGCCTGCTGCGCGATCCGTTCGAGCGCGACGCGCTCGAGTACTACGCGACCGGCCAGCTCGCGACGATCGACGCGCGCAGCGGCGCCATCAAGAAAATTGGCGCGCCGGCAATGCTTTTCGCCGTCGATGCGGCGCCCGACGGCAAAACGTTCCGCGTCACGCTGATGCAGAAGCCCTTTTCCTACATCGTGCAGTATCAGGCGTTCGCGCAGACGGAACAGCTCTGGGATGCCGACGGCAAGAGCGTCGTAACGCTCGCGGTGCGTCCGCTGCGCCAGAGCGACGCGCCGGACGATCAGCCGCCCGGCGCGCCGCCGGCCGGACGCGGCCAGGATACGGTGCGCCGGAATTTCGGCTGGATGCCGAACGGGAAGGGTCTGTATTTCCTCAAGCAGGATCCGGCGCCCGCGCGAGCAAACGGCGCGCCGGCGGGCGATAGCGCCGACGCACCGCGCACTCCCGGCGCCGCGCGTCGCAAGGACCGCCTCGTCCAATGGGTCGCGCCGTACGACGCCAACAGCGAAAAGGTGCTGCTCGAGAGCGACAACCGCATCGGGAGCGTGCTCTTCTCCGACGACGCGTCGATGGCGTTCGTCGCTGAAAACGCAAACGGGAGCGGACACGTCTACGCCTCGTACTTCAACGAGCCGGGGAAGCGCTACACGATCTGGCGGCTGCGCGGGCTCACGGCAAACGTCGGCGCGAGCCGCGCGGGCTTCGGCGGCGGCGGACGTGGCGGGACGGGCGACGACTCGCTCACCTTCTACCAGAATCCTGGCGAGCCAATGACGAAGCGCGGCGCGCTCGGCGCGCCGGTCGTCTTGCTCTCATCCGACGGCAAGTACGCGTACTTCCAGGGCACGCACTACAACAAGGCATGGGCCGAACAGGGTCCGCGCGGCTTCGTCGACAAGATCGAGATCAAGACGGCGAAGAAGACGCCGATGTTCGAAGGCGCGCAGGACGTTTTCGAGACGGTGACGGCCGCGCTCGACGACGACCTCAATCGCGTCGTCGTCGTGCGCGAGGCGGCGAAGACGGTGCCCGACGCGTACCTGCGCGACAACGCCAAGCGCGGCACGCTCACGAAGCTGACGAGCAACACCGACGTAAGCCCCGACTTCACCAACCTCGTGCGCAAACGCATCTGGGTCACGCGCGCCGACGGCATGCGCTTTCTCGTCAACCTCACGCTGCCGCAGAACTATCGCGAGGGAACGCGCTTGCCGGGGATGTTCTGGTTCTACCCGTACGAGTACACCGACTCGCTCGGCTACCAACGCACGTTGCGCACCCAGAACGTGAATCAGTTCCCGGTCGGAGGGCCGCGCACGATCGAGTACCTGGCGACGCAGGGCTATGCGGTGGCCAACTTCGATCCGCCGGTGTTCGGCGAAAAGGGGCGGATGAACGACAACTACGTCTCCGACCTGCAAAAGAATCTGATCGCCGTGATCGACGAACTCGACAAGCTCGGCTACATCGATCGCGCGCGGCTCGGCATCGGCGGCCACAGCTACGGCGCGTTCAGCACCGTCAACGCGATGGTGCACACG
>JBDUCS010000082.1:0-12824 GCA_040003335.1 Gemmatimonadaceae bacterium | reverse complement strand
ACTTGAACGCCCTTCGTTCTTGAACACAGATATCGCCTCGGCGGGCGGTCATCGACTGGCGTTGAACGGATGAGAAAGATGATGTCGACACGAGACACGACCGATGACCCGCCGGTCGAATCCACGAGAATTGAGCCCGACGATCCGCGGTATCGCTCGGTGGTCGATAAGCGTTTCAATAAGCGGTTCAGCGCCAGCCCGGACTACGTCCGGCTCGTCAGCTCGACCGATCAAGTCGTATCGGCGGTGGAGGACGCGGTGACGGAAGGGCGGCGTCTCGCCGTGACGAGTGGCGGGCACTGCCTTGAAGGATTCGTATCGGATCCCGAGGTGCGCGTGATCATCGATGTCTCGCCGATGAAGCGCGTGTACTACGATGCGGACATGGGCGCCGTGGTGGTCGAGGCCGGCGCCACGGTGGGCGAAACGCTCCGGGTGCTGTTCGAGACGTGGGGCGTCGTGATACCGCTCGGCGAGTATCCGGCGATCGGCATGGGCGGGCATGTGGTCGGTGGCGCCTTCGGCTTCCTCTGTCGCCAGCTCGGCCTCGCGGCGGACTATCTGTATGCCGTCGAGGTGGTCACCGTGAACGAGAGCGGACGGGCGAGCAGCGTGGTGGCGACGCGGGAGACGTCCGACGCGAATCGTGACCTCTGGTGGGCGCATACCGGCGGAGGCGGTGGCAACTTCGGCGTCGTCACTCGGTACTGGTTCCGATCGCCTGACGCATCCGGCGATGACCCCGCCCGGCTGTTGCCGCCCGCGCCGGAGTCGATCACCACGCTCAAGGCGGAATGGAGCTGGAGCGACATCGACCAGCCATCCTTCCTGCGACTTCTCAGGAACCACGGGACTTGGTGCGAGCGAAACAGCGACGCCGATTCCCGCAGCGCCTCGCTCTGGACCTTGTTGGAGGTCCATCGAAAGCAGTTCGGGAAGATCATCGTGCGCGGTGTGAGCACGGCCGGCGCCGCCGCCTACGGCCAGATGGACGACCATTTGGCGGCGCTGGGTGAAGGGGTCGGCGCACCGAACACCAAAGAACTAGCGCAGATGACCTGGCTCGAGTTTGCCCTGAACCCGTTGCCCGATCTGTTCGCCGCGCCGGCGGGCGGCGTCAGCGTCAAGGTGAAGGATGCGCTCCTCAAAAAACCGTTTACCGATCGCCAGATCGCAGTGGCGTACGACTACCTGACTCGCGCCGACCATGACGTCATGGGCGGGATGCTGGGGCTCGCCTCGTATGGCGGCCGCATCAACGTCGTCGGGCCCGGTGCGACCGCGTCCGCCCAACGCGATTCGATTCTCGACATCGCGTGCAGCACCGGATGGCTGGATCCGCGGGAAGAGGCAAAGAACCTGACGTGGGTGCGGGCGTTCTATCGCGATCTATTTGCGGAGAGCGGTGGCGTTCCGGTGCCTGGCGATATGTGCGGCGGTGCGTTCATCAATCATCCCGACACCGACCTCGCTGACCCCGCGCTGAATACATCGGGTGTGCCCTGGCACACGCTGTACTACATGCAGAACTATCCGCGGCTTCAGCAAATCAAGGCGCGCTGGGACCCGCGGGACGTGTTCCGCCACGCGTTGTCGATTCGCGCGGGATGATTCTACTACTTCTTCGCTCGGCATGCCGGCGTGCGTGAGGAGCGCGCACGCCGGCGTTGCGCGTCGGTTACGGTGCGCGCGTTCCCTCCGACCGAAGCCGGAGCACCGAGTCGGGTCCGGTCGTCTTGTAGTGCGCGACCGTGGTGCCCACTAGTTGCGCGCCCTGACGCCGGAACACGCTGTGCGTCGTGACCTGAACGCCCTTGCGCCGCACGCTCGCGTATGGACCGGCGTCAGTGACGACGCTGTCACCCGCGGCCATGACACCCTTCGCGGGGACGGTGAGGCCGTTCGGGAACGTGAGCTTCCAGCCTGACGCGTCGGACGCGGCGGTCAGCACGTACGTCGTGGGCGTGGTGTCTCCGGACTCGGGCACGGAGCGCATGTTCCACTTTCCCGCGACGTCGGCGAGCGAGAGAGGGGTGGCGGCCGCTGGCGTGGCAGCCGGCGCCGGCGATGGTGTCACCGGTGCCGCGGCCGCCGCGCTATCCGCCGCGCGCCCCGCATCGGACTTGGCGCAGGCGGCCAACACGGTGACGCAACACAAGAGTCGGCCGAGGCCGGGTATGGGCTTGCGCATGAGAGCTCCGGTTCGAGGGTGATGGTGTCGGGCAATCCGCTCGCGCTGCCTACTCCGCGTGCGCGAACCTAGCTCCGCCCTCCTCGCGTGGCAATCGGTTCCGAAACCGGATTCGCGTCCGGTGGCGCGGCGGGCTTTGGCAGAGTTGAAGCAGTAACTGCCACCCGCCGGCGCCCCGGCTGTCAGCCCATCTTACATCAGGTCCGCGGGAACTTTGCCGCCGTTCTCCGCCAGCTTTCGCATGACCTCTTTGTGCAGCCAGATATTCATGGGCGCGCTGTCATTCATGTCGCCGGTATACCCCAGCTCCTTGGCCAATTCTTTTCGCTGCGCCAAGCTGTTGTCGATGCCGAGTATCGACATCAGGTCGACGATCGAGTAGCGCCAGTTGACCGGATGATTGTACTTCGCGGCGATCGCGGTCAGCACGCCTTCGACGTCGGTCTCCGAGATGGGAGTGGGAGCGGCCGCCGCCGGCGCGGCAGTGGCCGGATTGTTCCCAGCTGGAGCGCTCTCCGCGGCCGCCGTGCGGTGGCCGAAGATCTTCGACATGATCGTCCCAAAGATGCTCATAGAGTCCTCTGCGAATGTGGCGCGCCATCCGACGTGTTCCGAGCAACGAAAGAGCAAGGAGGCGGTCGGCGTGCGCGGAGATAAAGCAAGGAGCGAGCCGACGACTCGACCCGGAGAGACGATGGACGATGTTCTCGTCGCTCGAACGAGCGGCTTCCGTGACCAACTACGCGGCTGGCGTCAACTCTGTGACGTCGCCATCACCTCGAACCGTGAGCGAACTTGGACGACGATCGCCAGTTGATGCGGGTGCACATCGCGACCCTGTTCGTGCTCGATGAGCGCGGACGCATGACCCATGTGAACGAGCCCGAAGGCAAGCGTGCTCCGCGCTTCTTTCTTGGCCGCACTGCTCGTGGCTGTGAGTGTCGGGCGCGGGATGACATCGATGATCAGCTGCTGCGCGAGCTCGAATCGGCCTGCTCGGCGGAGCCCGCAACGGAGGCGGCCCTGCTTCCACCGCACGGCGAGACACGTTACGAGGACATTCTCGCTCGACAGGAGCCGGTGCAAGGCGTCGAGGCCGGCCCGGCGTTTTGCTTCCCACCTCGGCTTCCTTCGACCGCGCGAGCGATCCTCGTCACGGAAGCAAATGCGGAAGTGCTCCGTCCGCACCTCGAGGCGTGGCTGCCCGATGTGCCGGATCGCCAACCGATGTTCGCGCTCGTAGTCGACGGCGAGGCGAGAGCCCTCTGCTGCAGCGTCCGCATCACGGCGCTCGCCCACGAGGCCGGAGTCGAAACGGCAACCCAGTTTCGCGGTCGTGGCTACGCTGCCGAGGTCGTCGTGGCGTGGGCGAATGCCGTTCGCGCGATGGGCCGCATGCCGCTCTATAGCACGTCTTGGCAGAACGCCGCTTCCCGAACGCTCGCGCGGAAGCTCGGATTGATACTCTTCGGCGCCGATGTGCTCATCACATAACCGAATGCCGCACGAGCATTCGCAACGTTATTGCCGCCGCGCTGTATATGAGCGAGCGTCGCACGACTTCACCTTCCCACGTTCCGCCATGCCTAATTCTCGCCACGCCTTCCCCGCTCGCCCACCGTCGCTACTCGGAGCGGTTCGGCTCACTCCGAGGCCGGGCCGCGACGACCGACGCGGAGAACGGGCATGGCACGAGTCTGGGTGGTTCTTGCAGGTGGACGGAGCAAGCGCTTCAAGTCGCCACAGGTGCGCCATCACTGCAGGAAACGCCGGCACGGTCAACCGGCGATCGGGGTGGGCCTCTGCTACACGGCGAACGAGGCGCGTCAAGTCCGCCGTGTCATGAATGCGCGGCTGCGCCGGGCATTGCGAGAGACACCGTCCTATGTAGATGTCGATGTCCTGGTGCCGCCGCGGGGCTGGCGGTAGCGTCGCGTCACGGGCGGATGGCGTCCTCTCTCTCGATCGGGCCGGCGACTTGGGGACTCTACGTCATACTCGCTACCAGGCCGCCGTGCTTCAAAACGGAGCAATCCTGCTGCTCCGTTGCGCATTTCGGAACGGGCCGACGGTGTGGATCCTCCCGGGCGGCGGACGCGAGGATGGCGAGGACGAGGAGGCGTGCGTCGCGCGCGAGGTCCGGGAGGAGACGCATCTCGACGTGCGGGTCGAGCGCCTTCTCTCTGATCGGCCCGCCGAACCGCCGGACGGCACGTACATTCGGTGGCGCACGTACCTGTGCACCGTGACTGCCGGAAAGGTCAGTCCGGGCGGCGGTGAGGGCGCCGATGCGGAGCTCGTCGCCGTGACCTGGTTGCCGATTCACGACGAACGCACCTGGAGCGCCGAGATTTGGTCGGACGCCTACCTGTACCCGCAGCTACTGGCCATTCGCGCCGGCATCGCAAATCTCGACTCGCGCTCCGGCTCGAGCGCCATCTAACGTGACGTGCACCCACGCCCGCGCCGGCCTCATCCGCGCGTTCGCCCTTGCCCTTCTCGCGGCCCCGCTCCGAGCGCAGAGCACGCCGCCGCAAGCGGACCCGATGCCTGCACACGACACATTGTCCGTCGTGTCCCGGGCGCTCGGCGAGCGCAGGTTGGTGAACGTCCATACGCCGCCGGGCTACTCCGCGCCGGCCGCAGCACGCTTCCCAACGCTCTACATGCCCGACGGCGGACTCGACGAGGACTTTCCGCACGTGGTACACACGGTCGACTCGCTGATCGCCCTTGGCCTGATTCGACCCGTGATCGTCGTCGGAATTCCGAATACCGAGCGTCGACGCGACCTGACGGGCCCCACGCGCATTGCCACCGACAGCGCGATTGCACCGCGGGTGGGCGGCTCGACCGCCTTCCGCCGCTTCATCCGTGACGAGCTCGTCCCGGCCATCCGTGCCCGCTACCGCACGACCGAGGAGCGGGCAATCGTGGGCGAATCGCTCGCGGGGTTGTTCGTTGTGGAAACGTTCCTCGCCGAGCCGGCGCTGTTCGATCACTACGTTGCACTAGACCCCAGCGTTTGGTGGAACCGCGGCGCACTCGTGGACTCGGCGCCGATGAGGCTCGTCACTCTCGACGCGGTGCCGCGCACGCTGTACTTGGCCAGCTCGAACGTCGACGACATCGCCGCCGGCACCGCGCGACTCGCGGCTCTCGTTCGCACCGCGCCGCCGCGAGGTCTCGCGCTGGTGTACGCGCCCCGGCCGGACCTCACGCACGCGACGATCTTCCGCGCCGTGGGGCCAGCGGCACTGACGAGCGCGCTCCGGTAATCCGCGCGCGTCGGCCGCTCGTGCCGCGATAGTCGTGGCTTGGCATGTGGCCGCTCTGTGACCGGATCGCCGTTCGCGAGGACTGAGCATTCGGTGCGCCGCGGGGCGCACCCTCGTGGCGCAACGCGCGCGCCGCGAGTATCGTCTTCGTCCGACCATCGCCGCCGAGGATTCCATGATTCCAGTCGTTCGTCATCTAGGGCGCGCCGCGCTCGCCGCTGCCTTTGCCGTTCCCGTCGCCGCCGCGCAGGGCAATCAGCCGTACGCGCCAAAACAGGTCACGGCGGCCGACTATCAGCGCGCCGAGCGCGCGCTGGCGCAGAACACGCTCCCGCTCGTGTCGGGCGCGTTCGTTCAGCCGGTGTGGCTGCCGAACGATCGGTTCTGGTACCGCATGGCGAGCGGGCAGGACGGGCAGTTCATTCTCGTGGATCCAACGAAGCGCACTCGAGCCGCCGCGTTCGACGCGGCCAAAATCGCGCGGGCGATGACCGCCGCGGGGGCGCAGCTGGAGGGAGGGCGCGTTCCCTTCACGCGCTTCGATTTCTCGGCGGGTGATAAATCGATCGCGTTCGACGTGCGCGGCCGTCATTGGACGTGCGACGTGGAGGGCACGAAGTGCGAGGCCACCGGTCAGGAAGATCCCGCGATGCGGGCGAACCCCGCGCTGGCGAATCGCGGCGGACCCGTTCGCCGGCGTGAGAACGTGTCCCCCGACGGGAAGCGCGCGGCGTTCATCCGCGACTTCAACCTCTGGATGCGCGATGTCGCGACGGGCACGGAGACGCGCCTGACGGCGGACGGCGTGAAGGACTTCGGCTACGCAACGGACAACGCCGGCTGGATTCACGGCGACGATGCGGTGCTCATCTGGTCACCGGACTCGAAAAAGATCGCGACGTTCCAACAGGATGAGCGCGGCGTCGGCATGATGTATCTCGTGCGCACGGAGATCGGGCACCCCGAGCTCGAGGCGTGGCACTATCCGCTGCCCGGCGACAGCGTCATCACGATGATCCAGCGCGTGATCATCGACGTGGATGCGGCGGGCGGACCCAAGGTCGTCCGGCTGCAGATGCCGCCGGACCAGCATCGCTCGACGCTCTGCGACCACGTCGTCTGCCGCGGCGCAGGCGAGTGGGCGGATGTCGAGTGGTATCCGGACGGGTCGCATCTCGCCTTTGTCTCCACGTCGCGCGATCACAAGCGCGAATGGCTGCGCGTCGCCGACGCGTCGACCGGCGCGATACGCGACGTGTACGAGGAGACGTCGCCGACGCAGTTCGAGTCGGGACTCTTCGCGGTGAACTGGCACGTGCTGCCCGCGACCAACGAGTTCCTCTGGTTCAGCGAGCGCAGCGATTGGGCGCAGATCTACCTCTACGACTTGTCCACCGGAAAAGTGAAGAACCAAGTCACCACCGGTGATGGCGCCGTGCTCCAAGTGCTGCGCGTGGATGCCAAGGCGCGAAGCATCATGTTCATCGCGACCGGCAAGGAGCAGGGCCGCGACCCATACTTCCGTCACCTCTACAGCGCGAGCCTCGACGGCAAGCGCCAAGCGCTGCTGACGCCGGAAAATGCCGATCACGAGCTGTCGTTGTCGCCGAGCGGCCGCTACGTGGTCGACAGTTATTCGACGCCGACGACGCCGCAGACGACCGTGGTGCGGGACGCGGCCGGCAAGCCGCTGCTCACGATCGAGAAAGCCGACATCTCGCGCCTCGTGGCGGCGGGCTGGCAGGCGCCGATCCCGATCACCATGAAGGCGCGCGACGGAAAGACGGACATCTACGGCATCATGTATCGTCCGTCCGTCTTCGACTCGACGAAGAAATATCCGATCATCAATCAGATCTATCCGGGGCCGCAGGCGGGCAGCGTGGGCGGGCGCGGCTTCAGTCCATCGCGCGGCGATACGCAGGCGTTGGCCGACTTGGGCTTCGTCGTCGTGCAGATCGACGCGATGGGAACGCCGATGCGCTCGAAGAGCTTTCATGATGCCTACTACGGCAACATGGGCGACAACGGCCTGCCCGATCAGATCGCCGGCATGAAGGAGCTCGCCAGCCGCTATGCGTGGATCGACATCGACCGCGCCGGCATCTGGGGACATTCCGGCGGCGGCTTCGCCACGGCGGACGCGATGTTCCGCTATCCCGATTTCTTCAAGGTCGGCATCTCCGAGTCGGGCAACCACGACAACCGCCAGTACGAGGACGATTGGGGTGAGCGGTACCAAGGTCTGCTCACGCGCGGCCCGAACGCGTCTACGAACTACGACGACCAGGCGAATCAGAATCTGGCCAAGAACCTCAAGGGCAAGCTGTTGATCGCGCACGGCGCGATGGACGACAACGTGCCGCCGTACAACACGTACCTCGTGGTGGACCAGCTGGTCAAGGCGAACAAGGATTTCGATCTGCTCATTCTTCCGAACCAGCGGCACGGCTACGGCGCGCAGTCCGACTACATGATGCGCCGTCGCTGGGACTACTTCGTGAAGAACTTGCTCGGCGCCGAGCCGCCGGCGAACTACGAGATGCGCAAGATGCGCCAGGTGCCGTAGCGGGCTCGTCGGGTGAGCAAAGACAGAGCGGACGCCGATGGTCGCGAGCAGTCTGAGCAAGTCGTGGATCGCCCGGTGACCCCATCCGATGGGGTCACGATCCGCGGCAGCACGCTCGCCTCACCCGAGGCGCGGGAGCTGATCGCGGCGCTCGACGCGGAGCTGTCGGCCCTATATCCCGAGCCGGGCGCGACGCACTTCCGGCTCGACACGAGCGAGGTGGCCGAGGGACAAGGCGCGTTCCTGGTCGCCACGCTCGACGACAAGCCGATCGGATGCGGCGCGATTCGGCGGATCGACGAACGTACCGGCGAGATCAAGCGGATGTACGTTCGCCCCGCCGCGCGCGGGCGCGGGGTCGGACGCGATCTGCTGCGCGCGCTCGAGACGGAGGCGCGCGCGCTCGGTCTCACACGCGTCGCGCTCGAGACGGGAGCCCGTCAGCTCGAGGCGCTCGCGCTCTACCAGCACGCGGGCTTCGCGCCGATTCCACCGTTCGGCGAGTACGTCGGATCGCCAACGAGCGTCTGCATGGCCAAGGATCTCTGAGCAGCGCTTTCACGATCGACACGCACGGAGACGCTCACATGCGCCGGGTACTGCTCGCGGTCGCGATCGCTATTGCCGGCATCTGGGCGGTGCAGACCATCTACGCCGGGCTCATCGTGCCGCGCCTGCCGTCGTGGCAATCGGTGCCGCTCGCCTGGACGGCGCTCGAGTATCTACCGTTGCTGGTCGCGGCACTGGCCATCGGATTCCTGCCGCGCTCGTGGGGCGAAATCGGCGTGCTCTCGGCGGCACTCGCCGTGGCGACGACGCTGTTCGGCTTCCTCATGGCATACTCGCGGTGGACGGGCAGCGGCATGGGCTTGCAGCTCGAGCGACCGCTCCTTGCAACCGTGGCGAGCCCCGTCGGATTCTTTGTGCTCTGGGGTGCGTGGCTCAGCGTGATGTTCCTGGTGCGCCAACGCGCCGGGCATGCGTCGACGGATTGGAAGATCTGAAGTGCGCGTAGCCGCGATTTACGACATTCATGCGAATCTTCCCGCGCTCGAGGCCGTGGCGGCGCGCATTCGGCAGACGAGCTATCCGCAGGCGCGCGAATTCGCGGCGACCGGAATTCTGCAGCCACGATCGGAGCGTGACGTGCTGGCGTCGCTGGCCACGGCGGATTTGCCGTAGCGGCGACGGGACCAACCTCCGCTGTCGCAACGACGACACTTCGCCTTGATTGACGGCATCCGATTGCGCACCCACAACCGCCCAGGCGCCATGCATCGCACGCGCTCAACGATCAGCGTCGCCGCTCTCTTCCTGGTGTGCGCCTCTTCCTCCGTCCTGGCGCAAGCGCGACCGCCGGCAGGCGACTCCACGCCACGCCAGCGCACCGCCGGCGCGCCAGCCTCGTCTCCCACCGACACAGTAGCCCAGAGCGCCGATTCGGTCGCGCGCTTTCTCGGCAAAATCTCCTACAGAAACCTCGGTCCAGCCGCATACAGCGGACGCGTCACGTCGCTCGCCGTTCCCACACCGTACCACAACACGATCTACGTCGGCGCCGCCGGCGGTGGTGTGTGGAAGACGATCAACGGAGGCACCACGTGGCGCCAGGTCGGCGACTCGCTCGGCGTTCAGACCATCGGCGACCTCGCCGTCGCGCCATCGGACACGAACGTCGTGTGGGTCGGCACGGGAGAGCGCAACTCCCTTCGCTCACAGTCGTGGGGCAATGGTGTCCACAAATCCACCGACGGCGGCAAGAGCTGGCATCACATGGGACTCGCTGACACGCGCGCCATCGCCCGAGTGGTCATTCATCCCACCAATCCCGATATCGTCTACATCGCGGCACTCGGTCATCTGTGGGGAGCGAACGCGGAGCGCGGCGTGTTCAAGACGACCGACGGCGGCGCGCATTGGGAGAAGATCTTGTTCGTCGACGACACCACCGGCGCGACCGACCTCGAGCTCGATCCGTCGAACCCGGACGTCGTCTACGCCGCGATGTGGCATCGCGTGCGATTGGGTGGGTCGCACATGGTCGGCGCCGGGCGGGGCAGCGGCATCTACAAGAGCGTCAACGGCGGCAAGAGTTGGTCGAAGCTCACCGATCCCGCGCGCAACACCGGACTGCCGACGAGCGACATCGGCCGGCCGAGCATCGCCATCTCGGCGAAGCATCCGAATACCGTGTATGCGATGGTCGCGGTAGATCGAGGCGTGACGGATGTTGGCGCCGCCCCCTTCGGCGGCGTCTTCAAGTCGACCGATGCCGGCGAGCACTGGACACAGGTGAACGATCTGGCGGCGAATCCGCACTACTACTATGACGAGATCATCGTCGACCCCGTGAACGACCAGCACGTCTATATGCTCGCGTCACCGGTGCTCGTGTCGACCGATGGCGGCCGCACGTTCGCGGTCGACTCGTTGTATAACGTCCACGTCGACAATCACGCGCTCTGGATCGATCCCGTGGACAGCGCGCACGTGATCCTCGGCAATGATGGCGGCGTCTACATCTCGCGCGACGGCGGGAAAGCCTGGGAACACGAGCAGCTGCCGATCGGCCAGTTCTACACGGTGATCGTCGACAGCTCCGTGACGCCGTACCGCGTCTGTGGTGGATTGCAGGACAACGGCGTGTGGTGCGGCCCCAGCCGCACGCGCGATTCCACTGGCGTCGCGGATGCGGACTGGTATTCCGTCAACGGCGGCGATGGAATGTGGGTGCAGGTGCCGTGGCACGATCCGCACATCATCTACAGTGAATTTCAGTTTGGCACGATGACGCGGGTCGACACGCGCACGTGGAAGCGCGAGACGATCAAGCCGCTTCCGCTCGATGCCGGTGACGATGCGGGCTACGAGTATCGCTGGGGCTGGACTGCTCCCCTCATTCTCTCGCAGTTCGATTCGACGATGTTGTACGCCGGAGCGAACCGGCTCTTTCGTCTGCACGACCGTGGCGCGAAGGGAGTGACCTTCGAGGTGCTCGGTCCCGACATGACGCGCGCCGATCGCGCGCGCCCCGCGCCGGAAGGCGGAAATACCAGCTACCACGCGCTGTTCGCGTTCGCCGAGAGTCCGCGGGATCGCACGGTTCTGTGGACGGGAAGCGATGACGGACTCGTCTGGCTCACGCGTGATGGTGGCGTCACGTGGACCAACCTCACGGCCAATTTCCCGGCGGGCGCGCCGACGAGCTGCTTCGTCAGTGCGATTGCCGCCGGCCATCACGATACGGGCGCTGCGTGGCTCACGTACGACTGCCATCATCGCGATGACTATCGCCCGCACGTGTATCGCACGACCGACTTCGGAAAGACGTGGGCGGAGCTGGCGCGCGGTCTTCCGGCGGACGGCGGTTCGTTGACGGTGTACGAGGACGCCTTCAATCCACGCCTGGCATGGGTGGGAACCTCCGTCGGCGCGTACGTCACCGTCGACGGCGGCAAGCGGTGGCGCCGCATGGGCCGCAACCTGCCAAGCGTACCCGTCGAGAAATTCGCCATGTCTACCAAACAGCGCGAGCTTGTCGTCGGCACACACGGGCGAGGCATCTGGATCGCCAATGTCAGTGCGCTCGAGGAGATGACGGACACGCTGTTGAACGAGCGCGCGCACCTGTTCGCCAGCGGGCCGGCGCTCCAATACCGGTACTCGGACACGTACCCGTCGTTCGGATCGCGGCCGTGGCTGGCGCCGAATCCGGCACGCGGCGTGGTGATCAGCTATTGGCTTCGCGACGCGCAGCCGGGCACCGTGGATGTGTATGTCGCGACCACCGCTGGCGACACGGTGCGGAAGATCACCGGCCCGGGCTACGCCGGCTTGCAGAGCGTGACGTGGGATCTCGGGCGCGACAAGGCGAGGCCGCGCGAGCTCGGCGGACCGACCGATACGCGGGAGCTCAAGCGGATCGAGCCAGGAGAATACGTGGTGCTGATGACCGTGGGTGGCAAGAAGCTGAGCCAGAAGATACGAGTCGACGAGTGGCTCGACGGCAAGCTCGGCGGCGTTCGATGAACCATCGAGCGACGGCGCTATCGAATCCCGGTGTCGAAGTCGAGGTCCGCGAGTGTCAAATGGCCTCCGCCCGAAACCTCGACCGCTCTCACCTGACGCGTGGGATCGAGGAGCGGCGCATCGGCCGCGGGAACGATGGTGTAGGAGCCAGGCGGTAACAGCACGACGAAGCGGCCGGCTGCGTCGCTGTGAAAGGTCGCCACTTGCCGATTCCCTTGCCGCACGAAGAAGTCGGCACTGAACGGCGCATCGCACGGCACGCTGATCACACACACGGGTGTGATCGGTCCTCGACTGACGGTTCCCGTGATTCCCGTCGTGGTGGCCAGCGCGTCTGCGCGGACGAACAGCGCGGCAGCCGGGACGGTCGCGGACGCATCGTACTGCAGTGTGCCCTGCAGTGTCGATCCCACGCGCGCGCCGAGAAAGTGCACGAGGCTCGTTCCGGTCGCCGACGGAAGCGTGGTGTGGAGGGTGAAATCCAACTGCACCCGGCTGCCCACGACAGTGCCTGCGACCTCTGAAGTGCCGGCTGGTCCCGCTTCGCCGGCAAACGTGCCCGCGCCAGAGAGCACTGTCCCGTTGGCGACGAGCGTCATCGTGAACGAGTTCCCGGGTAGCACGGGCACCAACGCCCAGGAGCCGGACAGCGTGCCACTTGCCGCCGTCGGCGGCTCGGTGCAGCTGGCGAGCGCGAGAGCGAGAACGCAGCACGAAGCACTGATCTTTCGCATGGTTCGTCCGGTGAACGGTGCGC
>JBDUCS010000372.1:0-3791 GCA_040003335.1 Gemmatimonadaceae bacterium | reverse complement strand
CGGGTTCTGCTTCGAGTTCCTCGGCGTCGGGTCAGCAGCAGTTCGAGCTGTCGTCAGTGAACGGCGGGGAGGCGTTCATGGGGACGTGTCCGGATTGCGGGTCGCAGATGGAGTATGCGGAGGGGTGCGTGAAGTGTCATGTATGTGGATTTTCGGAGTGCGGGTAGCCTTCTTGATACCTCACGACCGACAAAGCGGCCCGCTAACCTAGCGGGCCGTTTTGCATCACAGTACTTGCTAGCTAACAGGTTGCTGAAAAACTACGTCGCCGGCGGCTGGCCCCGGTGTCGCGAGCGGGTCGTGTGAAGATGGAACTCGAACACACCGATCGGACTACGTGGGCAAGCAAGCCGCTTTTCGCGATCGTCTAGGCGGTAGCGAGTTCATCTTCAGGGCGAGCGCACGTGGTTCCTGGATCTATCGTAGGCCTGTTGACGACGAACCCCCTTGCGGCGCTTGGCTTGGTCTTCGCCGGGGGCGTGCTCACGAGCCTCACGCCGTGCATCTATCCGATGATTCCGATCACGGCGGCAATCGTCGGCGGACAGACGGCGGACCGCCCGGTCTCGTTTCGTCGTACCGCGAGCCTGACGATGGCGTACGTCCTGGGTCTCGCGCTGACCTACGCAGCGCTCGGGCTCGTCGCGGGGCTCACTGGCCAGCTGTTCGGCGCGATCAGCACCAATCCGTGGCTCTACTTCACGCTGGCCAATCTGCTGGTGCTGTTCGGCCTCATGATGCTCGATGTGATCGCCGTCCCGGTGCCGCACGCGCTGCTGAGGCGCGCGGCCTCGCTCGACGGACGCGGCCGAATCGCGAGCGTGTTCGGCATGGGGGCGGCGTCGGGTCTCGTTGCCGCGCCGTGCGGTGCGCCCGTCATGGCGACGCTGCTCACGTGGGTCGGCACGACGAAAAGCGCGCTACTCGGCTTTAGTTATCTCTTTGCGTTTTCGCTCGGCATGTGCTCGCTCCTGGTCGTCGTCGGCTTCGCGGCCGGCGGGGTTGTTCGCTTGCCCAAAGCGGGCGCATGGATGCTCTGGATCAAGCGTGGTTTTGCCGTTGTGATGTTCGCCGTCGCGGAATACTACCTCGTGCAAATGGGCACGCTGCTCACCTAGCCGCCGACGTACTCTCACCTGGACCGTCATGTCTAATTCATCGATCGCCGTTTTCCGCACGCCGTCGTCCGCGCGTCTCCTCTCCCCATTGCTAGCGATCTTCGCCGGTCTGTTTCTCTTGTCTTCACGCCCGGCGGCGGCGCAGGAAGCCGGTATCGCGGTCGGCGCGATGGCGCCGGGTGCCGCCGTCGAGACCCTCGACGGCAAGGCGGCCGACCTTTCGCAGTACATTGGAAAGATGCCAGTCGTGCTCGAGTTCTGGGCGACCTGGTGCCCGCTCTGCAAAAAGCTCGAGACGCCGCTACAGGCGGCGCGCGAGGAATATGCCGGCCGAGTGACGTTTGTCTCCGTCGGTGTGAGCAACAATCAGACGCCGGAAAAGCAACAGGCGTATGCCGCTGACAAGCACATCGGTGGATCGTTCGTCTTCGACCGCGACGGCAAGGCCGTGGCCGCGTACAAGGCGCCGCACACATCCTACCTCGTCGTCATCGACGCGGCAGGGAAGGTCGTCTACACAGGCGTTGGTGGAGACCAGGACGTCAAGGCCGCCGTCGCCAAAGCTTTTGCCATGGGACATGGCTCGCACTAGGCGACTAGCGTAGTGGTGGCTCCTTCGAATGAGGACGACGACAGCGAAGGTGCGACCGGGCGCCAGTTCGAAGAGTTGGCGTTGCCGTGTCTCCCGGACGTCGCGCGCTTCGCGCTGTCGTTGACGCGCGATCGCGCCGACGCCGACGATCTGGTGCAGGAGACGTATCTACGCGCCTTCCGGCACTGGCATACGTTCGTTGTCGGGAACGCTCCGAGGCGCTGGCTGTTCACGATCTGTCGAAACACGTTCATCCGATCGCGCCGAAGTCCGTCGCGGGTGATCGAGAGCGATGAGGGTGACGTGGACGCAATGCCGGCGGTCGTGGCGCACGCGATGGCCTACCGAGACGGACTGGGCAACCTGTTCGACGAGATCGACGTGCGCCCGGCGATCGAGCGGGCCGTCGACGAGCTCCCCGAGCCGCATCGAAGTGTTCTGGTGCTCGTCGACGTCGAGGGGCAGAGCTACGACGAAGCGGCCGCGGTGCTCGGCGTTCCAATCGGAACGGTTCGCTCGCGATTGTTTCGCGCGCGACGCGCCATTCAAGGCGCGCTGATCGAGCACGCACGCGACGCGGGAATTGGAAAGCGGCTCCGCAACGTTGAGGTGATCGATGATTGACCGCGAAGAGCCGCCGCCCGGCGCATTACCGTCTCCCTTCACCTGCGAGGAGACCGTGAGAGCGCTCTGGGACTATCTCGACCGGGAGCTGGATGCGCCGACGATGGCGGCGATCGACGCCCACCTCGCACGGTGCGACGGCTGTCGCGAGCACGCGCGTTTCGAGCGTGAGCTCATCGACCGCATTCACGCGCTGCGGCGCGATTACGAGGACGCGAGTCCGTTGCGCGCGCGCGTGCTTCACGCCCTCGGCGAGGCGGGCTGGCGGCGGATTGGGTGAGTCCGACGGGCCTGGGAGCGCCTTGACCGACATCCGCGCCGCGTTCGGCGACATCGACATCTACCTGTTCGACCAGTTGCTGCGCGGACGAATTCCGCCCGGCAGTACGGTACTCGACGCGGGCTGCGGCGCGGGCCGGAACCTTCGCTACTTTCTGCGCGAAGGCTATCGCGTGCTCGGCGCGGACAGCGACGAGGGAGCGATCGGTGCGATGCGGCGACTGGCGATGCAGCTCGCGCCCGACACGCCGGACGACGCCTTTCGCGTCGAGCCGGTGGAACGGATGAGCTTCCCCGACGGCGTCGCCGGCGTCGTCATCAGCAGCGCTGTATTGCACTTCGCGCGCGACGAGGCACACTTCTGGGCGATGTTGCGCGGCACGTGGCGCGTGCTCCGACCGGGCGGGATGCTGTTCTGCCGAACGGCGGGACTCGCCGGCCTCGACGGAAGCGCGCGATCGATTGAGGGCCGACGCTACGCGCTGCCCGATGGCACCGAGCGGTTCCTCGTCGACGAACCGTTCCTGCGCGCGGCGACGGCCGAGCTCGGTGGGTCGCTGCTCGATCCGCTCAAGACCACCGTGGTCCACGGCAAGCGCTCGATGACCACGTGGGTCGTGTCCCGCTGACGCCGCGCGAACACACCTCTCCGGTACTCCATGCACGCGAACTCCCACCAGCGTGGAACCCCGAGAGGGACTCGCGACACTGACACCGCAGCGCCCGTGCGCCCGTAGTCGCCGGAAGAACATCCCCTTGGCCACTCGGGAGCGTCACACTCATGTCCGTCTTCGCCGCCAACGATTTCCGCCAGGCCCTCCGCAAGCTCGGCCGGGCGCCGGGCTTCAGCGCCGCGACCATCTGCACGCTCGCGCTCGGCATCGGCGCGACCACCGCCATCTTCAGCATCGTCGACGCGGTGATTCTGCGGCCGCTTCCGTACGAGCAGTCGGATCGCCTCGTCGGCTTGTGGCACTCGGCGAAAGGCATCGCCCTCGAGGAGGTGCAGCAATCGGACGGATCGTATCTCCTCTACCGCAAGAACAACCGCGCATTCGAGGAGATGGGAATCTACCAGAACACGGCGGTCACCTTTGCCGATGCAGCTCGGAACATCGAGCCTCAGCGCATTCCCTCCGCCTACATGACCGCCAGCATGCTGCCCACGCTGCGCGTGA
>JBDUCS010000371.1:0-3799 GCA_040003335.1 Gemmatimonadaceae bacterium | reverse complement strand
CTCACTCTCGCGACTCGCGATGGCCGATGAGCGACTCCTGCGCGCCGGCGCCGACAGCCGCGATTCCGCCGCGATCGCGATCGATCACGAGCGTGCCGGCCGCCAGATCGAGCGCTCCACCCTCTCGCTCGACCTGCCGTGCGACGCGGGCATCGAGGCGCCCGTCGCCGATTCCGATGCGCTCAGCATTGCTCACACGTGAGCGGTGAAGCGGTGAGCATCGGGAGTGAAATCCCGTCCGGACAAGAGATGAATCTTGCGCTTCGGTATTTGTTCGGCTATCGTAGCTCCTCGACAACGAGGAGCCGAGATGTCGAGCGAGATGACGATCGAGCAACGAATCGCAGTGTTGATGGACATGGCCGTCGACGACGCCGACGGCGTGCCGCCGAGGCTGCGACATACGAGGGATGTCGGCGCGCTGAGGCCGCTGAATATCCGCAACGTGCGTTCGGGAACCGGTCAGAAGATGTCGCTGCTGCGCATCCTGATGACCAATGCGTGCAGTTTCAACTGCCATTACTGCCCGATGCGGCGCGATCGCGCGATGCCGCGCACGCTGCTCAAGCCGGCCGAGCTCGTGCGCATCTTTCTGTCGGCGCACCGGCGCGGGTGGTGCGAGGGACTGTTCATCACGACCGGCATCCCAGGGCGGCCGGTAAAGGTGATGGACGATCTGATCGAGGTGCTCGAGCTGCTGCGCGAACGCCATTTTTTCCGCGGCTATATCCACGTGAAGATGGTGCCCGGGGCGCAGGCGGCGCAGATCGAGCGGCTGACGGCCTTGGCCAGCAGGGTGTCGCTCAATCTCGAGGCGCCATGTGGTGCGACGCTCAAGACGATCGCGCCGGAGAAGAATCTCGACAGCGCGCTCGCCGACCTCGAGCGCGTGCGGGGGCTCGTGGTCGAGAACCGCGCCGAGGAGGCGGAAGGACGACCGCGCGATGCGCTGCATCCGGGCGGCACGGCGGGGATGACGATGCAATTCGTCGTCGGCGCGACGGTGGACACCGATCGCACCATCCTCGGCCGCGTGAACGGCCTGTATGCGAAGCGCGGCATTCACCACGCGCAGTTCAGCGCTTTCCGTCCCATCCGCGACACGCCGATGGAAAACGTTCGGGCGACGCCGGCACTGCGCGAGCACCGGCTGTATCAGGCGGACCACCTCGTGCGGCGCTATGGCTTCGCCGAGCGCGAAGTCGTGTTCGGTGACGACGGCAATCTCCCGCTCGCGCTCGATCCAAAGAGCGCCTGGGCGCTGGCGAACCCGGAACGCTTCCCGGTGGAGATTCGCACGGCGACGCTCGACGCGCTGCTGCGCGTTCCCGGCATCGGCCCGACATCGGCGCGCCGCATCGTGGAGCAGCGCCGCACCGCGACGATTCGCGGCCTCGCCGATCTCCGCCGCCTGGGCGCGGTGACCACTCGCGCCGCGGGCTTTCTCACGCTCGGCGGCCGCCGTCTGCAGACGACGCGGTGGACGGAGCAGCTCGGTTTCTGGCGCCCGGAGGAGCAGGCGGGCGAGCCCCACTTCGTGTACGACGTCAGTCCCGGAACATTCCGGTAGGCGGAGTGCTAGCCCTAGGGATAGAGCCAATAGGGACGCGTGCTCCGCTGAAAGTCGTCCGCCTCCCGGCGCCACGACACCAGCAGTGCCGCCGTCTTCCCCTGCTCCACGGCGGCGCGTAGCGCGCGCGAGCCGGAGAGCTCCTCGATGCCGTTCGAGTGCCAGCGAAAGTCTCTCGGATGGCGGGCGTAGACCGCGCGGAGGAGTCGCGCGGCGGCTTCCACCGGGCGCACGCTGTCGCGCGCGGTCACGCGGAGGCGGAGCACGGGAATCGTGTGGCCCGCGAACTTCTCGCCCGCGCCGATCGTTCGCGTCGCCGGCTCGACGCGGAGTCCCGCCAGCGGTAGCGCGTTCATCTCGCGCGCGATCGCTGCCGCGTCGGTGAGCCACGGCGCACCAACGAGCGTTAGCGGCGTGTCGGTGCCTCGTCCCTCGCTCATGTTCGTCGCCTCGAAGAAGACGGTGCCCGGGTAGAGCAGCGTCGCGTCGAGATCGCGGATGTTGGGCGACGGATTCACCCAGGGGATCGCCGTGTCGTCGAACCACATCGCGCGCCGGTAGTTCCGCATCGGGACCACGCGCACGTCGGCCGAGATCGCGCCGCTTCCGGCCAGCCAGCGGATGAGCTCGCCCGGCGTGAGCCCATAGCGCAGCGCGACATCGTAGCGGCCGGTGAGCGAGCGGAACTCCCGTCGCATCACGCCTCCCTCGACGACGTCGGCGCGAATGGGGTTCGGGCGGTCGAGCACGATGAACGGCTTCTTCGCCGCGCCGGCGGCGAGCGCCATCGTCCACACGAACGTGTACGGGCGCGCCCCGACATCTTGGATGTCGTACACGAGCACGTCGATGCCGGCGAGCATCGCCGGCGACGGCACCATGGTCGCACCGTACAGGGAGTAGACGGGAACGCCGGTGGCGCTGTCGACGGACGACGCGATGCGCTCGCCGCCGCGCGCCGCGCCGCGCAGGCCGTGCTCGGGAGCGAACAGTGCCGTGAGCCGCACGCCGGGCGCGCGGTAGAGAAGGTCGACGGTGCTCGTGCCGGCTC
Organism: Gemmatimonadaceae bacterium; assembly: GCA_040003335.1. GTDB lineage: Bacteria > Gemmatimonadota > Gemmatimonadetes > Gemmatimonadales > Gemmatimonadaceae > JALZAE01. The sequence goes on along the minus strand of JBDUCS010000371.1, from coordinate 1,178 downwards.
GGTCGCGACCGGTGTGATTGGTGATCAGGCCGACGCGCTGGCCGCGCACGAGGTGGAGCGAGTCGGCGAGCAACACTTCCACTCCTGGCACGACGCCAGGCCGTTGGGCGAGCGCCCGATGCGCAGGCGCCACGAGCGCAACGACCGCGACCATTGTGAAACGTCGTTTCAATTTTCGCATCGTGCGGTATTGACTCGACTTGGCAGTGGGAATAACCTCGCGGGTACGTACATCGAATATTAGCGAGGCACACGCTTGTCCCACATCGCGTTCACGACGTTCCGCCTCGCCCTCCTCGGCGTCGCCATGGCCGTCACGACGGCCGCGGGCGCCGCTGCGCAGGCGAAGAGCGCGGCGCCCAATGGGTATCTCTTCATCGTTGGCGGCGGGCCGCAGCCGCCGGGGCTCGTGCAGCAGTTCGTCGATCTGGCCGGCGGTACTGGCAAGGCGCGGATCGTCGTCATGGCGATGGCGAGCTCGGACGGCCTCAAGAGCGGCGACGAAAAGGCGGCCGACCTCGTGAAGCTCGGCGCGTCCGCCATCAACATCTGGGCGAACCACGATCAGGCGAACACCGACTCCGTGGCGCACCTTCTCGACGGTGCCACCGGCATCTGGTTCGGCGGCGGCGACCAGGTGCTTCTCGCGAAAGCGCTGCGCGGCACCAAGACGGAGGCGGCGATCCGCGCGCGCTACCTGGCCGGTGCCGTCGTCGGCGGCACGTCGGCCGGCGCGGCCGTGATGTCGACGCCGATGATCACCGGTGACGAGCGCAAGCCTGGCGGCGACCGTCCGCCTTCCGACAAGACGGACTTCATGACCGTCGCGCGCGGCAACGTCGTCGTCGACTCGGGCTTCGCGCTCCTCCACGGCGCGATCGTCGACCAGCACTTCATTCGGCGCAAGCGGAGCAATCGCTTGTTGAGCCTCGTGCTCGAGATGCCGCCGCACCTGGGCGTGGGTATCGACGAGTCGACGGCAGTCATCGTGCATCCCGATGGGCATTGGACGGTCGCCGGCGCGAGCGCCGCCATCGTCTTTGACGCACGCAAGAGCGCGGTCACGCCGGACGGGGCGCGCGTGCTCGGCGCGACGGGCGTGATGGTGCACGTGCTACCGGCCGGCAGCAGTTACGACCCGCGCAGCGGGCGCGTCTCGCTTCCGCCCTGAGGCAGCC
>JBDUCS010000081.1:0-12890 GCA_040003335.1 Gemmatimonadaceae bacterium | reverse complement strand
AAGAAGGGCGGAGGAAGCAACAAGCGCCTTCGCTTCCGCTGAGCCGTACGGCGCCCTACGAGGCTCGCGCATCCGGGAGGCTCGCCCTGGATGCGCGAGCCTCGTGTTTGCATCGTGATTCATCATGAATCTCGCCCGCGCCGCGCTCGATGCGCTCCCGAACATCGTCTACACGGTGGATCTGGAGGGGCGCATCACGAGCGTCAACCGCGCTTGGTCGCGCTTCGCCGAGGGCAACGGCGCGCCGCGGCTCGCGGATGAGGCCGTGGCGCGGGGCACACGCATTTGGGACGTGCTCACCGACGGCGCCTCACGCGGGCAGGCCGAGCGCGCCATGGAATTGCTGCGCACCGGCCGCGCGCCCGTGGTCACATGGGAGTTTCCGTGCAACTCCCCGACCGAGGAGCGGACGTTCCTGATGCAGGTGGCCGCGCTCCGCGATGCGCGCGCCGTGACCGGATACGCCTTCTCGACGATCGACATCACGCCGAGCCACCGGTCGCGCGAAGCGCTGATCGAAATCGGGATCGCCCTCTCGCGCACGATCGAGGCGCAGCGCGTCTTTCACGACGTCTCCACCCTCATCCGCCGCGCGATTCCGTACGACGGATTCGCCATCGCGCTCCGCGACGAGCGCACGGGCGATCTCGATGTCGCGCACCTCGCCGGCTTCGGCGATGCCGGCGGCAGCGACGCGGCAGCGCGCGACCTCGGCGCGCGCCTGCGGCCCCGCTGGCGCGACGCGCTGGAGGGCGCGCGCGTCGTCCGGCATCACGCGAGCGACGGAATCGAGCTCACGGCGCCGATGATCGGCGCCGGCGGTGTGGTGGGGGCCATGACGGTGGTCACGGAGTCGGTCGAGGACGGGCAGCGCCTCGAGGAGGCCGAGCGGGTGCTGTCGACGATCGCCGCGCAGACCGCGGTCGCGATCGAGCGCACGCGACTCGTGCGGCGCGTCGAGGAGAAGCGCCGCCTCGAGGCGGTGGGCGAGGTAGCCGCGGGCATCGCGCACGAGCTGCGCAACCCGCTCTTCGGCATCTCGTCGGCGGCCCAGCTCCTCCGCTTTCGCTCGCGCGAGGATCCGGTCGTCGAGCGAAACGTTGGCCGCATCCTGCGCGAGGTCGAGCGGCTCAACGCGATGGTCACCGACCTGCTCGAGTTCGGCCGGCCGCGACCGCTCACCCTCGCGCCGGGCAATCCAGACGACGTGTGGGACGACGTGCTCGAGACGCACCGCGGTCTCCTCGAGAGCCACTCGCTCACGCTCGCCCGCACGCGAGGGCCGGCGTCCGTTATCGCGATCGACGCCGAGCGCCTCGGCCAGGTGTTTCTCAACGTCCTCGTCAACGCCGTCGACGCCGCCCCGGCCGGGAGCGACGTCGCACTGTCGTCGACCCTCCTCCCGACGGGCGCGTGGCGCTGCACCCTCAACAACGGCGGTCCGCCGATCGCCCCCGACGCGCTGCCGCACGTGTTCGAGATCTTCTTCTCGGCGAAGCAGGGCGGCACGGGCATCGGCCTGGCCCTCTGCCAACGCGTGATCGCCGAGCACCATGGCACGATCGCGATCGACAGCTCTGCCGCGCACGGCACGACGCTGACGATCACCCTGCCGCCTTTAGCGGTGGGAACAATTGTCTAGGCATCTACTATTCATGCGTAACGAACGCGGGCGGAGACAGTCCCGCGATTCGATCCGCGATCCGCACACGAGGCTACGATGAAGTCAGTACTGATCGTCGAAGACGAGCCGTCGATCCGCGACACGCTGGTCGAGCTGTTCGAGCACACCGAGACGAGCGTTGTCGCCGCCGACTCGCTCGAGAGCGCGATGCATGAGTTGGCACGCTCCGTGTTCGATTTCATCGTCAGCGACATCCGGCTCGGCGGGCGGCGTGATGGCGGCTTGCAAGTGCTCGGTGCCGCGGGGCTGCTGTCACCCAAGGCGACAATCATCATGCTCACCGCATTTCCGGACGACGACACGCGGCTCGCGGCGCAGCGACTGAGCGCGGCGTATTTTCTCGAGAAGCCGGTGGAGCTGATGACGATCGCGTCGATCGCCGCGCGCCACGGCGTGCCGACGGCAATGCTCCCGGCGGCGGCGATCGAGTCATGACGCGGCGATGAGTCGCGTGTAAAGCGCGGCGGTTTTGGCACCTGGCACCCGGCACCCGGCAACCGCTATTGTTCCTCGCTCATGCCGGACACCACACCCGTCGCCCTCCTGCGCGCGCACGCTCGTCACGCTCCGTGGAACGCCCGCGGACTCGCGGCGCACGCGACCGCGCTCGTCGATGCGGCTGGGATGCGGCCCACCAACGCCGCGGCGCGGTCGGCGCCGAGCGCGCGAGCCGTGCGCTTCTACGTCGCCAACGGGCTCCTCGACCGCCCCGACGGCACTGGCACCGCCGCGACCTACAACTACCGCCACCTCCTCCAGCTCCTCCACATCAAGATTCGCCAGCGCGAAGGGCAGACGCTGGACAAGATCAAGGCGGAGCTGAAGGACATGACCGGCGACGCGCTCGAGCGGAAAGTCGCCACCTCCCTCGCCCCCGCCCTCGGCGCCGGCGCCGATCTGGCGCAAGCGAAAGACGGCGAGGCCGACGGCATCTGGCGCCGCGTCAACGTCGCCGAGGGGATCGAGCTGCACGTGCGCGATGACTCGGTCGCCGCGGGCGAGGGAGCGATCATCGCCATCCGCGAAGCGGTACGCGCGGCGCTCGGGCGAGCCGACATCCGCTAACTGACGCCGTCCTTCTTCTTTTTCTTTTTATTTCTCGTAGTAGCGCACCCCCTCGAGCACGCGCCTCCATCCCCCTTCGACGAACGCCGGCAGGTGGCGGCTCCCGCCGGCAGGATGTCCGTCGATCGTCTCCACCGCGATCGCGCGCCGCTTGCGGAATCCGCCGGCCTGCGTCGCGGCGATGTATTCGCCGAGCGCGCGCGCAGCACCCGCAACCTCCTCGCCCGAAAGCGTGGGCGCGACCAGCACTCGACGCCCGCGCGCCTCGGCGGCGATCGCGATCGCGCCGCCACGGAGTACGAGCATCGCCCCCGATCCGCGCGGCCGCGACAGTGGGTCGCGCTCGATGTTCTCGAGTGGGAGCGTATACGGGTTCGCCGGATCGCTCGTTGCGATGACGACGAACGGCGCGACCCCCGGCTCCTCGCGCGCGCCGCGCAGCCGCTCGACCGCATCGGGGAGGGCGAACTGCGCGCCGCCGAGCCCCTGCACGAAGTAGCCGCGCCTCACGTCGCCGCGGTACTCGAGACGCTTGAGCTCCTGGTACACGGCCCTCCAACTCACTGGCGGCCGCTCGCGCCGCCACCAGTCTCGCGTCACCACTCCGTAGCGCTCCAACCATTGCCGCGCCACGCGCTCGGCGATCTCCTGCTCGGGGCGGACCGGGCCGAGCGTGCCCGGCGTGCGGAGGAGCGACCACCGTCCGCTCCACCCCGACGACGGGCCAGGGAGATCGGGCCGTCGCCATTTCGGCAAGCGCCGCAGGTTGGGCCGCCGCTGCATTACCGGTCGATTCGGCGACGGCGAGAAATTCTCGGGGAGCCAGCGCGTCGGGTCGGGCTCGTCACGCGTGCGCTGCGGATGCAGTGCGCGCAAGCGGACTACCTCGCGCAGCGACTCCACCGTGTCATTCGTCGCCAGCGACGCGACGACGAGCTCGCGCAACGCATCGCGAGCCGCGGCGGTGCCGAGTCCCGTCGCGGCTTGTACGTCGGCGAGGAACGACGCGCCATCTCGCGCGAGCGCGTCGCGCACGGCGCTCGCCCCATCGCTTGGCGGCGCGTCGTCGTCGCCGCCGAGCCAGAGCGCACCGTCGCCACGCTCGAAGAAGCGCAGCGTCATCGCGCCCGATGAGGCGCCCGTCGTTCCGTGTCGTTTGCCGCCAGCCCAGACGAGACGCCCGCTCGACGCGAGCTGTGCCAGCCACTGGGGATCGTAGCGCCCCAAGCGCGAGGGGAGATAGTCGCGCTCCCAGCCGTCGGCCGGCCGCGGCGCGCCATAGAGTTGGCGCAGCACGATCTCCAGTCCACTCGCATTCGCGACGCGGTCGCGCGGATCGACGTGCTGCCACCGCAGGAGAAATCCGGCGAAGGTCGCCAGGCTCACCGGCTCGATCTCCCGGCGCAGCTTGGCGAGCGCGCGGCGGCGGGCGATCTCGACGAGGCGGCGCGTGCTCCATTCGATCGCGCCGATGCGCCTGAATGCGCCACGTACGAGCTTCCCCGCCCGCTCCCATTCGTCGAGCCGCCCCTCGATCCACGGCGTGGGCCATCCGTACCGCGCGCGTATCTCCTCGACGGTCACGGGACCGGACACGCCGAGAAACCGCGCGAGGATCTCCCGGCGCGCCACACGCTGCTCTACCACCGGCGCAAGCATCGCCGCCGGCACGACGCCTGACGCATCGCGCTCATCGAGCGATTCGCCGGCCAGCACCCGCGCCAGCGACGGCGCGCCCATCGCTGCCGCGTAGCGCGGATAGCTCTCGGTGAGAATGACGCGCCACTCACGCGCGCTCGCCGCGCCGGCGGCGACGTCGAATGGGATCGCGACCGCCCGCAGGGCGCCCAGCAGCTCCGCCGCCGGATCGCCGCGCGTCCACTCGATGGGAGGCGACACGCGCTCGCGCAGTTCATTCATGGTGATGTCGCCGGCCCGGTCGAGGAGCTGGGCCAGCTCGTCCGCCGAACGCGCGCGCCGGCCCGCCGCCGTCCCCCGCCGCTCGGCGACCAGCTCCGTCATCGCCGCCGCGGTATCGTCGTCCGCACCCTCCTTGCCCATCACCTCGTCGAGCATCGCGCGGTCGAGCGACAGCATCGCGGCGCGGCGCTCGGCGCGCGGCGTATCGTCGCCGTAGAGCCAGTCGATCACGAAGCTGAACTGAAGGCTCGACGCGAACGGCGACGCCCGCTCCGTCTCGACGATGCGAGTCGCGATCGTGCCTCGCTGAATGTCATCCAGAACTTCGCGCAGTCCCGCCAGATCGAACGCGTCCTGCAGCACCTCGCGGTACGTCTCGACGAGGATCGGGAAGCTCGGAAACTGCCGCACCGTCTGCAGCAGGTCGGCCGCCTTGAGGCGCTGGAGCCACAACGGCATCCGCCGGCGCGGATTGCCACGCGGCAGGAGGAGCGCGCGCGCCGCGTTCATGCGGAAGCGCGCGCCGAAGAGTGACGTATCGCCCACCTCGTCCAGCACGCGCTGCTCCGCCTCCTGCGGCGACAGGTCGAACAGCGCGCGCAGTGGCGCGCTCCCACCGAGGTCGGGCAGGCGCAGCATGATGCCGTCGTCGGTCGTCTGCACCTGCACGTCGGCCTCGCGATCGAGGCGGCCCGCGCCGAGCGATTCGCGCATGCGTTGCGCGAGCGCCATCCCCCACGGCGCGTTCACCCGTCCGCCGAACGAGGAATGGATGACGATGCGGATGGCGCCCATCTCGTCGCGAAAGTGCTCGACGACGAGCGTCCGGTCGTCGGGCACGACACCCGTCGCCGCGCGCTGCTCGGCCATGTACTCGCGCAGCGAGCGCGCGCTCGCCTCGTCGCAGCCAAAGCGCTCGGCGAGCTCTGCGTCGAGCGCCTCATCGTGCGAGCGCTCGGCTACCTCGCGGCGGAGCGCACCGAGCCGGCGCGAGAGCGCGAGCGAGCGCGTCATGTACTCGCCGTGCCAGAAGGGCATCCGCGCCGGCGCGCCGGGCGCCGGCGTCACGATCACGCGGTCGTGCTCGATGAGGTTGATGCGCCACGTCGCCGAGCCCAGCTGGAAGACATCGCCGACGCGCGACTCGTGCACGAACTCCTCGTCGAGCTCGCCGAGGCGCGTGCGGTCGGGGAGGTTCACCGTGTAGAGACCGCGGTCCGGGATCGTGCCGCCCGAGATCACCGACATCATCCGCGTCGCGCGCGAGCCGCTGACGCGGTCCGTCGTGCGGTCCCACGTCAGCCGCGGCTCGAGCTCGGCGGCGAGGTCGCTCGGATATTTCCCCGAGAGCATCGCCATCACCTCGTCGAACGTGTTGCGCGTGAGGCGGTGATACGGATAGGAGCGCCGCGCGAGATCGAACATGCCCGCCGACGTCCAGTCGTCGACCGACGCCATCGCGACGAGCACCTGCGACAGCACGTCGAGCGGATTCTGCGGCACGTGCGTCGGCTCGACGTCGCCGTCTTTCATCGCGCCGACGATCGCGATCATCTCGACCAGGTCGTCGCGGAACGTCGGGACGAACACGCCCCGGCTCACCAGCTCGAGCGAGTGGCCGGCGCGCCCGATGCGCTGCAACCCCGCACTCACGCGCTTGGGCGACTGGATCTGCATCACGAGATCGACCGAGCCGATGTCGATGCCGAGCTCGAGCGAGCTGGTGGCGACGAGCGCGCGGAGGTCGCCGGCCTTGAGCCGCTGCTCGAGATCGAATCGCCGCTCGCGCGACAGCGAGCCGTGGTAGGGCTGCGCCAGCGGCTCGTCGGCCAGCGCGTTCACCTTCGCGGCGATCTTCTCCGCCTGCGCGCGATTGTTGACGAAGATCAGCGTCGTCCGCGCCCCGCGAATCGCCTGCAGCGCCACCTCGTGCACCTTCGGCCACACCGTGCCGCCGACGTCCGCCAGGTCTGGCACCGGTGACCGGATCGCCAGCTCCATCTTCTTGACCAGCCCGCAGTCGACGATCGTCACCGGCCGGAAGCGCGGCTCGCCGCTCGCGTCGGGCGGCTCGCAACCGCCCAGGAAGCGCGCGATTTCGTCGAGCGGCCGTTGCGTCGCCGAGAGCCCGATGCGCTGCGGCACCGCATCCACGAGCGCGTTCAGCCGCTCGAGCGTGATGGCGAGATGCGCGCCGCGCTTCGTTCCGGCTACCGCGTGAATCTCGTCGACGATCACCGCGCGCACGCCCGGAAACATCCCGCGTCCCTTGAGCGACGTGAGCATGATGTTCAGCGACTCGGGCGTCGTGATCAATATGTGCGGCGCCTTGCGGAGCATCCGCGCCCGCGCGCTCGGTGGCGTGTCGCCCGTCCGCACGGCGACGCGAATTTCTGGGAAGACGATTCCCTTCGCCTCGAATCGCGCCCGCAGCTCGGCCAGTGGGCGCTCGAGGTTGCGCTGGATGTCGTTGTTCAGCGCTTTGAGCGGCGAGATGTAGAGAATCTGCACCGCGTTGGCGAGCGGCGCTTCGAGCCCGCGCGCGATCAGCGCGTTGAGCTCCCAGAGAAATGCACTGAGCGTTTTCCCCGTGCCCGTCGGCGCGAGGATCAACGTGTGCGCGCCACTCGCGATCGCCGGCCACCCCCGCTGCTGCGGTAGCGATGGCGGCCCCAGGGTTTCCAAGAACCACTGTCTTACGAGTGGGTGGAATGGCGTCAACGCTGGTGGCGTACGGGCAGGCATACTTGAAAACTAGCGTCTGAAGTCGGCAGTTCTGGCGTCTACCGGTTCTGAGTTGTCAGTTCACAGTTTACAGTCCACCGTGTGCCGACTCGCTGTGAACTTCCACTTGAACATTGCGCCAACAGCTCGGTTTTACAGAAGTCTCGACATCAGATTTGCGGCAAACTCGAGAGTCTTGGCCGTCCACCGCCGCTTTCGGAACTCGTCCAGTCGAATCTCCTTCGAGTATCGCAGATCTTCCATGAAAATCCGATTCATCGTCGCGCCAACGACGGGATCGAGCGCGTCGAGATTGCTCTCGTCGTTGAACGCGAGCGAGCGGTTGTCGAAGTTCATCGTCCCAACGCTCGACCAGAGTCCGTCGCTGACGAGCGACTTCGCGTGCATCATCACCGGTTGATACTCGTAGACCCGAACGCCAGCGGCCAAGAGCTCCTCGTATCGGTGGCGCCCCGCATACCACGTCGTCTTCACGTCCGTCGTCGAGCCGGCGGTCAAAACGCGGACGTCGACGCCGCGCTTCGCCGCGTCTACGAGCAGTGAGCGGAAATCGTCGTCGGGGACGAAATACGAGTTCGAGATGTAGAGGGTCTTGCGGGCGCCGGCGATCGAAAGCGCGAGAAAGCGCTCGGCGGGCGTGCTCCCGATCGTCGGGGCCATGTGCATCACGCCGGCGACGCGCGCCGCGTCCTCCTGGAAGCGCTCGAGCGGAAAGAACATGTCGCCCGTCAGCAGCTCGCCGGTCGCCTCGGTCCAGCCGGCGGCGAAGGTCGCTTGCAACTGGAGCACCGCCGGTCCCGTGAATCGCACGTTCGAGTCGCGCCACTGATCTTTGTGCCGGCCGTCGCCGTACCACTTGTCGTCGAGACCGAAGCCGCCCGTCCAGCCGATGCGACCGTCAACGACGATGACGCGGATGTGCGAGCGGGTCTGCGCCTTGTGCAGCTCGTACCACTTCACCGGCCGAAACTCCGCGACCTCGATTCCGCCCTTGCGGAGACTGTCGAGGTAGGCACGGGTGAGCCCGAGCGCGCCGAAGGCGTCGAGAAGGAAGAGGATGCGCACCCCCGCCTTGCTCCGCTCGAGCAGAATCTCCTTCATCTCCGTCGCCATGCGGCCCACGTTGCAGTAATACATCTGCACCGTGAGCGACTGCTTCGCCGACCGCAGGTCGGCCCATAACCGCGGGTACGTCTGGTCGCCGTTGATCGTGATGTCGATCGAGTTGCCGGCAACGAAGTTCGTGTTCGTGAGCAGCGACATCGTTTCGTGGAACGTCGGATCCGAGACCGCCGGCGGTGTGCTGTGCCGTCCGACGCCGATCACGCGCGACAGCGGCGTGCCGCGCAGTGTGAACAGGAGACCGATCATCGCGAAGACGAAGACAATCGTCCCGAACAGCACCAGCCACACGCGCTTGAACGCCTTTCTCACCCGATGCCGCCGCTGCCCGTGATCTTCGCTCATCGCCTCAAGTTGGCCGGTTTGCAGCCGAAAGCCTAGGATCGTCGCGTGGATCGTGGATTGCGGATGGTGGGACTTCCTCCCCGCCCCGGCTCGCACGAAGTTCCGCATCCACAATCAACAATCAACAATCCAAGATCCATGCAATCAGTGCTCGTGACAGGAGTGGGGCGCGCGGGGCAGCTCGGTGAAGCGGTCGCGCTCGCGTTCGCCGCGCGCGGAGCGCGGGTGATCGCCGTCGGCCATTCGCTCGGCGAAGTGAGCGAACGCGTGGCCGCGCTGCGCGTCGCGGGCAAGGAGGCGCACGCCTTCGCCTGCGACCTCACCGACGAGGCACAGGTCAGGGCGTTGGCGATCGACGTCGCACGCGTCACGGGCGGGGCGCTCGACGCGCTCGTGAATCTCGCCGGCGGATTCGCGATGAGCGGACGCGTCGCGGAGAGCGATCCGGCGGTCTGGAATCGCCAATTCGCGCTCAATCTGACCACGGCATATCACGCCACGCGGGCCATGCTCCCAATGCTGCGAGAGGCTCGGGGCGCGGTCGCCTTCGTGGCCAGCGCGGCAGCGCTGCCCGGCGCGCGCGTCGCCGAGATGTCGGCGTACGCCGCGGCCAAGGGCGGGGTGCTCACTCTCATGCGCGCCGTCGCGGCCGAGGAGCGCGGCGCCGTACGCGCGAACGCCGTCGCACCAACCGGTATCGACACCGCGGCCAACAGCGCCACGGCCGGCACCGGCAGCCGCCTCGTCGCGCGTGAGGCTGTCGCCGACGCGATCGTGTTTCTTTGCAGTGACGAAGCCCGCGCCATCACCGGCACCGTGATTCCGCTGGAGTAGTGCCTGCTGACGGGTACCGCACTCGTTGCGAGGCGTAGCTCTGCCGGCCAAGTTGTGTCCAATGTCTCTCGCCACGCGCCGCCGGGCAGGCACGCGGACGATCCTTCTCGATCGATCGCTGGAGGCGCTTCCCCTGTTCCGGCTCAGCGATTCGGCCGAGGAGGCGGCGGTGACCTACGCGCCGCCATCCGGCGGCCGGTGGCGCGTCCTCCCCACCGCCGGCGACCGCCTCCCGGGAACGTTCGACCAGGACGTCTACGTCGAGTTGTGGCGGCGCTACCACGAAGCCAGCGCGCCGGCCGACGGCGGCGTCAGCTTCACGCTGCACGCGTTCCTGCGATCCATGGGGCGTCGCGTCGACGGGCGCACGTACGAGCAACTACGCTCCGCGCTCACGCGTCTCGAGCGAACGGTGCTCGATTCCCAAGGCGCGTACGTAGCCGTCGGGCACGCCGAGCCGATCGATACGCGCTTCACCATGCTCGCCACGGTCTCCATCGAGCGTCGGCGCATCGCCGAGCGCGATCAGCTCACCCTCTTCCCATCGTTTCCCGCGTCGGAGCCGGGGGAGGCGCTGGTGACGCTCTCGCCGACCCTCCGCGCCAACGTAGACGCCGGACGCACCGTGATGCTCTCGTCGACGCAATATCTCGCGCTGTCGTCGCCCGTCGCGCGCCGGCTCTACCGTCTGCTCGAGGTGGCGCGCGAGGAGGGCAGCCTCACATGGCGCGTGTCGCTCGAACAGCTCGCCGAGCAGATGCCGCTCGCCCAACGATACCCGTCGCACCTGCAACGCGTCCTGCAACCGGCCCACGAGATGCTGCTGGCTGCGGGATTGCTACGAGATGCGCTGGTGCGGCAACAACGGCGCGATTGGTTCGTCGATTACGTGCTGTCGTCGAGGCAGGCGTAGACCGGCGATCGGCCAATGGCTGTCAGCGATCGATTGCCGGCAGGCTGTGGGCTCGACTCATCGGCGCGGCAGTCGGCTATCGGCTCTCGCTATCTGCTCGGTACCATTGAGTTGACGAGTGCCCGCGGTCGAGATTGAGTTGAGTGTGCCCGCGACCGGGTTGTCGATAGCTTTGTGTGCCATCTTCCTCCGCATCACCCGCGGATCGTCCGCCAGTTCACCGTTCACCGAGGTTCACCATGACCGCCAAGTTAGAGAAGACGCTCAAGCGCGAGATCGTCATTGACGGCCAGCCGTACACGGTCGCCATCTCCCCCGAGGGCGTAAAGCTCACGAAGAAGGGCTTCCGGCTCGGCCAGGAAGTGACGTGGAAGTCGATGCTGACCGAGTCGGGTGACGGCGAGGGAAGCACGGGAGGCGCGGGGAATGCAAGTAACGCGTCCGGCGCTCCGGCGGGCGGAACGTCCTGACGCCTCGATCGTATTTACAGAAGTAGATCGCGACACGTTTCTCATTTCAGGTGCATCGCTATGACTCGCGTACGTAAGCTCGTCCTCGCTGCGAGCCTCGCGCTCCCCATTGCCGTTGGCGGATGGGTAGCGCAGGAGCGTTCGTCGCGCGACGGCGCCAAACTTTTTGATCAGGTGCTGTCGCTAGTCAGCGACCGCTACGTCGATACGGTCAATGCCGGTGCCCTCTACGAGAAGGCGGCTCGCGGGCTAGTCCAACAGCTCAACGATCCGTACTCCGAGTTCTACACCCCCAAAGAGAACGCCCAGTTCACGATCCAGTCGTCCGGCAAGTACGGCGGGCTCGGCATGCTCATCGAGCCGCAGGGCGGCACCGACGCGAGTCACCCGGACCACATCGTCATCGTCACCGTGTATCCGAACACGCCGGCCGAGGCTGCCCACATCTTCGAGGGCGACCAGATCGTCGGTATCGACACCATGTCGACGAAGGGCTGGACCTCCACCAAGGTCTCCGAAGTCCTCAAGGGCATCGTCGGCACCAAGGTGACGGTGCGCTTCGCTCGGCCCGGCGTCGCCCAGCCAATCGAGCACCGGTTTACGCGCGCCGAGATCCATATCCCCGCCGTGCCGTTCTCGACGATGCTCGAGAACAAGACGGCGTACATCCCGCTCCAGCAGTTCAACGAAACGGCGATCGAGGAGCTGCAGACGCAGCTCGACAGGCTGGTGAAGGAGGGCGCGAAGTCGCTCATCCTCGACCTGCGCAACAACCCCGGCGGTATTCTCGAGGAAGGGCTCGCGGTACCGGACCTCTTCCTGCGCGAAAACCAGCAGATCGCCAGCGTGCGCGGCCGCGGTGACATGAATCAAACCTTCATGTCGCGCAGCGCCGGCCGACACGTCAGCGACCTGCCGCTCGTCGTGCTCGTCGACGACCGCTCCGCCTCGGCGTCCGAGATCGCCGCCGGCGCGCTGCAGGATCACGATCGCGCGCTGATCGTCGGCACGACGTCGTTCGGCAAGGGACTCGTGCAGTCGGTCTACAATCTCGATGGCGGCTACGCGCTCAAGCTCACCACCGCCAAGTGGTACACGCCGAGCGGACGCAGCATCCAGCGCGAGCGCAAGAACGGCGTGCTCGTCGATTCGGTTAAGCCAGATTCGATTGACAAGGAGTCGGCCAAGAAGAACAAGCCGGTCTACAAGTCGGACGCCGGCCGCGTCATCTACGGCGGCGGCGGCATCACGCCTGACGTGATCGTGAATCCCGACACGCTCACGACGCCCGAGCAGGATTTCTTCAAGGCGGCCATCGGCCCGAAGCTCCCGACGTTTCGTACGACGCTGTACCAGTACGCACTCGAGCTGAAGCCGACGACGCAGCCCAACTTCACCATGAAGGCGGAGTGGCGCGACGAGATCTTCCGCCGCCTCGTGGCCGTCAAGGTCACGACAGACCGTGCCGCGTTCGACAAGGCGCAGCCGACGATCGATCGCTTCTTCACCGACTACCTCTCCGAGCTCGCCTTCGGCAAGGCGGCGGCGTTCCAGCGCCGCATCCCCGAGGACGCACAGCTCAAGAAGGCGCTCGAGCTTCTGAACAAGGGACACACGCAGAAGGAGCTCCTCTCGCTCGCCTCGGCGCTCACCAAGTAATAACTTTGCGGGCATGATCCGGAATCGATTGTCCACCGCGGCCACGATGATCATCGTGGCCGCGGTTGCATCCGCCGCGGCGTGCGCGCGCCGCGCCGCGGTCGCGGCCGCCGGCGCCGAGCCCGGCGAGTCG
>JBDUCS010000370.1:0-3827 GCA_040003335.1 Gemmatimonadaceae bacterium | reverse complement strand
CCAAAGGTCGGACGCGGCCCGAGATTCATCATGCCACCGAACGGCCCTTGCCGGCTCTCCACGCGCACGGCGTATACACCCTCGGGCGGCAAAAGCTTCCTGGCCGGCGTCGGCGAGAGGTTGATCGTTGGAAAGCCGAGTGCGCGGCCCCGGCCGTCGCCGTGCACGACGGTCGCCGAAACGGAATACGCGCGGCCCAGGCCCTGGGCGGCGTGCGCGAGGTCGCCGCCGGCGATGGCGCGCCGTATCGCGGTGGACGAGATGGCGCGGCCGTCGGGGCCGATCACGGGCGGCACGACCTCCACACCGAAATGGCGCGCGGCGCCGAGCGAGCGCAGGACGTCGGTATCGCCCTCGCGACCGCGGCCGAACCCGTGATCGTGTCCGATCACGAGATGTCGCATCCGGAATCGCTCGCGCAGCACCTCGTCGACGAACCGCGCCGCGCCGAACGATGCAAGCGCCGGCGTGAATGGGACGACGGCCGCGTAGCGAACGCCGCTTTCGGCCAGCACTTCCAACTTTTCCGCCCCGACGGTGAGGAGCCGTGGCGCCGCCGCCGGATTCACGACCTCGAGCGGATGCGGCTCGAAGGTGACGAGCACGCTGCCCAGCGCCAGCTCCGCGGCGCGCGCGGCGATGCGTGCCAGAACATCCTGGTGACCGCGGTGCACGCCGTCGAACGTGCCGACAGTCAGCACGGTGCCGGGGGAGCTCGGCGGTAGGCCGGAGTCGCCGAAGTCGCGAAAATTCTCAGCCATGGCGCATCACCACTCGAGGCTGCCATTCGTCGCCGGCGCGCTCGGCGTACGCGACCAGCTCGCCATCGCCGTTGACGAGCGCCGCGCGGTGGCCGGCAGCACGCGCCGGCACACGAATGCCGCGCGCGATCTTGGCGACCTCGTCGTCCGTGAGCGACTCAGCCGGAAGCGACGCCAGCGCGCGCAGCGGCGCGAGCGGCGCGGCAGTTCCTTCGCTCAACGACTCGAGCGTCGCGGCGGCCTGAACGCGGAACGGGCCGCTCGCGGTTCGCCGCAGCGCCGAGAGGTGGGCCGCGCTGCCGCTCGCGCGGCCCAGATCGCGCGCGAGCGCCCGGATGTACGTCCCGCCACCGCAGGTGACGGTCACATCGAGATCGGAACCGTGGCGCCACGTCCGAAGTTCCCAGGAGTGCACGCGCACTTCGACCGGCGCGAGGTGGAGCGCGACGCCAGCGCGCGCCGCGTCGTACGCGCGCCGACCGTCGACGCGCTTGGCCGAGTAGGCCGGCGGCACCTGCATGAGGACGCCCGTGAGCGACGGGATGGCGCGCTCGATCGCCTCGCGCGATGGCAGCGCCGCGTCTCGCGTGCGCGCTCCATCGACGTCGTCGGTGTCGGTCTCCGAGCCAAAGCGAATAGTGGCGTCGTACACCTTTGGCTCGGCGTCGATGTGCGGCAGCAGGCGCGTCGCACGCCCGAGCAAGAGCACGAGCAGTCCAGTGGCGAACGGGTCGAGCGTGCCGGCGTGTCCGATGCGCGGCTCGGCGCAGGCGCGCCTTGCGGCGAGCACCACGGCATGCGACGTGATGCCGGCCGGTTTGTCGATCAGCAGCAGGCCGTCAATCGATCGGATCCTCGTCGGACGGCGCGACGCCGTCCCGGATCTGGGCGAGGAGCGTATCGATACGCGCGCCACGCTCCACGCTCCGGTCCTCCTTAAACTCGATCTCCGGCGCGTAGCGGAGCGAGAGCGACTTGGCGACGCGCGACCGCAGCGCGCCGGCGGAGCTGTCGAGCCCCGCCATCGTGTTCTTGCGCTCGGCGTCGGAGCCGAGGATGCTGACGAACACCTTCGAGTGTCGCAGGTCCTGCGTCACGTCGACACCAGTGACGGTGACGAGCCCGACGACCCGCGGATCCTTGACGCCATCGTGCAGAAAGATGGCGGCCAACTCTCGAATGGCTTCGGCGACGCGCTCAGAGCGGCGATGATCTTTCGGCATGTGCGCGCTCAGGCCAGTGTGCGCGCCACTTCTTCCGTGCGGTACGCTTCGATCAAGTCGCCGACCTTGATATCGTTGAAGTTCTCGATGCCAATACCGCATTCGAACCCTTCGCGCACTTCCTTGACATCGTCCTTGAAGCGGCGGAGCGATGCGATCGTGCCGTCGTAGACTTCCACGCCGTCGCGAATCACGCGGACGCGGTTCTGCCGGTTGATCACGCCGCTGCGCACCGAGCAGCCCGCGATCGCGCCGACCTTGGGCACCTTGAACAGCTCGCGTACCTGCGCCTCGCCGGCGATGACCTCGCGCTGCTCGGGACGAAGCAGCCCCTCGAGCGCCGACCGCACGTCGTTCACCGCTTCGTAGATGACGCGATAGAGCTTGATCTCCACGCCCTCGCGCTCGGCCGCCGCACGCGCGTTGTTGTCCGGGCGTACGTGGAAGCCAATGATGATCGCGCCGCTGGCGCGCGCGAGAAGAATATCGCTCTCCGTGATCGCACCGACGCCACGGTGGATGACAGACACCTGGACTTCGGCGTTCGACAACTGCCCGAGCGCGTCGGCGAGCGCTTCCGCCGGGCCGCCCTGATCGGCCTTGATGAGGAGGTTGAGCGCGCGCTTCTCGCCGCTGCCGCCGGCGGACATGAACTCCTCGAGCGAGACGACGCCCGCACGCGACGTACGCCGGCTCTTCGCTTCGCGGTCGAGCCGCTCGCGCGTCTGCGCGATCTCGCGTGCTTCGCCGGCATCTTCGACGACGACGAAGCGGTCTCCGGCCATCGGCGTACCCTGGAGACCGAGCACCTGCACCGGAATCGCCGGACCGGCTTCCTTGACGTGCCGGCCGCGCTCGTCCAGGAGCGCGCGCACGCGTCCCGAGTACAGGCCGACGATGAAGTCGTCGCCGACCTTGAGAGTGCCGCTCTCGACCAACACGGTCGCGACCGGACCCTTGCCCGGATCGAGCTGCGCCTCGACCACCGATCCAGCCGCGCGCTTGTTCGGGTTCGCCTTGAGGTCGAGGATGTCGGCCTGGAGGAGAATCTGCTCGAGCAGCTCCGGGACCGCGGTGCCCTTCTTCGCCGAGATCGCGGTGGAGAGCGTCGTGCCGCCGAACTCTTCGAGCACCACGCCTTCCTGCAGCAGGTCCTGCTTCACCTTCTGCACGTTGGCCGCGGGCAAGTCGATCTTGTTGATGGCGACAACGAGTGGCACGCCGGCGTTCTTGGCGTGCGAGATCGCTTCCTTCGTTTGCGGCATTACCTGGTCATCCGCCGCCACGACGAGCACGACGATGTCCGTGACCTGCGCGCCGCGGGCGCGCATGGCAGTGAACGCCTCATGGCCCGGGGTATCGAGGAACGTGATCAGCCGGCCATTGCCAAGCGTGACGTGGTAGGCGCCGATGTGCTGGGTGATGCCGCCGGCCTCGCCGGCGACGACGTTCGCCTTGCGGATGTAATCGAGCAACGAGGTCTTGCCGTGGTCGACGTGACCCATGATCGTGACCACCGGAGGGCGCGACACGAGATTCTCCGGGAGCTCGGCAGCCTCCACCTCGCTCTCGGCGGCGTACTCCGCTTCCTTCTCGGCCTGGAATCCGAACTCGCCGGCGATGAGCTCGATCTGGTCGAAATCGAGCCGCTGGTTGATGGTGATCATGAGGCCGAGGTTCTTGAACGCGAAGCTGACGATCTGCGTCGCGGGAATCTTGAGGATCTCGGCGAGCTCGTTCACGGTGATGAACTCGTTCACGCGCACGAGCTTCTTTTCGCGCTCGGCGGCCGCGGCGCGCTCGGCAGCCACTTCCTCGCGGTACGACGTGTCGTCGGAGCGAC
>JBDUCS010000080.1:0-12941 GCA_040003335.1 Gemmatimonadaceae bacterium | reverse complement strand
TTTCACGACCGTCACCTTCGCCGTGCGCGAGGAGGCGGGCCGGTAGGAATCAGTTGGGGCGCTTACCCACCGGTGGCGATCTCCTCCAGCCGCCGCGAGAGAAAGCGCCGCTCCGGCTCGAGTCGGCAGAGCGCCAGCGCATCGCGATACGCGGTGGCGGATTCCTCCAAGCGTCCGAGGCGTCGCAGTAGATCGCCGCGCGCCGAGTGGAGCAAGTGATATTCCGCCAGCTCGCCGCGCGCGGCGAGCGCGTCGAGCAACAACAGCCCACGGTCGGCGCCATCGGCCATCGCCACTGCGACGGCGCGATTGAGCTCCACCACCGGCGTTGGCTGCACGGACGCGAGCAGCGCGTAGAGCGAAGCGATCTGCCGCCAGTCGGTACTCGCCGCCGCCGGCGACTCGGCATGCAGCGCGGCGATCGCCGCCTGGATGGCGTACGGACCAGCGGGCCCCGACGCGAGCGCGTGTCGTACGCGCGCGATCCCCTCGTCGATCTTGGTGCGGTCCCAGCGCGCGCGATCCTGCGCCTCGAGCAGCACCAACGCGCCGTCGGGCGCGACACGGGCGGCACGCCGCGAGTCGTGGAGCAAGAGCAGCGCGAGCAACGACTCCGCTTCGCCGCGCTCCGGCATCAGCTCCGAGACGAGCCGCGCGAGCCGGATCGCCTCGTCGCACAGGTCGCGTCGCACAAGGTCCTCGCCCGACGTCGCTGCATACCCCTCCGTGAACACCAGATAGACGACGCCGAGCACCGCGTCGAGCCGCTCGGGGAGCGCGGGCGCGTCGGGGACGATGTACGGGATGCCGGCGTCGCGAATCTTTCGCGTGGCGCGCACGAGGCGCTGCGCCATCGTGGCGACGGGAACGAGAAAAGCGCCGGCGATCTCCTCCGTCGACAGGCCGCACACGGTGCGCAGCGTGAGCGCGACCTGTGCCTCGCCGGGGAGCGCGGGATGGCAGCACGTGAAGATGATCCGGAGCCGGTCATCGCCGATCTCGTGCTCGTCCGCCGCGTCGAGCGATGTCACGCGCTGCTCCAACTCCGCGGCGCGCGCGATCTCCTCGGACTTCTCGGCGTGCAACTTCTGTCGGCGGATCTGGTCGATCGCCTTGAATCGCCCCGCGCTGACGAGCCAAGCGCGCGGGTTCGCGGGCACGCCCTCGCGCGGCCACCGTTCCAGCGCGGCGACAAAAGCATCCTGCAGCGCCTCCTCGGCGAGATCGAAATCACCGAGGAGGCGAATGAGCGTGGCGAGCACACGGCGCGACTCGTCGCGGAAGACGCGCCCGGTGACCGCCGAGTGGTCGTCCGCGAGGTGAGTCATTGCCCGGTCACATCGTCACTTTCATGATCGGGCGCACTTCGATCGAGCCGGTGCGCGCGCCAGGGATGCGCGCCGCAATCGCGGTCGCTTCGTCGAGATCCTTGGCGTCCACCATGTAGTAGCCGCCGAGCTGCTCGCGCGTTTCGGCGAACGGACCATGCGTGAGCTGGGTCTTGCCGTCGCGCACGCGAACCGTCGTCGCGGAAGTGGTCGGCTGCAATGCGTCGCCGCCCTTGTAGTGACCGCTCTTCGCGATCTCCTGCGTGAACGTGCCGTACTCCTTGCTCACGGCCTGCGATTCGGCGGGCGTCGACTTGGGCTGGCGGTTCTCGTCGATGTAGATCAGCAGCAGGTAGTTCATTCCGGCTCCCGGTGGAGGTTTGCCCTGTAGTCGAACGGCAAACCCGGAAATCGACAGGGCGGTTTCTTTCTTCTCACCAGCCCCTCATGCCTTGGTTTCAGCCGCGAGCCGCGCGTTTTCACGCCATACCCGAAGAACATTCCCTCCCCACAGTTTCCGGATCTGCTCCTCCGTGTATCCGCGGCGCACCAACTCGAGCGTGACGTTGAACGATTCGGCCGCGTCGCTCCAGCCGCGAACGCCGCCGCCGCCGTCGAAGTCGGAGCTGATGCCGACGTGGTCGATCCCGATGAGCTTCACGGCATGGTCGATGTGGTCGACGAAGTCCTGCACCGTCGGCGGCGGCCACTTCAGGTCGAGCGCGGCGGTCGCCTGCTGGAAGGCGGCGCGCAGCGAGTCGGTCATGCGACGCTGCCCACCGGCTGCGCCACCACCGCCGGGGCCGAAGCCGAACGCACGACGGACGGAATCGAGCGCCGCCTGCTTGTCGGCCGGCACGGCGCGCACGTAGCCGGAAAAGGCGACCGTCTGCATCACGCCGCCGTTCTTCTTGAGCGCGAGGAGCTGCTCGTCGTCCATGTTGCGCGGGACGTTGGCGAGCGCCGTGGTGCTCGAGTGCGACGCGATCACCGGCGACTTGGAGAGCGCGGTCGCTTGCATCATGCACGCCTTGGAGACGTGCGAGATGTCGACCATCATGCCGACGCGATTCATCTCGCCCACCACCTGCCGTCCGAACGCCGAGAGCCCGTTGTGCTCCGGCCCCTTCGGATCCGTCGACGAATCGCAGATGTCGTTGTTCTGCGTGTGTGCGAGCGTCATGTAGCGCGCGCCGAGGTCGTAATACTTCTTGACGAGCGACAGATCGGTGCCGATGACGTAGCCGTTCTCGATGCCGATCGCCGCGACGAGCTTTCCACTGGCGTGGATGCGCTCGACGTCGTCCGCCGTGTATGCGATGGCGATCCGGTCGGGGTACATCTGCTCGGCCATCCGGTGGATCGCCGTGAACTTCTGCATCGCGTCGGCCTTTGCCTTGTCGTAGTTCTCCGCCGTGCGCGGCGTCTGCCCCACGAAGACGGCGAAGAAGGCGACGTCGAGCCCGCCGGCTTTCATCTTCTCGAGATTCACCTGCCGCGCGTTGTTGAGCGGGTCGACCTCCGGGGTCGCGAAATTGCCGGGGATGTCGTCGTGCGTGTCGATCGTGATCACGGCTTGATGGATCACCCGCGCCCGTACGACGAGATCGAGCTCGCTCTGCGCCGGCGCGGCGACCGAGGGCGTTGACGTCGACGGAGCAATGCAGGCCGCGATGGACGCGGAATAGGCGAGCACGATGATGGAACGTCGCATGGATTCCTCGAGAGAGAGCGGATAACCGACAGCTGTTCTACTTGTTCGAGCCGCGCCACTTCGCCAACACTTCTCGCTCGCGCTCGGCCGAGAGTCCGGTCTTGGGCGCCGCGCGGCGCTCCGGCGGGAGCGAATGCCACCAGTCGAGCGTGTCCTTCGCCGTGACGGCGAGCGGCCGATAGGTCAGTCCCTTCGCCAACTCCTTGGTCACGTCGAATCGCGCGAAGCCCTCAGCGCCATTGTGCGGATCGCGCCACACGGGCATGTCGGAGTACTCGCGCACGTTCTCCGTCTTGAGAAAGGCGGCCGGCACCCAGGTGAGCGTCATGCCGGACGTCATCGTCGAGTGGATGCCGTACAAGAGCTCGTCGAAACGGCGCGGAATGTGTGGGCCGAGCGCGTTGAAGATGCCGGCGTCGCGCTGCTCGGAGAGGCGCACGATCCATTCGCTGACGTCGCGCACGTCGATGACCTGCACGGGATCGCTCGGATCGCCCGGCGCCAGTACCTCGCCGCCGCGCTCGAGCCGAACCGGCCAATAGGTGAAGCGGTCCGTGTCGTCCGTCGGCCCGATGATCAGTGATGGCCGTACGATCGTGGCGTGCGCGCCGAAGGCGGCCAGCGTCTCCTTTTCGGCGAGGGCCTTGGAGAGACCGTAGGGCAGAGGCTTCGTCGGATCGTAGTTCTTCGTCGTCTCCGGTGTGAACACGGGCGCCGTCGCGTCCATCGGGATGCGACTCGTGTCGCTGTACACGGATCGCGTCGACACGAACAAGTAGTGTCCGACGGAATTCTTTAGCACCGCGCCCGCTCCGCGCACCCACTTGGGATCGGTCGCCGAATTGTCGATCACAGCGTCCCAACGCCGTCCGGCGAGCGAGGCGTAGTCGTCGACCGATCGGTCGCCAGAGAGATGCTCGACGCTGTCCGGGAGATCCGCTTGATGCTTGCCGCGGTTGAAAACGGTAACGTGGTGGCCGCGCTCGACGGCGTATCGCACTTGGAAAGGGCCGATGAAGCCGGTGCCGCCGAGGATCAAGATCTTGAGGGGCGCGGGAGTAGCGCGGCTCGTGGATTGTTGATCGCGGATTGTGGGCGCTGCGCTTGATGCGCGGGGGGCCATTCCCGCACTGAGCGCGCCGGCGGCGGCGGCCGTGGTCTTCAGGAAGTCGCGTCTGGTTTGCATCGAACACCCTAGTCGTCAGCGGTCGTCGGCCCATCCTCTGTCGGCGTTACTATCGGTGGTGGCTGCGCGGTCGTCAAACGCGCGCTTGCCGGGAGGTGCGCGCGGGTCTAGCGTTGCGCTTCCCGTGACCGCCGATAGCGATGCCTGAGCGAACGAGCGACTTTCCGCGTACGCGCGACTCCGTCATCGCCGGCGCGGCGAGCGACGATGCGGCGGTGCGCGCGCGCTCTCTCGAGGCGATCGCCGAATCGTACTGGCGGCCCGCGTACAAGTACTTGCGGCTGCGATGGCACCTGGAGCGCGAGGACGCCGAGGATCTGACGCAGGACTTCTTCGCGACGGCGTGCGACCGCGACCTGTTCGCGCGCTACGATCCGGCCGCGGCGCGCTTTCGAACGTATCTCCGCGTCTGTCTCGACTCGGTGGCGAAGAACGCGCGCGCGGCGTCGCTCCGCCTCAAGCGCGGCGGGGGCGTCGTGCACCTCGCGCTCGATTTCGCTGGCGCCGAGGGAGAGCTGGCCGGGGCGCGCGCGCTCGAAGAGAACGGCCCGGACGAGTTCTTTCGTCGCGAGTGGCTGCGCAGCCTGTTCACGCTGGCGGTGCACGATCTGCGCATCCTGTGCGAGTCGGCCGGTAAGTCCGTCCACTTCGAGCTGTTCGACCGGTACGACCTGGGCGCGGGTCGCGCGACGTACGCCGAGCTCGCCGCGGAGCACGCGCTGCCGGTAACGCAGGTGACGAACCATCTCGCGTTCGCGCGCCGCGAGTTTCGGAGGCTCCTTCTCGCGCGGTTGCGCGCGCAGTGCGCGAGCGACGCCGAGTTCCGCGAGGAGGCACGCGAGCTGCTCGGCGTGGACGTCACGTGACCTTTCTCGACGACGCCGCGCTGGAGCGGTTGCGGTGCGCCGCCGACGCGCCGGACCTGTCCGGGACGAAGTACGCCATCACGCGTGAGCTGGCGCGCGGCGGCATGGGCACGGTGTACGAGGCGTGGGACGCCGAGCTCGAGCGCGCGGTGGCGCTCAAGGTGGTGACGGTGCCGGAGGCGATTCCCGAGGGGGTCGCGCGGCTGCATCGCGAGGCGAGGACGCTGGCGCATCTCGAGCATCCTGGCATCGTGCCGGTGCACGACATCGGCCGCCTGCCGGACGGCCGGTTCTACTATGCGATGAAGCTCGTGCGCGGCGCGCGTCTCGACGAGCTCGTGGCGACGGCACCACGCGCGGAGCTATTGCGGATATTCGGACGCGTCTGCGACGCGATCGCCTTCGCGCACGCGCACGGGGTGGTGCATCGCGACATCAAACCGGCGAACATCATGGTCGCCGGATTTGGCGAGGTGTTGGTCGTGGACTGGGGGTTGGCAACTGAAAAGCAGTCGCCAGTAGATGGTCGTCAGTCGTCGACGCCGAACCCGGCCTCCGAACCTTCATCGGAAATCGCCGCGCGGGCGGATGACGACACCCGACTCGCGACCGCCGACATCCGACCCGTGACGGGACACGGCGCGATACTCGGCACGCCGGGCTTCATGGCGCCGGAGCAGTCATCAGGCGGTATCGTGGCGGTCGATGCGCGCGCCGATGTCTTTGCCCTGGGCGCGCTGCTGCAATGGATGCTCGGCGCCTCGGGGCGAGCCGCGCCGCGCGCGAACGCGCTCGCCGCGATCGCCGGCCAGGCGATGCGCGCCGATCCCGCCGCGCGCTATCAGAGCGTGACGGCGCTGGCGGCCGACGTCGAGGCGTTCCTCGACAAGCGGCCGGTGAGCGCGTATCCCGAGCGCGCGCTGGAGCGGGCGCGGCGCGTGGTCACCAAGTACCGCGCGCCGATCGTGCTCGTGCTCGCGTATCTCGTGATGCGGCTCGTGTTGCTGCTCGTCATGCGCGAGCGGCGTTAATGGAATCGCGCGGCACGCTGTACGGAACGAGACGGATCGGTTCCTCCCTCACACTTCAGCACGAGAGCGATGCGATGAACAAGCCTGTATTCGGGATGCTGCTCGGCGGCATCCTCGGCGTCTTCGACGGACTGACGGCGCTCATCAGCGCGCCGGAGACGCGCCCCCAGATCATGAGCATCGTGATCGGCTCGTGCTTCAAGGGACTCGTCGCCGGGCTCATCATCGGCTACTTCGCGCGCAAGATCGCGTCGCTGCCAGCGGTGCTCGTGTTCGGCGTTCTCGTCAGCGGGTTGTTCGCGTTTCTCGTCGCGTTCATGCAGCACAAGTACTACTTCGAGATCATGCTACCCGGCGCGATCGTCGGCCTGATCGTGGGGTACGCGACGGCACGGCACGCCGAAGGGCAACCACGAACGGCGTGATTCGGCGAGAGACCAGTCGGCTATTTCTCTTTTTCCGAGGATCCGGGGTCGCTTGCGATGTCGGCGGTAACACGACACGTTCGCCTCATGCGACCACCGGTTCTCTGCCTCGCGGCGCTCATCGCCGCGCCATGCGCCGCCCAAGCCCAGCGTGCGCCGAGCTACGACGTCTACGCCGTCAGCTACGCCACGATCCCGTCGTTCCCCGTCGCCGGCCTCGTCGCCGGCGCCGACACGGCGCGACGGATGGACATCCAGATGATGGTGTGGCTCATCCGCGGCGAAGGACACACGATACTCGTCGACGCCGGATTCTACCGCGACAAGTTCGTGAAGCGGTGGAAGCCGCGCGACTACGTGCGCCCCTCCGACGCCGTCGCCGCGCTCGGCGTGAAACCCGAAGACGTCACCGACATCATCATCAGCCACATGCACTGGGATCACGCCGATGGCGCGGACCTCTTTCCCACGGCGCGCGTCTGGATCCAGCGCGAGGAGTTCGACCACTACACGAACGCCGCCACGCGCTACGGCGGCGCCGATACCGCAGACGCGACGATGATGGTGCGGCTCGACTCGCTTGGCAGAGTGTCGAAGGTCGACGGCGATGCGCGGGAGATTCTGCCCGGCGTGCGCGTCTACACGGGCGGCAAGCACACGTTTCAATCGCAGTACGTCTCGGTGCCGACGCGCGCCGGCACCGTCGTGCTCGCGTCCGATAACGCGTATCTCTCCGAGAATCTCGAGCGGCGGCGCCCGATCGCGCAGACGCTCGACTCCGTATCGAACCTCGCGGCGCAGGCGCGCATGAAGACGATTGCGTCGAGCGAGCGCTTGATCGTGCCGGGCCACGACCCGCTCGTCTTCGTCAGGTTCCCGGCGCCGGGCAAGGGCGTCGCGAAGATCGAATGACGCGCCGAGCAATCGCGCTCCTCTGTGTCCTCCTCGCGCCGGCGCGGGCTGGAGCGCAGGTCACGGCGATCAAGTTCGGCAAGCTCATCACCGGCACCGGCCGCGTGATCGCCAATGCCGTGGTCGTCGTGGACCACGACACGATCGCCGGCGTCGGCAGCGGCGATGCGGCGGTGCCAGCGGGCGCCCGCGTGATCGACATGACGCGCTACAGCGGCGCGCCCGGCCTGATCGACGTGCATACGCACATGACGTACTGGTGGGATCGCGCGCCCGGCACCTCCCCCTGGGCGCAGCAGGGATCCCGGCCGGCCGCGATGACGGTGTTCCTGGCGCAGGAGAACGCGCGCCGCACGCTCGAGAGTGGCGTGACAACGGTGCGAGACCTGGGCGCATCGGAATACACGGACATCGCCATGCGCGATCTGATCAACCGCGGCGCGATGGTCGGGCCGCGCATGTTCGTCGCCGGCTACGGTCTCTCGATCACGCGGTCGCCGGAGCGACCGGGCGTCACCACGCCGCATCGCGGCACCGCGGACGGGCCCGTCGAGGTCGCGCGCGTCGTGCGCGAGCAGATCGCCGCCGGCGCCGATGTGATCAAGATCTACGGCTCCACCGGCAGTGCGGCTGATGTCACGGGCTTTCAGACGTTTACGCTCGAGGAGATGCGCACCGCGGTGGACGTGGCGCACAACCTCGGCAAGCGTGTCGCGATTCACTCGTACGGGCCCACCGGCGGCCGCGACGCCGTGCTCGCCGGCGCCGAGAGCGTGGAGCACGCGACCGACATGGACGAGGCGACGCTCGCCGAGATGGCGAAGCGGGGCACGTTCTACGTGCCGACGATCGATCACAATCGCTATTACGCCGAGGATCGCGGCGAGTTCGGCTACACGCCTGCGCAGGCGGCGCGGCTCGACGCGTATCGCGAGCGCAACTTCGAGACGGCGCGGCGCGCATTCCGTGCCGGCGTCAAATTCGCCATGGGATCGGACGCGGTCTTCACGATGTTCGGGCAGAACACGCGCGAGCTCGGGTGGTTCGTCAAACTCGGGATGACGCCCGCGCAGGCGATGGCCACCGCGACCACGAACGCCGCGGCGCTCCTCGGCATGGAGAAAAAGCTCGGCACCGTCGCGCCGGGCTACTATGCCGACCTCATCGCCGTCGATGGCGACCCGTCCGCGGACATCACGTCCATCTACCGCGTGGTCTGGGTGATGAAGGGGGGCGTCGTCGTCGTGCCAACGTCCACGCCGCACGAGTGAGCATCGAGAACGCTTCGTCTCTCTTTTCTCTCTTGTCGCCGGCGTCGTTATCTCTCTAGTCATGCGACTTCGTATCCTCTCCGCGGCGCTTGCGCTCGGTGCCGCCGCGTGCGCGCAACCTCCGCTCGAGCCCGCGCCCGCCCCCGTGCGCGACACGGCGGCGCGTGTGCCTGGCCCCGATGACGTGCCGCCGTTTCGCGCGACGCCGCTCGTCGCTGCGTGGGGGCCGCTGCCACCAGGGACGCTGCACGCCGAGCGGGCACGCACGTACGACCTGCAGCACCAAGTCGTGCGCCTCCGATTCGACTGGAAGCGGCACGCGGTCGTCGGCTCGACGACGATGCGCCTCGCGCCCCTCGACTCGGCGATCACCTCGGTCGAAATCGATGCGGTGGGCATGAAGTTCTCGAGCGTGCGCGTCGCCGGCGGCGCGAAGCTCAAATACGACTACGATGACTCGTCGCTGGCGATCAAACTTCCACGCCCGCTCAGGCCGAAGCGCAGTCTCACGCTCGAGATCGCCTACGAGGCCGTCACGCCGAAAAAGGGCGCGTACTTCGTCGACCGGAAGCACGTTCTCTGGACGCAGGGCGAAACAGAAGACACGCGCTATTGGGTGCCGACCTTCGACTACCCGAGCGACAAGACGACGTGGGAGTTTTACATCACGGTACCAAAGAGCGAGCGCGCGCTGTCGAATGGCAAGCTCGCAAAGGTGCGCGATCTCCCGTGCCGGAAGCCGCGGAAGGGTGACGACAAATCGGCGACGGAGTGCGAGGCGGAATATCATTGGTCGCAGGCCAAGCCCGCGTCGACCTATCTGATGACCGCCGTGACGGGCGCCTTCACCGTCATCGAGGACACATGGGAGAAGGTCCCCGTCGGCTATTGGACCTACCCTGACTCGGTGGACGCGGCGAAGCGCGGGTTCGGCAAGACGCCGCGAATGATCGAGCTCTTCTCGCGCCGCACCGGCGTCGACTACCCGTGGGACAAGTACGATCAGGTCGTCGCGCCCGACTACATCTTCGGCGGCATGGAGAACGTCAGCGCGACGACACAGTCTGACGACGACATCCTGCATCCGGCGTGGGCCGAGCGGGAGCGCAACGCCGAAGCACTCGTCGCGCACGAGCTGGGGCATCAGTGGTACGGCGACCTTCTCACCGCGCGCGGGTGGGGTGACATCTGGCTCAACGAGGGCTTCGCCACCTTCATGGAGCAGACGTGGACCGAGTTCGGCATCACGGCCGACGAGGGCGCGTACAACCGGATGGACGCGCACGAGCAAGTCGTCGCCGCCGACCGCGCCGCGCGCCGCCCGATCGTCTACAACACGTGGGAGACGAATCCGCTCGAGCTCTTCTTCAGCGGCCACATCTATCCCAAGGGTGCGGCGATTCTTCAGATGCTGCGCCATCAGCTCGGCGATTCGACCTTCTGGGCCGCGATGCGTCGCTACACGACCGAGCACGCGTACGGCAGTGTCGTGAGCGCGGACCTCGAGAGAGCGTTCGAGGAAGAGACGAAGCGTGACTTCAAGCCGTTCTTTCACGATTGGGTCTACCACGCCGGCTTCCCGACCTATCGCGTGTCGTACGCCTACGACTCGACGGCGAAACGCCTCACGGTCGACGCGCAGGAGACGCAGCCGCACGATTCGCTCACGGGGTCGTTCGACGCCAACGTCGACGTGGAAGTGCTCATCGCCGGCGGCGTGCGCCGCGGCGTCGTGCCGATGCGCGGCGGCAACGGAACGGTCGTGATGCCGCTCCCATCGGCGCCGCGCTCGATTCGGTGGAACAAAGGACAGTGGCTGCTCGAGCTGCACGACTTTCCACGCTCGACGGCGATGCTCGCCTACCAGCTCGCGCACGACGACGACGTGGGCGGCCGCATCGAGGCCGCGCGATTGCTCGCCGAGCGAAAGGGCGAGGCGCTGGCGCGCCGCGCCCTCGACACGGCCGCGACGAGCGACCGATTCTGGGCCGTGCGCGTCGAGGCCATTCGTGCGATCGCCGCGGTCGCCAAGGACACGCTGGCGCGAAACACGTTGCTCGACGCGAGCGCCGATCCCGACCCGCGCGTGCGCCGCGCGGCGGTCATCGCGCTGCGTGGCCATCCGGGCACCTTCACCGTCACCCGGCTGCGGGTGATGGCGATCGCCGACGCGCCGCTCGACGTGCGCGCCGCCGCGCTCGGCGCCTATGCCGCGCTCGATCCGGCGGTGGCAATGCCGGAGATTCGGAACGCGCTCAACCGCGACTCGTGGCTCGACATCCTCCGGGCCGGCGCGCTCGCCGCGCTCCGTGGCGTCGACGCGCAAGCCGCGTGGGAGGTGCTGCCGCGCTACGTCAACGGCCTCAACAGTCGCGCGGCGCGCGAGGCGGCGATCGCGTCACTGCTCGCGCTCAAGAAGGGACGTGAAGCGCAGCTCGCGACGCTGCTCGAGTCGCAGTTGAGCGACGCTGATCTCTTCATCCGCATCGACCTCGCCAACACGCTCGCCGAGCTCGGCCAACCATCATCGGTGCTGGCGCTCGCGGCGCGGCGGAAAGCCGAGCCGGAGAGCCGCGTGATCAACGCGATCGATGCGGCGCTGGGCGCGCTAAAGAAGCAATAGGCGCCAGCACATCGTCGTCGGCGCGCCGCCAATTGTCGGCGAGCTTGCGGTACGTGGCGCGCGCGCCCGGATCGTCGCCGAGCGCCGCG
The DNA here is from genome assembly GCA_040003335.1 of Gemmatimonadaceae bacterium. Taxonomy (GTDB): domain Bacteria; phylum Gemmatimonadota; class Gemmatimonadetes; order Gemmatimonadales; family Gemmatimonadaceae; genus JALZAE01. The sequence continues at coordinate 1,496 of JBDUCS010000080.1, read as the reverse complement.
CGTGCGCGCGCCAAACCGAGGAGCGATGGCGAGCGATTGGGATAGAGCTTGAGCGCGCCCTCGAACGCGGCGGCCGCCATGCCCGTCCTTTTCGCATCCAAGAGTGCGTTGCCGAGGAGCTCGTGCGCGGGAATCCACGTCGGCGGACCGACCGCGGGAACCGAGTCCTCGACCGCCGCGGCCCGGGTGAAGCGCTCGATCGCCGCGGCCGTATCGCCCCGCGCTCGGGCGGCGAGTCCCTCGAGCGCGTAGGCGTTCATCAGCGCGGCCGGTGCGGTGCGCGCGCGTGACGCTGCCGCGACCGCGGCCGCCGCCGCTGGATCGCCGAGCATCGCGCCGGCGGCCGCACGCCCGTACTGCGAGGCGCGGGCGAACGACTGCGCGCGCTGCGAAGCACCTACCGCTCCCGCCGTCGGCTCCGGCGCGTACTCGCGCACGGCGTCCCATCGTCCGGTAACGGCCGCGTACTGGAACGCGAGCCGCTCTACAGCGTAGCGGGCGTCCGTCAGCTCCGGATCGGACAGATCTTCACCGGCGAGCAGCGTGCGCGCGCTGTCGATCAGCGCGCGCGCCGCCGCGTAGCGACCCTGCTGCAGGTAGCCGTACTGGAGCCAGACGAAACCGTGAAAGTCGAGCGCGGTCGGACGCGCGCCGCGCGCTTTCACCCACGCCCGCGACGCGGACCACGCGCGCTCGTTCGACGCGACGACGTCGTCCCACATCCCGAGCTGCACGAAGATGTGCGAGGGCATGTGCAGGGCGTGCTCGGCGGCCGGCGCGATCGCGGCGTACGCGCGCGCGGCGCGAATGCCGCTCGCGGCGCGCGTGGGATCGTCGTAGACGTGCACGAGATAGTGCGCGGCGCCCGGATGCCGCGGGCTCGCCCGGAACACTTCCTCGGCGAGCGCGGCTGCGTCGCGAATCGCGACATCGCGTCCCTCGGTCGGCGTCCAGCGAATGGCGACGCTCTGGATCGCGAGCGACGCGAACGCCTTCGCTTCGAGGTCGGCCGGGTAGGCGTGCACGACACTCCGCATCGAATCGTCGAACGCTTGCACGCGCGCGCCTTCGTCCGCATCGGCGAACAGCGCCTCGATCGCGGCGCCGTACGCCCGCTCGCGCGCGGTGTGCGCCATGGCGAGCCGCGCCGTCGCGCCGGCCGCGAGCTTCGTGAGCGCGGCCCGCGCCGCGTCGAGATCTTCCTGGCCCCAAAGCGTATGCCGGTAGGTGAGCGCCTCGCCCCAGTACGCGAGCGCGAAATTGGAGTCGGCTTTCTGCGCGGCGAGAAATGCATCAGCCGCGTCGGCGTACTCGAACGAGTGAAGAAAGGCGATGCCGCGCAGGAACGGAGCCTGTGCCGCACGCGCGCCGGAATTGGGAAAGCGCACGGTGCCGAGCTTCGGCGATCCCGCCGGCCGGCGCACGTCGTGCTCGGCGTGCGCGTCGCCCTGCGCGGAGACTGGCGAAGCACGGAGCGCCGCAACGACGACGACCGC
>JBDUCS010000369.1:0-3841 GCA_040003335.1 Gemmatimonadaceae bacterium | reverse complement strand
GGTCGTCGCGAAGAACACGGACACGGCGGCGCTGACGCTGACCACGTACGCGATCTGCATGAATCCGCCGAGTGGGGGCTTCATCCGGTAGCGACGCGACTGACGCGTGGCTCGCGGAGGCCGCATTTCGTTAGTATCAACATGATACTAATTCGATGCGGCCTTCGCGCATCACGTGGCGCGGTTGTCAGCCTTCGGCAAAGGGCCGGCCCCCCGCTTGCCGCCGCTCCAGCGGACGCGTAACTCCATTCGCGGCGCACACGGCGAGCGCCGAAGCCTGTACCGTTCCTGCCTAACGAGTGGAGACCCGTGTCGACCAACCGGCGAGATTTTCTCAAGACGACCGCGCTCGCGACCGGCGCGCTGGCTTTTGGCGCGGTTCCCGGAAGAGGAAACGCAGAGCACGCGATCCACAATCCACAATCCACAATCCGCGATCGCCCTTCGCCCGCGCCCCTTCGGATCTTGGTCCTCGGCGGCACGGGCTTCATCGGCCCGTTCCAGGTGCGGTATGCCGTGGAGCGCGGGCACCACGTCACGGTCTACAATCGCGGCAAGCATCAGGCGGATCTCCCGGCGAGCGTCGAGCACCTCGCGGGTGACCGCGCCGTCGGCGACTATGCCTCGCTCGCCGGCAAGACGTGGGACGTCGTCATCGACAACTCGGCGACCAATCCTAAATGGGTGAAGGAGTCGACGGCGGCCCTCAAGAACAGCGCGCAGCGCTACGTCTACGTTTCGTCTACCGGCGTCTACTACCCGTACAAGACGCGTCCAATAGACGAGAGCTCACCAGCGCCGACGGCCGATCCGCCGAAGGGCGACGAGTCGGCGGACTACGGCGTCGCCAAGGCGCGCTCGGAGAAAGAAGCGCAGTCCGCCTTTCCCGAGCGCGCGCTGATCATCCGGCCGCACTACATCGTCGGGCCCGGCGACACGTCGGACCGCTTTCCGTACTGGCCGCAACGCCTGGCGCGCGGTGGCGAGGTCTTCGTTCCCGGGAAGCCCGATGATCTCGTGCAGCTGATCGACGTGCGGGATCTCACCGAATGGATGATCCGCATGGCCGAAGCGGGCGAGAGCGGCGTGTACAGCGCCGCCGGCCCGCGCACGCCGATGCGGTGGGACGAATGTCTCTACGGGATGCACGCCACGCTCGCGAGCGACGTGACGTGGCGTTGGGCGACCGACTACGACTTTCTCGCCAAGCAGAAGATCGACGAGATTGTTCCGTGGGTGCTGTTGACCGGTGACAACTACGGCATGACATACGTCTCGACCGCGAAGGCGGTGGCCAAGGGGCTCACCTATCGCCCGCTCGCCGTGACAACCGCCGACACGCTCGCCTGGTGGAACTCGCCGGCAGTATCTCCCCAGCGACGAGAGAAGGCGCGATTCGTCATCACGGCGTCAAAAGAAGTCGAGCTATTGGCGGCGATGAAACGGTGATCGCCGCTTGATTTCCACAACGGACTGAACGACGGCAACGGTGAGCTCGGAACACAGTGAATCGCGATCGACTCGGAACCCGGAGAACGGCGTGCCCAATCGGCGAGATTTCCTCAAGACATCCGCAGTCATCGGCGGCGCACTCGGCGCGGGATTCGTTCCTGGGTCATTGCCGGGAGCGCCCACGATCCACGATTCGAAATCCACGATCCACTCGGCGCCCAAACCTCTGCGCATCCTGATCCTGGGAGGCACCGGCTTCATCGGCCCCCATCAAGTGCGCTACGCGATCTCGCGCGGGCACAAGGTGACGCTGTTCAACCGCGGCAAGACGAACCCGGGGTTGTTCCCCGACGTCGAGAAGCTCGAGGGCGACCGCGCGGTGAACAACTACGCGTCGCTCAAAGGACGCGACTGGGATGTCGTGATCGACAATCCGACAACGCTGCCGCGGTGGGTGCGCCAGGCGGCCGATACGCTCAAGGGGCACGCAAAGCAGTACGTCTTCATCTCGACTATTTCCGTCTACGCGAAAAGCGACATGCCGGGAGCCGATGAGGGCGCCGAGGTGGCGACGACCACCGAGCCGGAGAGCGAGGACGCGAGAAAGTACTACGGCCCGCTCAAGGCACTGTCGGAAAAAGAGGCGGAGAAGGCATTCCCGGCCCACACGACAGTGATCCGGCCGGGGCTCATCGTCGGGCCCGGAGACCTGACCGACCGCTTCACGTATTGGCCTGCCCGCATCGACAAGGGCGGCGAGGTGCTCGCGCCCGGCGATCCGACCGACGCCGTGCAGATCATCGACGCGCGCGACCTGGGCGAGTTCGCGATCCGTGTCTGCGAGGAGAACACACTTGGCATCTTCAACGCGACCGGCCCTCGCTCGCCGCTCACGATCAGCGAGATGCTCGGCGGCATCCGCGCCGTGACGACGTCGGACGCGCACCTCACGTGGGTCGACGCGCCGTTCCTCGAGGAGCAGAAAGTTCGCCCGTGGAGCGACATGCCGGTGTGGATCCCGGGTCGCGGCGGTGAGTACGCCGGCTTCGCGCGCCGCAACATCGACAAGGCGCTCGCCAAGGGGCTCACCTTCCGTCCGCTCGCCGTCACGGCGAAGGACACGCTCGATTTCTACAACGCCGAGCCGGAAGACAGGAAGGAGAAGCTCCGAGCGGGATTGGCGCCTGCGCGCGAGAAAGAAGTGTTGGCCGCCTGGCACGCCAAGGCGAAGAAGTAGTTGGCAGTGCCCGACGCCCCACGCCCGACGTCCGACGCCCTCGGTTGGCTCGTCGACGCCAAGCCGAACGAAGTGCGCGCCGCACTTCTCGCCTGCGCGTACTTCTTCTTTCTCATGTCGAGCTACTTCATTCTGCGGCCGATCCGCGATGCGATGGCGGTCGCCGCCGGCGTGTCGAAGCTGCCGTGGCTCTTCGCCGGCACGCTCACGGCGATGCTCGTCTGCAATCCGCTCTTCGCGGCGCTCGTCACAAAGTTTCCCGTCAAGCGCTTCATCGGGATCACGTACCAGTTCTTCGCGCTCAATCTCATCGCGTTCTATCTACTGATGCGCTTCGCGCCCCAGCACGAGGTGTGGGTCGGGCGGGCGTTCTTCGTCTGGACGAGTGTCTTCAATTTGTTCGTCGTGTCGGTTTTTTGGTGCTTCATGGCCGACACCTTTCGCAGCGAGCAGGCGAAGCGGCTGTTCGGCTTCATCGGCGTCGGTGGCACCCTCGGCTCGATCGCCGGATCGGGTGTCACCGCCGTGCTCGCACAGCGGCTCGGCACCGTGAACCTCCTGCTCGTCTCCGCGACGCTGCTCGAGATCGCGGTCGCGATCGTGCTGTTCTTTCCGGCGGTCGAGCGAGGCACGACGGCGGAGCCCGTAGAAAACGTGATTGGCGGCGGCCTCTGGTCGGGCATCACGCACGTGGCGCACTCGCCGTATCTCCTCGGCATCTCGGCGTTTCTCGTTCTGTACACGCTGGGCTCCACGGTGCTCTACTTCGCGCAGACGGAGATCATCGGCCGGTACTACGCGAGCAAGGGCGCGCGCACGGAAGTGCTGGCCCAGATGGAGCTCGCCTCGCAGACGCTCACCGTCGTCACGCAGCTCTTTCTCACGGGACGCGTGATTCGCTGGATCGGCCTCGCCGCGACGCTGGCGATCATGCCCGCCCTCAGCATCGCCGGCTTCACCGCGCTCGCCGCCGGCGCGCTCGGCGTCGTGCCGCTGCTCGCCTGCTTCGTCGCCTTTTCCGTGCTGCGCCGCGGCTCCAACTTCGCGCTCACCAATCCGTCGATGGAAGTGCTCTTCACCGTCGTCGGCCGAGAGGACAAGTACAAGGCGAAGAGCTTCATCGAGACGTTTGTCTACCGCGCCGGCGACCAG
>JBDUCS010000368.1:0-3846 GCA_040003335.1 Gemmatimonadaceae bacterium | reverse complement strand
CCGGTATTACAGGTGAGCTTCACTCTTGTGCTCACTATACCGGCACCTGATGACGACACTCTTGCCAGAGGATTACGGCTCGCGCAACCGATCATTAGCTCTGGCCGCGACGAGCATTACGTCTTGGTAATCGCGCGCATGCCGCATCACGGCGCGGGGTCGCATACGCACCGTTTCACGACTCGAACCGCGGGGGAGGCGACGACGATGAGTATCCACTTCTTCGAAGAGTACGCCGGCCACGACCTGCAGCAGAGCGCCGGGAACGTGATCGCGATCTACTTCACGGACGAGCTCGTGATCAAGGACGGCAAGGTGCTCTTTCGCGCCGTCTGCGCGGGCGACGAGGCGATGCGTCCCAACAGCCCCGTGACGCCCACACTGTTCGACGCCGAGTATCTCGGCTCGCACTGCCGCAAGATCAGTGAGGCGCGCGCCCGCGACATTCATCCGCGGCTGTTCGCCTACCTCGACACGCTCGCCTGACAGGCCGGCCGGGCGTTTCGCGCGCCGTCATGGCGCGTCTGGTTGGTGCCATGCGCGACCACGCTCCGGGCACCGCCCCACCCGCACGACGATTCGATGCCGCGACGACCACCACCCTCCTCGTGGCGCTCGTCGCGATCGGCGCGTACGCGAGCTCCGTCGCCGGCGGCTTCGCCTACGACGACGACAGCCTGATCGTCAAGAACGTCGCGATGCACGGCGTCGCCGGATGGCCTCGCCTGATCATGCAAGCTTTCTGGCCCGCGACGGGCCAGCTCTACCGCCCGCTGACGACGATGTCGCTGGCTCTCGACTGGCAGCTCGGCAGCGGCTCACCCGGCGTGATGCACGCGATGAACGTGGCGTGGTTCGCGCTGTGCGCCGCACTCGTGACGCGGGTGGCGCTGCGGTGGCTGCCGCCCGCGGGCGCGCTCGCCGCGGGCCTCTTCTTCGCGGTGCATCCGACGCATGTCGAGGTCGCGGCCGCGTTGACCGGACGGTCCGAGCTGTTGTGCGCGGCCGCGCTACTGGCCCTGACGCTCGTCGTGACGCGCGACGCGCCGCTGGACACCCGGCGACGGCTCGCGATCGCCGCATGCTCGGCCGCGGCGTTTCTCTCCAAGGAGATCGGCATCGGCGCACCACTGATCGCAGGCGCAGCGGTGCTCGCGCTGTCGCGGCCCGCGCGCGACGCCGGGCGAGTGGCGCTCGTCGCGCTCGCTGGCACCGTCGGCGCGCTGGCGCTGCGGGTCCTCGTACTGGGCGGCGTCGAGGGGCACCACGCGCACGCGGCGTTCACGGCGGCCACGCCGATGCAAGCGCTGGCGCTCGCGCTCTCCGGGCTCGGCCGCGGCGCGACGATTCTACTCGTTCCGCACCTGCCCGGGCTCGACTACTCGCCGTCGATGCGCCAGCTAGTTCACCCCGACCTGACGCTCGTGGCGATGGGCGTGGTCGCGCTCGTTGGCACCACGGTATTGGCGCTCCGCCTCACCCGCGCCCCACGGCTCCTCGCCTTCGCGGCATTTCTTGCCACGGTCACCTACGCGCCGGTCGCGAACTTGTTGACGCACAACGGCGGCATCTTTGGCGAGCGCTCACTGTTCTCGCCCAGCGTGGGCGTGGCGCTGGCGGTGGGGCTTGCCGTGTCGTCGGTGCGCGGCGCGGGGCGCGCGGTCGTAGGTATCGCGCTCGGCCTCTGGTGCGCGGTAGCGCTCGCGATCGTGCTGCGCGCGATTCCCGAATGGCACGATACGGACACGGTCATCTCGGCGATGATCGCGCGCAATCCGGACAGCTATCGGGGCTGGTATTTCCGCGCGGTGCGCGAGATCGATGCCGGCGAGATCGACGCCGCGTCGCGCGATCTCGCGGCGGCGATGTCGCGTTTCGATGCGGCGGCCGACATGGTCGAAGGGGCGGGCGTGTTCGCCGTGCACCTCGGTGACCGCAGCGAGGGCCGGCGTCTGTTGGCGCATGCGCTGTCGCTGGAGCCGACGCGGCTGCGGTCACGCGCGCTACTGATCAAACTCATGCTCAAGGACGGAGAGGGCGCCGCGGCGGCCCGTCTCATCGACGATGGTTTGCGGCAGGACGCCGAGCAGCACGAGTGGCAACGGCTGCGTGATTCGCTGTCGGCGACGCCGCGGCCGAAGTGAGCTGCGACGTTACGGAGTGACGCCGGGCGCGAATGGGACGAAGGCGTTCGCCAGCTCATCGAACAAGAAGGCGTGCCTGCCCGGAAAGAGCTGGCGCAGTTGCGCGTTCTCCGCGCCGCGATCGTACACGGCGACGACCGGTGCCGCGCGCAGGTCGGGCTCGGTGTTGAGCACGTAGCTGATGTTCGTGTTGTGATGACGGTAGTTGTACCGCACGAACACGAGGGCGGGCCGCGGCAACATGGCGGTCCGCGCGAGCCATTCCCTGTGGGACCGCTCGGCCAGCGCGTGCCCCTCGCGCGCCATCGAGAACACGGTGAGCGGCGGCCACGCGAGGAAGACGGCGGCGAGCACCGTCGCGGCCGCGGGAGCGGCGGCCGGAACGCGCTGGGCGCGACTCGCCCGTGCGGCGATCCAGGCCAACGCGCGCCAAAGGCCCAGCGCCGTCACGAACGCGAGTGGCGCGAAAAGCTCAAGGTAGTAGTTCGTCCACTGCGGATCATGCGAGTGGATGATCATCACGCCAAGGCAGAGCGCGGACGTCACGAGGGCGAGCATCGCCTCCACCGGCAGCGCGACAAGACCCAGGACCGCGAGCGGGAGGAGCGCGAGACGCCATCCGCCCCACATGTGCCGCACGATCCAACCGACGCGCGCGGCGAGAATCGCCGGGAGGGCGCCGAGGGAATGCTCGGCGCGCAGCCGGATGAAGTGCTGCCGGAGCCACTCCTGATCGGGCGGCATCGGCAGCGTCGTGCCGGTGAAGTGATAGCCGAAGCCCGGAAGATCGAATGGCGTGTAAAGTTGCGTGTAGAGCATGAGCGGCGACTCGCGCCAGCTCCCGGTGGCGGCCGCGTTCTGCAGCGCCATGACCGATAGCACGGCGAGCGACGCCGCCAGCGGCAGCGCCAGATCCCACCAGCGCGCGCGGCGGCGCACGAGCGCGAGCGCGACGAGACCCGACGGGAGCGCGAACGCCACCGCGGTGAGGGGGCGCGTGATGGCGATGAGCCCCACGGCGGCGCCGAAAAGGGCGAACGCCGCTCGGCTCGACGTGTCTCGATAGCGCGACAGCGCCCACCACCCGGCGAGGAAACAGGTGGCCGTCGTCACCTGCGAGAAGTACGAGCCGTACCAGTTGAGCGTCGCCGGCGTCGTCAGCCAGATGCTCCAGGCGAGGAGCGCGATCCAGACGTTGACGATCCGTCGCGCCAGCGCGAACAGCAGCGCGCCGCTCAGGCCGGCGAGGGCGATCGGCCCGAGCGCCGGCATTCCGAGAGCGACGCCGGGTGCGAGCACGAGCGAATGGCCCGGCGGATACTTGGCGCCGAGGAACGGCGTGACGAAGACGTACATCTGCTGGAAGAACTCGGGGAGCGGCCGGGCCGGCGCGACGAGGTGGCCGCCGGCAAAGATCTTCGCTTGTAGCAGGTACGCCCACTCGTCGTGGATGACCGGGAGCATGTGCAGCGAGCCGCCGACGTACCACGCCGCGAGCGACGCGAGCAGGCCGAACGCGGCCGGCGCCCAGGGGACGCCGAGCATTCGCTCCAGGCGGGCCACGCGTACGCCGGTGCTCGCCGCGGCCGCAAAGCGACCCGCGCCGACGGCGACGAGCGCGATGACGGCGGCGGCGAGCGCGGCGTCACCGAGCTCGGCGGCGCTCACGGACGGGACGGCGAGAATCATCGGAGCATCATCG
>JBDUCS010000367.1:0-3859 GCA_040003335.1 Gemmatimonadaceae bacterium | reverse complement strand
AGCGTCATCGCCGGCGCGACCGTGATCGAATCGCCGGTGTGCACGCCCATCGGGTCCATGTTCTCGATCGAGCAGACGATCACCACGTTGTCAGCGACGTCGCGCATCACCTCGAGCTCGAACTCCTTCCACCCGAGTACGCTGCGCTCGATCAGCACCTGCGTTACGGGCGACAACGCGAGGCCGCCGCGCACGATCCGCTCGTATTCGTCGCGATTGAAGGCGATGCCGCCGCCGCTTCCACCGAGGGTGAACGACGGGCGGATAATCGCCGGGAACCCGACCGTGTCGAGCAGGGCGACGGCGTCGTCCCATGTGCGCGCGATGCCGCCGGTGGCGACGGAGAGCCCAATCCGGCGCATCGCGTCGGCGAACTCCTCGCGGTCTTCCGCCATCCGGATCGCGCGCGCATTGGCGCCGATCAGCTCGACGCCGTGCTTCGCCAGCACGCCGCGGTCCGAGAGCGCGAGCGCGACGTTGAGCGCGGTCTGGCCGCCCATCGTCGGGAGAAGGGCGTCGGGTTTCTCGCGCTCGATCACCAGCTCGACCATCTCCGGCGTGACCGGCTCGATATAGGTGCGGTCGGCGAACTCGGGGTCGGTCATGATCGTGGCCGGGTTCGAGTTGACGAGCACGACCTCGTACCCATCCTCGCGAAGCGCGCGCGTCGCCTGCGTGCCCGAGTAGTCGAACTCCGCGGCCTGGCCGATCACGATTGGGCCCGAGCCGATGATGAGGATCTTGTGCAGGTCAGCGCGTCGCGGCACGGATCACGTCTTCGATGATGGTGTCTACCGATTCGCACGGCGCCCACCCGGTCGCCGCGCGGAGCTTGGTCGAATCGCCGACGAGAACCGGCACGTCGGCCGCGCGGATAAGGGCCGGGTCCTCGCGGAGCTCCGCGCGCACACCCGAGAGCGCGAGCACGCGCTCGGCAAGCGACCGAACCGATGTGCCGACACCGCTGGCCACGTTGTACGCGTCGCCCGGGTTGCCGTGCACGGCGAGATCGACGTACGCGCGCGCGACATCGCGCACGTGCAGGTAGTCGCGCACCGGAGCCGTGTTGCCGATTGGCAACGCCGCCGCACCGGACGTGCGCGCGCCGAGCGCGCGGCGCACCAACGCCGGGAGCAGAAACTCTTCCGCCTGCCCCGCGCCGCTGTGGCCGAAGCTCCGCGTGCAGAGCACGCGGACGCCGTCGGCGCGGAACGCCTCGAGCGCCACGATCTCCTGCGCCGCCTTCGACGCCGCGTAGCGGTTATGCGGCCGCTGCTCGGCGCATTCGAGGAGGGGCATCTCGCTCGTGTCGTGGCGGCCGTACTGCTCCGCGCTGCCGACGATGAGGACGGTGGGATCGAGTGCCCCCGCGGCTCGCCGCTCGCGAATAACGCCGAGGAGCCGCGCCGCGGCAACGACGTTGACCTCCAGGACCCCAGCGGGATCGGCGCTCGCAGCGGGAATGAAGGCGAGCCCTGCGAGATGGAAGACGGCGTCGGGACGCGATGCGTCGATGACACGTGTCAGGTCGTCCGTGTGGCGCACATCCGCCGGGTGCCATCGCACGCTCGCCACCTCCTCCGGCGTGAGCGCGGTCGTGACGGCCGGCGACTCGAGGGCGGTCCCATGCGTCAACCAGCCACGTTCGAGGAGCTCTCGGCAGAGCCACTGCCCGACGAAACCGGCCGCGCCGGTGACCAGCGCCGTAGGCATTCAGCGTCGCGCGGCGGCGTGCCGCGCCACGTCCGCCTCGACCATCGTCTCAATCAACTGTTGGAACGTCGTCGTCGGGGACCAACCGAGCTCGTTCGTGATCCGCGAGGCGTCGGCGACGAGGAGATCCACTTCCGCAGGGCGGAAGAACTTCGGATCCTGTACGACGTGGTCGCGGTAGTCGAGGCCGACGACGGAGAACGCGGTCTCGCACAGGTCGCGCACCGAGCACGTGCGGCCCGTGCCGACCACGTAGTCCTCCGGCGCATCGGCCTGCAGCATGCGCCACATCGCGTCGACGTAGTCGCCGGCGAAGCCCCAGTCGCGTCGCGCGTCGAGATTGCCGAGGTGCACGTCGCTCGCCAGCCCGAGTTTGATGCGCGCAACCGCGTCGGTGATTTTGCGGGTCACGAACTCCAGACCGCGGCGCGGGCTCTCATGATTGAAGAGGATGCCAGAGACCGCGTACAGACCATAGCTCTCGCGGTAGTTCACGGTGATCCAGTGCCCGTAGACTTTGGCCACACCGTACGGCGAGCGCGGATAAAACGGCGTCGACTCCCGCTGTGGCGACTCGACGACCTTCCCGAACATCTCGCTCGAGCTCGCCTGGTAGAAGCGCGCGGACGGCGCCGCCTTCCGCATCGCTTCGAGGACGCGCGTTACGCCCAAGGCCGTGAACTCGCCGGTCAGCACGGGCTGCGTCCAGGATGTCTGGACGAAGCTCTGCGCGGCGAGGTTGTAGATCTCGTCGGGCGCGCACGCCGCCAGCGCATCGACGAGCGAGTGCTGGTCGAGGAGATCCGCGCTGACGAGCTCCACGCGCTCGACGAGGTGGGCGATGCGCTCGTAGGGCGTCGTCGAGCTGCGGCGCACGACACCGACGACGCGGTAGCCCTTGGCGAGCAGAAACTCGGCGAGGTAGGAACCGTCCTGTCCGGTGATGCCGGTGATGAGCGCGGTTTTCATCGCGTGGTCGGTTCTCAGAAGTCAGACATCAGACGTCAGACGTCACGTCTGACAGCCAAGTTCACTGGTCGACAGAAAAAAGGAGCCCCGAGGAGCTCCCTTCTTGGATCACGACCGATCGGAGCACCGTCACGCGACCGCGGCTTGTCCACGTGGCGCCCGCTGAATCTTGCCGGCGGCGAGGCAACGCGTACAGACCTTGATCTTCGTGGCCTTGCCGTCGATCAGGATGCGAGCGACCTGGAGATTCGGCTTCCAGACGCGGCGCGTCTTGTTGTTGGCGTGCGAGACGTTGTTGCCGAACGTGATACCCTTGCCGCAGACGTGGCAGCAGCGGTTCGGATTGGTGCGTTTTCCATTCGGCGCACGTTTGGTCATAGTCATGGTCAGCTCTCGATCAGCTCGATGCGCGCCATCTCGGCGCCGTCACCCTTGCGGTGACCCGTCTTCAGAATGCGCGTGTAGCCGCCGGCCCGCTTCGCGAACTTCGGGCCGACTTCCTGAAACAGCTTATCCGCCGCGGCGCGCTTGTGGATGTGCTTGCCAGCCAACCGCCGGGCGTGGAGCGTGCCCGTCTTCGCCTTCGTGATCAGCTTCTCCACGAACGGACGTAACTCTTTTGCCTTGGCTTCCGTGGTCTCGATCGCGCCGCTCTCGATCAGCGACGTGGCGAGGTTCCGCATGAGCGCGAGCTTCTGTTCGCTGGTGCGGCGGAGCTGACGGCCCGCCTTCGCGTGACGCATGGTTCCTACTCCTCTTCGTCGGGCGCGGCGGCGGCGGCGCGGCTCGGCGCGGTGCCCCAATCGGTCACCCGCACGCCATCCGGCGTCTCCTCGTACCGCATCCCAAAGTTCAAACCTTCGCGCTCCAGCAGATCGGCGATCTCCTGGAGTGACTTCTTCCCGAAGTTCTTCACTTGAAGCATCTGCCCTTCGGTCTGGCGCACGAGATCGCCGAGGGTGCGAATGTCCGAGTTCTTGAGCGAGTTCACCGAGCGGACACTGAGCTCCATGTCGTCGATCGGCGTCTTGAAGAGCGACGACAAACGTTGCGCGTCGCCCGAGTGATCGCCGTTCGACTGCACCGCGCCCTGCGCGTGCGACCCGAAGTTGGCGAAATACTGAAAGTGCGTCTGCGCGAGCGCGGCGGCGTAGCTCACCGCCTCTTCCGGCGTGAT
>JBDUCS010000366.1:0-3863 GCA_040003335.1 Gemmatimonadaceae bacterium | reverse complement strand
CGCTCCGGGCCGCTCGTGCCGGCGCTATCGACCGCGCGCGGCGCGGCAGACGGAAAAAGGCACCTGGCACCCGGCACCCGGCACCCGATACCTTGCCGTGATGCGCATCGCGGTGCTCGCCAGCTCGGTCGTCGATCAGATCGCCGCCGGCGAGGTGATCGAGCGGCCGGCGTCGGTGGTCAAGGAGCTCGTCGAGAACGCGCTCGACGCCGAGGCGGCGGCGATCGACAGCACGATCGATGAAGGTGGCCGCGGCCGCATTCGCATCGCCGACGACGGGCTCGGCATGGAGCGCGACGACGCGATCCTCGCCGTGCGGCGCCACGCCACCTCGAAGATCCGCGCGACCGACGACATCGTCGGCGTCGGCAGCTTCGGATTTCGCGGCGAAGCACTCCCCGCCATCGCGTCCGTGTCACAGCTCGACATCGAAACGTGTCAGGCCGACGGTCCCGGCACCGCGCTCACGGTCGAAGGTGGCGCGATCGGATCCGCGTCCGACGTGGCGCGCCGTCGCGGAACGACGGTCACCGTGTCGCGGCTTTTCTTCAACAGCCCGGCACGGCAGCGCTTCCTTCGCTCGGCGCGCTCGGAGTGGCGCGCGATCATGGAGGTCGTCACGTCGCTCGCGCTCACGCGCCGCGACGTGCGGCTTACCGTCACGCACGATGGTAAGCCAACGCTTACGCTTCCCCCGGCGGCATCGCTGCGTGCGCGTCTCGCCGCGCTCTGGGGCGCGGCCTTCGCCGAGCGACTCGTGGACGTCGAGAACGTCAGCGGCGCGATCGGCGTCGCCGGCCTCGCCGAGCGGCCGGCCGACGTCGGCACGGGGACGCGGCGCGTCTTCCTCTCGGTGAACGGCCGCGCGATTCGCGACACGGGCATCGTGCGCGCGGCCGAAGCGGCGTATCGCTCGACGATTCCGTCGGGCGCGCGCCCGTCGCTCTGGCTCGACGTCACGCTGCCCGCCGAGTCGGTCGACGTGAACGTGCACCCGATGAAAGCCGAGATCCGCTTCCGCGACCGCTGGCCCGTCGAGCGCGCCGTCGAGCACGCGGTGCGCCGCGCGCTCGGCACCACCGAAAGCGCGGCGGCGATCGGTTACCGGCCGTGGTTCGCGGGCGTGCCCGTGGACACGTCCTCGTTCGCGCGCGTCGACGTCGAAGTGCTGCAACCGCCGCGAGACGACGCCGCAATCGATCCGCTGTTCGCCGCCGGCGCGGATGACGAGAACGGAGTGGCGGCTGTCTCGATCGCCGTCGCATCGCCCGCCGAGCGCGACGTCCCGCCGCTCGTGCAGCTCAAGCGCACGTTTCTGATGTTCGAGCGCGACGACGGCCTCGTTCTCATCGACCAGCATTCGGCGCACGAGCGGGTGTTGTACGAGCGCTTCATGCGCACGCTGGAGGGAGGGGGCGCGCCGTCGCAGCGACTCCTCTTTCCGATCACGCTGCATCTGGGACCGGCCGAAGGAGAAGCATTCGACGAGAATCGCGCGCTGTTCGAGCAGCTGGGTTTCGAGGTCGAGGGGTTCGGCGGCCACACGCTGATCATCCGCAGCGTGCCGATGCCCCACCCCCGCTTCGACGCGCCGCGGTGCTTGCGCGAGACGCTCGACGCCCTCACCGGTGACCGCAATCCGGGCACGCACGCGAAGCACGAGCATCTGGCGGCGACGGTCGCGTGCAAGGCGGCAATCAAGGCCGGTGACGTGCTGTCGCCCGGCGAGATGCGCGCGCTTTTTCTCGCGCTCGCCGACACGACGCTCCCCGCGCACGACGTGCATGGCCGCTCGACGATCGTGCACCTCGCGTGGGATGAGGTCGAGCGCCGCTTTGGGCGACGGTAGCGGCGTCGTTGGCGTCATCTGCGGGCCGACGGGCGCAGGGAAGTCCGCGCTCGCGATGGCACTCGCCGCCGCGCATCCCGTCACGATTATCAGCGCCGACTCGCGGCAGGTGTATCGCGATTTCGACATCGGTACCGGCAAGCCGAGCGACGGGGAGCGGGCGCGCGTGCCGCACGAGGGGATAAACGTGGTAGCGCCGGAGGAGCGCTACTCCGCGGCGGCGTGGAGCGCCGGCGCCGAGGGATGGATCGCCGACGCGCGCGCGCGTGGTCGCGTCCCGCTGGTCGTCGGCGGCACGGGCTTCTATATCCGCGCGCTCACCGAGCCGCTGTTCGCCGAGCCCGAGCTCGACGCGGCCCGGCGCACCGCGCTCGCCTCCGCGACCGCCGCGCTGGCGACGCCGGAGCTTCGCCGCTGGTGTGCGGCGCTGGACCCGGCGCGCGCGCACCTCGGCCGCGCCCAGCTGCTGCGCGCAATCGAGGTCGCGCTCTTGACGGGCCGGCCGATCTCCGAGTGGCAGGCGCGGCCGCTGCGCGCGCCCACCGTGGCGCGGTATCTTGTCGTCGACCCGGGTCCCGTATTGAAGGAGTGGATCGCGAGTCGCGTGCTCTCAATGCTCGACGCCGGTTGGGAAGCGGAAGTCGGATCGCTGATGCGGGACGTGCCGACGAATGCGCCGGCGTGGAACGCCACTGGCTACTCCCTCGTTCGCGAGCACGTGGATGGCACGATCACCCGAGACGAGATGGCGGCCCGCATCACGATCGCCACACGACAGTACGCGAAGCGTCAACGCACCTGGTTCCGCCACCAGCTCGATGGAGACGTGACGATGTTGGATCCGACGGAACCGTCGGCGGCCGATGTCGCAGCTAATTGGTTTGATGGGCTCACGATTTAACGCCTAACGACTGATTGATGAAGATCGGCATCAGCTGTTACCCGACGTACGGCGGCTCGGGCGCCGTGGCGACCGAGCTCGGTATCGCGCTCGCGGCGCGCGGGCACGAGGTGCACTTCATCACCTACGCGCAGCCGTTTCGCCTTCCATCGTTTCGTCCGCGGATTTATTTCCACGAGGTGAACGTCTCGCGGTATCCGCTGTTCGAGTATCCGCCGTACGACTTGGCGCTCGCCGTGCGAATGCACGAGGTGGTGATGACCCACGGCCTCGACCTCCTCCACGCGCACTACGCCGTGCCGCACGCGACCAGCGCGTGGATCACGCGCGAGATGCTGCAGGAGACGGGGGCCGACGTGCGCATCATCACGACGCTCCACGGCACCGACATCACGCTCATCGGCCAGGATCCGTCATACCGTGCCATCACGAAGTTCTCGATCGAGCGCTCCGACGCGCTTACCGCGGTGTCCCGCTACCTGCAGCGCGAGACGATCTCCGCGTTCGGCTGCACGACGTGCGACGTCGAAGTGATCCCGAACTTCATCGACCCCGACGTCTACGACCGCGCCCGCTACGCGCCCGCGCTGCGCCAGCAGATCGGCGACCGTCCGATCTTGATGCACATCTCCAACTTTCGCGCGGTGAAGCGTCTTGGCGACGTCGTGCGCATCTTCGCGCGCGTGAACGCCGAGCATCCGTGCGCGCTCGTGCTGGTGGGCGATGGGCCAGAGCGCGACGGCGCCGAAGCGCTCGCGCGGGAGCTCGGCGTGCGCGAGTCGACCTTCTTCCTCGGCAAGCTCGACGCGGTGGCGCCGCTCCTCGCCAGCGCCGACCTCTTTCTCCTCCCGAGCGAGAGCGAATCGTTCGGCCTGAGCGCGCTCGAGGCGCTCGCCTGCGGCGTGCCCGTCATCGCCTCGCGGGTCGGCGGGCTCGGGGAGGTAGTACGCGATGGCGTCACCGGCGTGCTCTGCGAACTCGGCGACGTGGAAGGGATGGCGTCCGCCGCGCTCGAGTTGTTGCGCGACGGCCGGAAGTGGCGGGCAATGAGCGTCGCCGCGGCCGCCGATGCGCGCGAGCGATTCTCGCAGGATGCCATCGTCGCCCAGTATG
>JBDUCS010000079.1:0-13096 GCA_040003335.1 Gemmatimonadaceae bacterium | reverse complement strand
GCCGGCTCCTTCGCGTGCTGCAAGAGCGCGAAGTCGTTCGCGTGGGGATGACGCGACCGGCCAAAGTCGACGTTCGGGTGGTGGCGGCCACCAACACCGACTTGCGCGAGCTCGTCGCGCAAGGCCGGTTTCGCGACGACCTGCTCTATCGCCTCGCGGTCTTTCCGATTTTCGTGCCGGCGCTGCGCGAGCGGCCGAGCGACATTCCGCTCTTGGTGTTTCATGCCCTCACGCAGGTGCGCGGCCCGCTCGCCACGCGTGTTGCCCGAGAGGAGCGTAGCGCGCTGTCGTGCTCACCGCTCGCCATGCGGCTGCTGCGCGCGTACCGATGGCCCGGCAACGTTCGCGAGCTCTTCGCCGTGATCGAGAGCGCGGCGATCCGCGCGGGCTTCGGTCGCATCGAGGCGCAGCACCTGCCGGCCGAGGTGCGCGGCACGACTCGCGCGACGAGCGTCCCGCCGCGCTATCGTCATGACGCGAGTGGCGACGATGAACGCGCCGCCATCGTGGCAGCGCTCGAGCGCACGGACGGCGCGATCGCGCGCGCGGCCGAGTTGCTCGGAATGGGACGAACGACGTTATGGAGGAAGATTCGCGTCCACGGAATTCAGGTCGGCGGTACTCGCGAGGCTGATCGTTAGTCCTGTTCTCGGACGGAACGCCATCGTTGAGAATAAGCGTGCCTCGGGACGCCGAAAGGATCTTGCCGATCTGGAAGCGCTCGGCGAATTGCCGCCGAACAGCTGAGAGGCGAGCGCCCGCGACGATCGCGGTGGATCTACGGCGAACTTCGCCTCCGGCTGATCATCGTCGTACTGAGATGCGGGCCGGATGCTCAATCGCTGGCGCTCCACCGAGCTCGACGGCATGATTGCGAGGTCACGGTTCAGCATGTGACTTAACGCGACAAGGACAAACAATGGACGATGTCGTCGCGCGCCTGACCGCCGCGCTCGCCGGTCGCTACGCGATCGAGCGCGAGGTTGGTCGTGGCGGGATGGCGACGGTGTTCCTCGCCGAGGACGTGAAGCACCACCGCCCGGTGGCCGTCAAGGTGCTGCATCCCGAGCTTGCGTCCGCGATCGGCGCCGGCCGATTTCTCCGCGAGATCGAGATTGGTGCGCGGCTTCAACACCCGCACATCCTAACCCTCATCGATTCGGGTGAGGCGGACGGATTTCTGTACTACGTGATGCCGTTCGTCGACGGCGCATCGCTGCGCGCTCGGCTCGTTCACGAGCACGAGCTACCGCTCGCCGACGCGTTGCGCATTCTCCGTGAAGTAGCGGACGCGCTGGCGGAGGCACACGCACAAGGCGTGGTCCATCGCGACATCAAGCCGGACAACGTGCTGCTCCGGGGTCAACACGCGGTCGTTACGGACTTCGGCGTGGCCAAGGCCGTGAGCGAGGCCACGGACCACCAGCAGCTGACCACCGTCGGCCTGACGTTGGGCACGCCCGCGTACATGGCGCCCGAGCAGGCAGCAGGTGATCCGACCACCGATCACCGGGCGGATATCTACGCGCTTGGTGTCCTCGCGTACGAGATGCTCGCGGGGCAGCCCCCCTTCACCGGTGCAACGCCACAGGCGGTACTGGCCGCGCACATGACGCACGTCCCAGCGCCCATCATCACCCACCGCGCGACCGTGCCGGCGCCCGTGGCCGAGCTCGTGATGCGATGCTTGGAGAAAAAGCCGGCCGATCGGTGGCAGTCAGCGAATGAGATTCTCCGCCAACTCGACGCGATATCGACGTCGGGAATTGGGACGCCTCAGCTTACCGCCGCGCAGTCGCGGGCAAGCGCGCGCTCGTGGCGGGTGCCCCGAGTTGCCGCATTGCTAGGTGGGCTGGCCGTCGTTGCGCTCCTTGCTTACGGACTGCTGTCGGGTCGAGTCGGCGGACGCTCCGAGGCGCATCGCATCCCTACGCTCGCGGTGCTGCCGTTCGAGAACTTGGGTCCAGCGGACGACGAATACTTTGCCGATGGCATGACGGAAGAGCTCACTGGCCGGCTGGCGAAGCTGTCGGGCCTGCTGGTCATCGCTCGGACCAGTGCGATCCACTACAAGAAGACCACCAAGTCCGTTCAGGCCATCGCCCAAGAGCTCGGCGCCGACTTTCTCATCGAGGGTACCGTGCGCTGGGAGAAGGGAGCCGACGGTGCGGGGCGCGTGCGCATCGCACCGCAGTTGATTCAGGCGAAGAACGGAACGCACCTGTGGGCGGAGCGATTCGACAAACCGTACGGCGGTGGGATCTTCGAGATACAGAGCGAGATTGCCGAGCGCGTCGCAGAGGCGCTCGACGTGAGGCTGCTGACGACGGAGCAACATGCCGTCCGCGATGTGCCGACCAGGAATCTCCAGGCCTACGACGCGTTCCTTCGCGGGCAGGCGTATGCGGGCCGCGACCTTGGCCAGGATTGGGAGGCGGAGCGCCTTGCGTTCGAGCAGTTCGAAAAGGCTGTGCAGCTGGACCCGAACTTCGCGCTGGCCCACGCGTGGCTAGCGAGTGCGCACCTCAAGACGCGCACCAGCGGTTACGACATTAGCCTCCCGACCGGCGTTTCGAGTCAGCAGCGGCTCGCCCTCGCGCGGGCGTCTGCCGAACGAGCGCTGGCCATAAGTCCGGATCTCCCACTGGCACATGCATCGTTGGCGTTTTACCACCTTTTCAAGATTTCGAGCGACACCGCGCGTTTTCGGGAGGAACTGGGAATCGCCCTCCGCGGCAACCCGAGCGACGCGCAAACGCATGCAGATAGAGGAACGTGGTTCCTTCGCACCGGCAATGGCGACGCGGGCATGCAGGACTTGCAGACCGCACTGGCGCTCGACCCGCGAAACCCGCGGCGCCTGATCGACATCGCTAGAGCATCTATGGATCTAGCCAAATACCGGCCGGCGGAAGACTACCTCGATCGGGCCATCGCGCTCGAACCTCGCCAGCCGACCGTTCACCTGCACAAGGCGTGGCTCTACCTGATGCAAGGCCGGGTTGAACAGGCCCGTGCGGCCGTGCGGACTGGCATCCACCAAGCAGGGGTTACCGCCGTGCTGTTCAGGATGTCGCAGAACAGCCAATGGATCAGAATGCTACAAATTCTGCATGATGACCTTGCGCCCGCGGCGCGGCAGCTCACCTGGGACGTTTTCGGCGCCGACTCGGCGGACTATTACCTCGTCAAGGCGTACGCGAACCTGAACAATCCGGTTAGAGCGCGGTCGTACTACGACTCGCTCGCTGCCTGGGCGGCCCCCCGCGCGCGACGCGGCGACGTGTATCCCGTGTTTCACATCGTCTGGGCGTACGGATTGGCGGGATCCGGAAAACGGACGGCGGCGCTCACGGAGATGCGCCGTGTGCTCGCCGACAAGCGATATGGCTGGCGCCCTATCGCTCACGAGCAAGCGGCCGAAGCCTGCGTGCTCGTGGGGGAATACGACCGCGCGATCGACCAAATCCGGGCGGCGCTGGTCAGTCCAGAGATCCTGACTCCAGCCCTGCTGCGTGTGGAGCCGATCTGGGATCCGCTGCGAGGTCGGGCGGATTTCCGGAAGCTCTCGGAACAGCCGTGACGCCGCCGCGGCCGTCGGTGACGCCGAAGCCGGCGAGCTGAACCTGAATAGTGTAGCGACGGCGCCCACCACTGAAGCTCTACGAGGCCGTCGGATTCAGTGACTTCGGATTGTGTCATCTGCTTCACCGCAGCTTGCGCGGAAGACGAGTCCATGGGTCGCGCGGGCAGATGGACCGCTGGCCCGACAACAACTATCGCCGAGCACTGCCTACGCAGGGTGGTGCGGAATGCGCGGGTCATGCGGCTCGGCAGACGAAGGGAGCGGGCGATACAGAATCGACTGCCGCGTGGGCAGTGAGGAACGCTTGGCGAGCTGGTCGATGAACGGGCGCTCCAATACGGAGCGCTCTACTGCCGTGACAACTCGACGCGACGATTGCGCGCCCGCCCGGCGAGTGTGGCGTTTGTCTCGCGCGGCACTGACGCACCGTAACCGCCGGTGTCGAGGCGCGCGGCCGGAACGCCGAGTGCGACGAGCGCCGTCTTGACAGCGGTGGCGCGACGCGCCGACAGATCGAGATTCTTGGCGTCGCCGCCGACGTTGTCGGTGTGTCCCTCCACCTTGAGGGTCCAGCTCGGCTCGCGCTGCATGACTTCGACGATCTGCCGAAGCACGGGCGCGGACTGCGGCTTGATCGTCGCGCTGTTGAAGTCGAAGTAGATGCCGTACAGCGCGGTGCGTCGTGACTCGCTCAGCTGGCGTTCCATCACACTGGAGGCGTTCGCGACGGGAAACTCGATCCGGATCACCTCGAGCGTGTCGCGACCGATGGCGAATTTCAGCGCGAGCGGATTCGTCGGATCGTCGAGGATAAAGAGATCGGCGTCCTCGGCGGTGTCGCCGTCGCCGATGCGGCCGCGGAGATGGAGTACGGGCAGCGGCGTCCGCGTGGAGTTGACGAGCACGGAAAGCGATGTCGGCTTGGCGTCGACAAGTCGCAGGATGCCGGTCACTGTCGAGCCCCCGCCGAGCGCCTTGCCCAGTCCGTTCGCCTTGCCAGTGCTGTTGAGTAGATCGTCGACCAGTCCCACCAGGCCGCCACGACGTCCGTCGAGCGTCATGCGGGTTTCTCCGTGCGTACGGAGATCGGCGAGCACCGCGGACGACATCCCGATAGCCGTCGTGCCGGCGAACACGGCCTCGTCCATCGTATTGAAATAGTACTTGAACGCGTGCGCATCCTTGAGGTCGGCGATGCGAACCACGCGCGTGACGGCGACCGGCTCCGCCTTCTCGCCGGGCGTCGAAGGGACTGCGCCGGAGATCGTCAGCTCGACGCCGCGCGGCGAGATCGAGCCGACGACGCTCATCGCCTCGTAGTCTCCCTCCCGCGCGCGCACGGCGTTGGTGATGGTGAGGCCGGCGATCAGCGGCACGGCCGGCGGCGCGCCGGCGGTCGCCTGCGCCTGCGCGCAGGCGACGATCGTGAGAGAGAGCGCGGCGCCGGCCGCCATGCGCCTCGATGCGAGCTTGTTCGTCGTCATTGGCATCCCGGGTTACAGGCCTTGATGTCGAGCGTATAGTCGACGGTGTTGCCGTTGCCTGGCCGCGACCGCGTGACCGACCGCTGAATGCGCATGGCGTTGCGGCTGACTTCCACCGGGAACACGAGCGGGCCTTCGCTCATCGCGCGATTGAGAAGAAAGCGCGCTTTCACGAACGGCAGCTGGTAGCGGACGATGATCGGCGCGAGGATCATCGGACCGATCAGGACGTACGTCACCTGCGCTTCCACGGCGTCGCTCAGATCGGAGCGCGCCTCGAGCATGCGCAGTGTGAGCTTGTTACCCACGAGATCGCCTTCGACCGGAATAAAGAAGCCGAACGGCGAGCTGGCGGCGGCCATCTTTCCCTCTGTTGCAACGAACGGCATGCCCGGCGGCACGATCAACTTCCTGAGCATCGTGCTGGTTTTTTTCGTGACGGGATAGAGCACCGCGAGTGCGTCCTCCCACACCGAGAATTTCGCCGCGCTCCCGACGAACTCGCCGGTCACGCGCACGGCGCTCCCCGGCGCATCGGTCTTCGCATAGCGCAGAATCAATTCGCCCTTGAGCGTCATGTCGTACGTCCACCACTTCGCGTTCTCTTGAAGGAATTCGGCGTGCATCGTGGCGGAGAAGGGGCCTTCGATCTTCTCACAGTACTTCTCGAAATTCTTCTGCTGGACGTACACGACGGCATCCGTCACCAGCGCGCCGAGCGCCAGCGGGAACGCCGCCGCGCTCACCATGATGTTCGTCAGGAACTTCGAGCCCTCGGTGAGCACGAGCGCGTACTCGCTATTTCCCTTGAGCGCGGGCGGCGTGAACGTCGTTGCGAACCCCTCGGCACCCAAGTCGATCCCGAACGCGAGGCCGACATCCGAGAGCTTGGATTGGAGGAAGTTGGCGGCGGCCGACACGACCTTCAGCGATTCGATGAGCTGCTCGATCTTCTCGCAGGTGACGCCCGCCGACTGGCTGCGCGCCAGCTCGGCATCGACGCGCGCCTTCTCGGCCGGCACCTCGCCGGCGATCTCGGCGAGCTTCTCGAGACGCGGCTGAAAGAGTGGCGCCGCGGCCGGATACTTCGACGAGAGCGACTGAAAGCGCTCGGTGGCCGAGCGCAGCTTCTTCGACTGCGCAGGCCACTCCATCAGTTTCTGCTCGATCGCGGTCAACTTTGTCTCCGCGTCGATCTTCGCAGGGCTCGCCGGAAGCGCCAGCACTTGCTCCCTGATACGACGGACGAGCGGCTCCATCCCTTCGGTGAGAAGCTTGTCGAAGTCGGACACGACCTCGTCCGTGAGATTGGGCGGGTCGAGCAACTTGTACGTCGTGCTGTCGACTCCCTTTCCGTCGGGCGCCGTGGCGACCACGCGATAGATGCCGGGCTGATCGATGCGAGCGGTCGCCGAATAGAGGCCGTTCCCATCAACCGTCGCCGTTGTCGAGACATTCCTTGCCTTGTCGCTGCGGTTGGCGCGTGAATCGACCACGAAGGCGATGCGCACCGTCGCGTTGGCACCGAGCGCGAGCGTCTTGCCACTGATGCGCACCGAGGAGCCGGGATAGGCGACCTGCGGCACCACCAGCACGCTGATCGACAACCGCTCGGCTGGACCTCCATCTTGCGCCAGCGCACCACGCGCCGTCGCGCCTGAGAGAATCGCTACGATCATCAGCGAGCGGAGACCCTGCGCCGACAAGCCGCCACGCGCGGTCACTGGCGTGGCCGGCCGAAGATCTTGCCGATCACCTTGTTCACTTTCGCCTTCGCTTCCTCAGTCGCCGCGTCCTTCGCCGCGTCCTTCGCGACATCGGCGAGACCAGACTTCGATGAGTCCGTTGCTGCGCCGTCCGGTGCCGGAGCGGCGGAGCCGTCCTTCTTGCCCGATCGCGCGCGCCCCGCCTTGATCGAGTCGCCGATCGCGCCGAGCGCTCCGAGCGCGCCGAGAGGCGATTCGCTCTTGGTGTAGCCGGCCGGCACCTCGAAGACGCTCGGGCTGATCGATGCGCGCTTGATGTTCTCGACGGCCATGGTCATGGTGGTCGAGCGGGCCTTTCCTTCAGACCCGGACTCCATCGTCATGACGCGCTTCAGCATGACGCCTTTCTTTACCTTCGCGTACGCCTGATTCTGCTTCGCCGTGAGGTCGGCCATTGGACCGGTCGCATCGCTCGCCGCCGGCCGCGCTGCCGGGTTCATGATGCCGTCGAGTTGGGGCGCAACCCAGAGCTCGGTGACGGAATGCGTGGTGCTGCGATCGCTACGGCCGATGATCGTCATGTTCATCGTGTAGTTCTCGGTGATCCGGTACCTGAGCGTCGAGTAACCCTGCATCGACTCACCGGCGCCCAACTCCTCGACGTTCACCGAGACGTCCGAGATTTCCGTCTTGGCCAGGCCACCGAGCGATTGTTGCAGACTCGCGGCGGTCTTCGCGAGCTCGGCGGGGTTGAGCTCGAGGTACGTGCGCTTCGCGGGGTCGACAATGGTCGTCGTCCCCTTCGCCGCGTTGGTGATCGTGTACGTGCCGGCGCCCATCATGCCGCCCGGTGTCAACGATTCCGTCACGTCGATGCGCGACATGCCGTTGGTGAACTGCCCGTGGCCCGCCATGAAGGTGCGCGTTGTCGGCGTGCCGCTCCGCGGGTCAACCATGCTCCCCGTGGTCTTGATGTCGTACGAGAGTGCCTGGGCGCCGAGTGCGGGCGCGATGATGAGCGCGAGCGCGAGCGAAACGTGGGAGATCTGTAGGGTCTTCATGTGGCCTCCGATGTCCGAAGAGTGATGTCGCTTAGAGCTTCTCGAGCACTTTGCGCGCAACTGTCTTCTCCTTCTCCACGAGGCCGATCGCGACGGTGCTGTCCGTCATGAGCGCCATCATGTTCGTGGGGATGATCTGCACCGTGATCGTGAAGTCGCCCTTGCGCGCGGTGAGGAGCATCAGGTTGAGCGTGGCCTCATCGCCCACCCCAGCGACCGGCCCGTTCGGCGCGCCGGCGATGCCTGCGCCAGCCATTCCGTTGGTCAGCTTTCCCGCCAGCTTCGAGCCGCCCATCGAGGCCTTCTGCAGCGCGAGGTGCTCGGCTTCGCTCGAATAGTCTGTCGGGGAGACCCAGTCGATGGAGACCGACATGCCGGCGGGGTCGGTGTCCGAGAAGTAGTGGCAGCTCGAATCCGACGAGTGGCCATCGTCGTCCGGCTCGGCGGTCGTGTACGACCCGCCGGTCAGCGCGTTGATCTCTTCCTTCGGCATGATCGTGCAGGCGACGTGTCGCTCGCCGCTCTTGCTGGTCACGTCGCCGCTCTTGGCAGCTTGCGTGATGGCGTCCGTGGCCTTGCTGCCGCAACCCGCGAGTGCGACGGCGAGTGCGACGGCGAGCGTGGCGGAAATGGTCGGTCTTTGCATTGGCGGTTCTCCAAGAGGAAATCGGGGATTGCGCTGAGCGCTCAGCGCACGGGTAGCGACAGCGACGGGTAGCTGACGAAGCGCGAAACGACGTATCCGCTCACCATGAAGAGCGCGATCGCCGAAAGGATCACGGCCGTGGCGTAGCCAAGGGCGCGCGCGCGCGGCGCGTGCATCACGGCGGGGAGGCCGAGGTAGATGAGGTAGAGCGAGTAAAGTCCCAACACGCCAAGGAACCCGAACCACGGCACGATCGCGAAGATGCCGGCGATCCAGCTCGCGGTGGATGCGTACGCGGCGACCTTGAGCGCCTGAATCGTATTGCGCTCCCCGCCGAAGGTCGGTGCGAGCGCATCGATGATCAGCGCGAGGACGTAGACGCTCACCAGCGCGAGCACGTAGTGCGCAAGGGTGCCGACGATGGCGGAGCCGAGCGGAACGCGATAGGACCCGCCGAACGGCAGGCGGATACCGAGCACGCTCATGCCGATGAGGCTGGCGACCGGCGCAATCGCGGCGAGCGGCGCGATGTATCCCGCGTAGAGGCCGGTGACCGTGGCGGGCTCGGCGTCAATCACCGTCCACTCCGCTCGCGGACGGACGAGAATGGATCGAATGCGCGCTACGACGGGCCGGGTCGCCAGGTCGTCGGTGAGAACGGTAGTGGTTGCAGTCATCGCGTACTCCTCGAGTGTGTGGAACCGGCGCCGGCGAGCACTTGCTGCTCGTCGCCCGAATCCGTAAGGTTCGATCAAGATCACGGCGGCCCGTTATCGCGCTGCGCCGGAGCCGTTACCGCGCGCGGTAACGGCTGTGATGCGGCGGCACGCGGGCTCCGGCCTCGTTTTTGGCGGCCTCAGTGGCAGAACTCCGAACCTTGGGACGCCTCGAGCTCGTCGACGGCGAGTCTTCGGCGACGCACGTCGTCGCGGTGCAGCCGAAGCGCCTGGCGCTGCTCGCCTATCTCACCCTGGCCTCGCCGCGCGGCCCGCACCGTCGAGAGGCGTTGCTCGCGCTCTTCTGGCCAGAGCTGAACGAGAACGACGGCCGGCGTGCGTTGCGCCAAGCGCTCCACGGCCTGCGACAGCACTTGGGCGAGGGACTGCTCGAGTCGGCTCGTGATGACCGCGTCGGCATCGGCGAGGGCGACTTCTCATGCGACGCGATCGCGTTCGAGCGCGCACTCGATGCGGGTGATACCGCCGGCGGGCTCGCCCACTATCATGGCGATTTCCTCGAAGGCGTCTTCGTCTCCGATGTCTCACCCGATTTCGAACAGTGGGTCGACGCGACGCGTGCGCGACTCCGAGGTCGTGCCACGATAGCCGCGAGCGCGCTCGCTACCGCCGCGCGGAGCTCGGGTGATCACATCGCCGAGGTGCGGCTCGCGACGGAGGCCTCGCGCCTCGCGCCCGACGACGAGCAGCGCCTCCGCGCGCTGATGCGCGCGCTCCGTGACAGCGGCGACCGCGCGGGGGCGTTGCGATCCTTTCAAGTGTTCACGCAGCGCATGGCCGAGGAATACGACGCCAAGCCATCGGTGCAGACGGTCGCCCTTGCCGACGCGATGCGTACCGCGCCCACCAACACGATGGCCGACGCGGACGCGGACATCGCTCCGGCCGTCGACGCGTCAGTTGTCGTCGAGGAAGCAGTCGCTCCGACCGTTGTCACGATGTCTGGCATGCGCGACGAGGGGCGCGCGGTTCCGGCATCGAGGCGCTGGCGATGGCTCGCCGCCGGTGGCGCGATGGTCGCTCTCGCGCTGGCGGCGGTGGTCGTCGCGCGCGCTCGGACGCCCGCCCCTGGCGTCGTCGAGGGCATTCTGGTCGCCGACTTTGGCAATCACACACGCGACTCCCTGCTCGCAGGCGCCGTGACCGAGGCATTGCGCGCCGACCTGTCGCAATCGCGGCTGACGCGCGTGATGAGCCGGCCGCAGGTGCAGAGCGTGCTGAAGCTCATGCGGCATCCGCCGGGCGAAGTTGTCTCCGATGCGCTCGTGCGCGAGGTCGCCGAGCGTTACGGCGTGAAGGCCTTTGTCACCGGCGATGTCGCGGCGATCGGCACCGGCTTTACGGTGTCGGCCGCGCTCATCTCGGTGAAGGGAGGCGAGATCATCGTTTCGGTGCGCGAGAGCGCCGCGGACTCCTCCAAGCTGCTCGCCGCGGTCGACGCGGTATCGGATCATCTCCGGCGCGGCGTCGGTGAGTCGTTGTGGGCGGTGCGGGCGAGCCCATCGCTGGAGCAGGTCACGACCTCATCGCTGCAGGCGCTTCGGCTCTACTCACAAGCCATTCGCGTCGGCGATCTGGAGGGCGAGAGCCGACGTGCTATGGGACTGCTGCGGGAGGCCGTCGCGCTCGACACCACCTTCGCCATGGCCTACCGCCGGCTCGCGGTCTACCAGGATGAGTTCGCCGAGCACGCCAACGCGGTGCAATCGCACGAGAAGGCGTTTCGATATCGCGCGCACCTTCCCGAGCTCGAGCGTCTCCACATCGCGGCGTCGTACTACCAGCGCGTCGGATTGCACGACAGCGCGATCGGAACCTACCGGGTTCTACTCGACGCGTATCCGGCCGATGCGCGCGGGCTGAATAATCTCGCGAATATCTACATGCAGGCCAAGAATTACCGGCGGGCCGAGCCGTATTTTCAGCGGGCCATCGAGGCGGACTCCTCGATCGCGTTACTGTACAATCATCTGGCGACCGATCAATTCAACGCCGGTGACTACGAGGCGGCACGCCATACATTGATGGTGCGCCGGCGCAAGTTTCCGCGGCAGCAGGACGCCGAAGGC
Source organism: Gemmatimonadaceae bacterium (assembly GCA_040003335.1). Taxonomy (GTDB): domain Bacteria; phylum Gemmatimonadota; class Gemmatimonadetes; order Gemmatimonadales; family Gemmatimonadaceae; genus JALZAE01. Next base: position 1,807 of record JBDUCS010000079.1, on the reverse strand, counting down.
ATTGACGTCGCGCTCGCCATGATGCGCGGCGACTTCGACGCGGCGAAGAGCAAGGCCGACTCGCTATTGGCCACCGCCGGGACCGACGTGCTCGACCGCACCGACGCGCTCCAGATGCTCACGACACTCGCCATCATTCGCGGCAAGCTCGAGGACGCCGTACGGTATCGCCGCGACATCATGGAGCTGCAAGCTCGCGAGGGCTCACCGAGCGACTACATCGATGCGGCAGCACAGCTGAGCTTCGTCGAAATCTGGTATCGGCACGATACAGCCGGCGGCCTGCGAACGCTCGACGCCGCGCTCGTCCGGTATCCGCTTGCGGGGCTGCCTCCGCTCGATCGCCAATACGCGGCGATTGCCTACGTGTACGCGCTCGCCGGCGAGCCGGCACGCGCGCGAGCCACGCTCTCGGACATCCGGGCATACGAAGCGGTGCCGTGGCCCACGCGGGCTGGCCTCAGCATCCGCGATGAAGGGGGATACCTTCGCGCGCTCGGCGCGGCGGAGATCGCCGAGGGGCGCTACGCGCAGGCGGTCGCCACACTTCGCCGCTCCGTCGACGCGTATTTCTGTCCAAGCTGCGCGGTGCCCGATCTGGCGCGCGCGTTCGAGCTGGCCGGACAACCGGATTCGGCGATCGCGCAGTACAATCGGTATGTGACCATGCCGTGGTCGGAGTGGCGGAACGCCGGCGGCGAATTTCGCGTCTCGGCGTACGGGCGGCTCGGCGCGTTGCACGAAGGCCGCGGCGAGACGGAAGCGGCGATTCACGCGTATGACCAGGTCGTCGCGCTGTGGGGTGGCGCGGACGCGGAGCTGCAACCCGTGGTCGCGGACGCGCGGCGCCGAGCAGCGGCGTTGCGCGGCACGCTGGCGAGCCAGGTGTCCCATAAGTGACGGATGTGCTTTTCGCGTTGCCATGTTGACGACGCGGCGCAAGCGAGCGAGCCACTATGCTCGCGCCCTGTTCGCCCCGAGTGCGCCGTCGATCATGACCGCGCCACCGTTCGCAGCAGCGTACGCCGAGCGTCGGGCAGCTGGCGCCGCCCGAACGCGCACGCCAGCTTGTGATTGTTGGTGGGATGCGCTGTACTCGCATACGTGACTTCAATCGAGCCGTTCATGGTTTCCGTCCGTCAGGGCTCGTTGCCGACCTACGCGTCGGCGCTCGCCGGTGCTCTTCGTGACGCGCGCGATGACCTGGTCACGCGATGGCTCGAGCGCATCATCGCGCGGGTGGCGATTGACCCCAATCGCGTCTTCCCGACCGATGAGCTCTTGAATCACGTGCCGCTGCTGATCGAGGGCATCGCCGATTTCATCGAACGCCCCGAGGACGCACTCGATGCCGCGCAACCGGTGTCGGCCAAAGCGATGGAGCTGGGTGCGCTGCGGCACGCGCAGGGCTTCGATGCGTATGAGATCCTCAAAGAGCACGAGATCTTAGGCGCGATTCTCTTCGCGTTTGTCGCGGAGGTCATGGACACGCTGCCGGTCGCTGGGACGCGGGAAGAGCTTTTCCACTGTACGCAGCGCTTGATGCGCGCCATTGAGCTGATTCGTCAGGCGACGATGACGCATTTTCTCCGGCTCTCCGCGCAGCAGGTCAACGAGCGCGAGGAACGGCTCCGCCGCTTCAACCGGATGGTCTCGCACGAGCTCAAGAACCGCGTCAGCGCGATCAGAGGCGCGGCCCGCCTGCTCGATGAGGTGTGGATCGACCCCGTCCAGCGCGATCGGTTTCTGCAGATGATCCTCGAGAACGCGCAGGGCCTGCAGCGTGTATTGGAGAACCTGGAAGCGC
>JBDUCS010000078.1:0-13130 GCA_040003335.1 Gemmatimonadaceae bacterium | reverse complement strand
GACCTCACCCTTACCAAGGGTGTGCTCTACCGACTGAGCTACGCGAGCGAACCACAAAAAAGGCGAACTGCGTTCGTGCCTATCAACTCGAAAGCCACCGCCTGCATGCGGTGGCGACCTTCAGCCGGTCAACCCCTACCTCTCCCTTCAAATCCTCGCTCAATCCTCGCTGCCTTCGTCCTCGACCCTACCAGAGCGGGAGACGGGGCTCGAACCCGCGACATCAAGCTTGGAAGGCTTGCGCTCTACCAGCTGAGCTACTCCCGCGACCGCATCCTTCGTCGTCCAGTGGTGGGGGAAGGATTCGAACCTTCGTAGGCGTAAGCCGGCAGATTTACAGTCTGCTCCCGTTGGCCGCTTGGGTACCCCACCAAGCCACGCATAGCGGCCGCTCTCACCGCGAGAGCTGACGGTCGGACTTGAACCGACAACCGCCTGATTACAAATCAGGTGCTCTGCCAATTGAGCTACGTCAGCGACACGGCCTTTTTGCGCGAGACTCGCAGAATAACCAGTCGAGTGAGTCAGGTCAAGAGCGCGCACGCGAACAACTTCCGTCGTCCCTTTCATGCGCTTCGCTGGCGTGACTTCCAACTTTTCTCAACTCTCGAGACCGGGCGACGCGGTCTCACGAGTCGCGCGCGAAACCTCGCCGCTCACGCCAGTAACGTCATCACCAGCAGGCGATTGACACGCTGGTTGACGGTCGACTGCGCAGTGTCTGCTATCATCCCCATCATCCGGGAGATGCCCGGGCGGCAACGGCCCTTCCTCGACCCGCGAAATCCAAAGCCGATTCCTCTCACTTCACGGTGATCAGTATGGCGCTCCGGAAATGTCGTGTTTGGTTCGCTGTCGCCGCGATCGTGCTCGTTCCGACGATCGCGAGCGCGCAGGGTCCATGGGCCGTGACGCTCACCCAGACGATGAACCCGCTGCCCATCGGTTTCTGCGCCGCCATCCATCTGACAATCTTCGATGCCGTCGGGGGCGACGTGCCGCGCAACCCACTCGGGTATCGCGTGACGATGGCCGACTTCGACATCGCCGTCGCAACGCCCGATGGGACGGCCGCCGTCGCGCAACGGATCGACGCGAGCCACTGGACGGCGTGCGCGTGCCAAGGCGCCGCGCCTGGCACCATCGCGACCGTCTCCGCGACGTATCCGGCAAAGTCGCTCGCCGCGGCGTCGCGCGTTCCCGGCGTCTCGATTCAGCGAGCAACGACCTTCGCGCTCTCGGCGCCGAAGGGAACATCGAATCCGACGCAGTGCTCGGCCCCGCCCGTCGTCGCGTCGGCGAACGGCGCCGGAACGCCTGCGTCGCCGTCGAGCGCGACCCCCGTGGCCGGCGCTCCGACTACCACTACGCCGATGACGACTCCGGCGACCACATCGAATGGCGGAGCACCGGTGGCCGCGCCGCCGGTCGCACTCGCGCCCGGCTCCGCGCCAGCGACGCCACGAAGCGGTGCGCCTACCAGCGCTCCGCCATTCGCGACGCCAAGCGGAACGGCGGGTCGGAGCGCGCCGGCATCGGCGCTGCCCGCCGTCGCCCCGATCGTGGCGATCAATCCGTCGGGATTCATCGCCGTGCAGACGGCGCCTGGACAGGTCCAGCTGTCGTGGCAGCCCGTCAGCGGCGCATCGTATTACGTCGTCTTCGGGCCCGGCTCGGCCGCCGGCGGCGTGCAGGTGGTTGGAAAAACGACGTACGCCGTTACGGGCGCTGGTGCCGGCGCGCAAGAGTTCCTTGTGGCGAGCTACTACGAGCCTGGTCCAGTGAGTACCGCGGCGAGCGCGTTCACCAAGGCGACGCTCAACGTGACCGCCGGTTCGACTGCCGCGGCCTCCCCTCCGCAGACGACGAGATACCGCGTCGTCGCGACTGGATTCAGGGTGGTGAAGGAAACGGTCGATGACCAGCTCGATCGCGATGGACTCCGCAACGAGGCGTATGCGGCCTTTTCGATGTTCCACTTCAGAAATGCTGCGGATTACGAGCTGCTCGACAAAGACCTGCGACGCACACAAGTGCACGGCGACGTGCTCAAGCACGCGGACCGCGTGCGCGCTGGGAGTGCCAGCCCTACTGGTGGCCTTCGCGACGGAGACGCGTTCCCCTCCGATCCGACAATTCGAGTGGGCCCGGTAGGTGACCTGAGCTTTCCGTTCTCCGTATGGGAAGGCTCGCTCACCGACGGTTCGGACTTCGAGGTCATCTTTCCCACCATGTGGGAATGGAGCGGTAGCCCGGCGAGCTACGATTACTGGTTCGCCAATCTCGTGACGAACGCGCCGTCGACGTGGAGCTCGGCGAAAGCGGGAATGACTGCCGACACCACCACTGACGCGATCGTCACGTTCGGCACGACGAACGCACCGACATCGCAGAGCTACATCGACCGGTTGGTGCGCAACATGGCGCTCTCGCTCTCCACGCTTTCGTTCGGCGCGCTCGATTTTACCAGCCGCGACCGCCCGATCGGCCTGCAGCCGACAGGCCTGCCGAGCGCGGGGTTGCTCCTCACGCGCCGCGGAATCGAAGGCTCCTTGAACGCGGCCGGCGCTGGTGCGTCGCGAGTCTCTCTCAGCATTCCGTTCGTGGACGATCCGACGCAGCCGAAGCTGCGGGGCAGCTACATCCTCTATCTCCAGGTGGAGCGGATGCCGTGAGCTCGGCGAGACCGGGTGCTCATCGAAGTCGTGCACTGGCGCGATGGCTCGCCCGCCGCGAGCGTCACGGTCGCGTTGCGGCAGGCGCGGTGACTGCGGCCAGCGTCGCCAAATGCCGCGCGGCGTCTGCGGTGAGGGGACGGAGCTCCGGATCGCAGTTCTTCCAGAGCGCGAGAAAGCTCGCGTAGCGCGCCGCTGCTCGAGCGCGGTTGCCGAGGCGCTCCTCGATCTGCCCCTGGCGATAGAGCGCGGGTGCGAGATAGACGAGATCGTAGGGCGAGTTCTCGCCGAACGTCTCGTACCAGCGAAGCGCCTCGGTGTCGCGTCCGAGCTGATGCAACGCCTCCGCGCGCGCATATCGTTCGTACGCCTGCGAGAAGAAGCTCGATGTCCAACCCGCGACGAACGGTGTGGCGCGCGCGCTGCTGTCGAGCTCCGTGAGCGCAGCGCCGATCGCGCTCGTCTTTCGCAAGCGCTCGGCGCGTACGGCGTGCGCGTACCCGCGCGCCAGCGCGACGCCGCCGGTCGGGTCTGGCAGCCTTGTCAATTCGCTCGCAGCGCTGCTGGTGGCTGCATCGTCGCCCAAGCGCGCGCTGAGCATGCCGATCAAATAGGCGCGCATGAGCGGATGGATCGCTGCGTTGGGGTTCGGCCATGGCATCGCGCTCTGCAGCAGCGCCGGAACGTCACCGAGCTGCCGCAAGTCGTTTCGGCGCTCCGTCAAGTCGGCGGCGGTCACGTCGAGGAAGGGGGCGAGCGACATCAGCGCGTATTGCTCGGCGGCGCCGCCCGGCGAGTGGGCGCGCGCGATGGCGAGCTCAGCGCGCGCTTCGCGCCACTTGCCACCCGCCAGCGCGAGATGGGCGAGCAACACGCGCCCGAACTCCTGCTGTTCCGGCGGGCGAATCGGATCAACCAGCGGGCGCGCGAGGCGGCGCGCTCCCTCGAGGTCGCGTCCGTAGACCGACACGTACCACACCGATGTCGCGAGCCAGAAGCCGCGATCGGCCGACAGGCGGGCGACGATCTCATCGCGATCGCCCGGCGTTCCGAACGCGAACCGGTGCAGCGCGCGGGACGGGGGCAGCATGCGCTCCGAGCCGACGCTCGCTTCGTAGCTCTTCAACAGTGAATCGGTCTCCTCGAGCTTGCCCTCGAGCGCCGCGACCTCCGACAGATGCTGCAGCGCGGGCCAATAGTGCGGATCGGATGCGAGCACACGCTCCCACGCTTTGCGCGACTCCACCGCCGACCGCCCTCGCTTCCAGTTGTGATGGAAGAGCGTCTCTCCGAGAATGATCCATGCCTCGATGTCGTCGTACGCACTCGCGATCGAGCTCGCCAGCTGCTCGGCCGTATCGGCGGCGCCGCGGCTGTACGCGGCGAACGCCTCGACGAGCGCGCGATCGCGCGCGGGGAGACGTCCCGCCGTGCGCACCGCCTGGTCTGCCGCACGCCGCTCGGTGGCCGATTGCAGCATCCAGGACGCGGTGCTGGCGAGTCCATACCAGGCGAGCGAAAACGTGCTGTCCGCGGCGACCGCGCGCTCGAAGGCCGGCAGGGCCGCGACCATATCGTCGGCGCGATACGCTGCCCTTCCCTCGAGGTAGGACTTGAGCGCGACGATCGACGTCGTCGTCACGGCGGCGAGCTGTGTGAAGCGGTCGCCGGAGCTGGCGCCGCGCGCCACCGCGAGTTGGGCAGTGACACGATCAACCAGGCCGAACAGATCCTCTTGGCGTCCTTCGGCGTGCACGCGCGCGATGGGCGTGGAAACATCGTGCACGTCGAATAATGTTGCGTTGATCTGAAGCCGCCCCTGCAGTCCGACAGCGTCACCGAGTACGAATGACGCCGCGCCGAGCTGCTCCGCCACCTGGCGCGCGGCATCGATCGTTTGCGGTTGGTCGCGCACGAGCGTGCCACTGGCAGCGATGACGATCCGCGGGTCGAGCGTTCGGAAGCCGGCGACACCGTCGAGGCTCGTGCTGAGCAGGTCCACCATGCCGGAGCGCAAGAAGTCGAGCTCCGTACCACCGCGCACGCCGAACGGAAAGACCGCCAGCGCGCGCGAACGAGGCGGCGTGCGGCCGTTGAAGCGTACGGCGGCGATGGCCGCGACGACGAGCGCGATCGCGGCGAAGCCGAGCAGAAGGCGCGGGCGCCGTCCACCGCCCGGCGCGCGTTCGCCCGCTCGCGCGGCGTGGTAGGCGAAGCGCGCGCGGGCGGTGGCCGACATCGACCACGGACGCCAACGCGCCGCGCCAAGTCGCCGGGCCGCGTCGGCGTGCAACGCTTCGCGGCGAGCGATTGGCACGGCGTCGTGCGCGGCGCGCATGAGCACTGGCGGCGCGACCTCGATCTCATTGTCGCGGCCGGCGACGGCGCGTACCAGCCGTGACCGTGACAGCATCTCGACGGCCACGATCGCCCGCTGCCGCGGAAGCTGCGCGAGCGTCGGAACATCGGTCGTCGCGATGGGGGCGCCGAACACCGCCAGCGTGTCGAGCACGAGCCGGCCATCGTCAGACAGGCCGCGCGCGGCCGAAGCGAGCGCGGCGCGCACGCGAGCTGGCGTCGGGAGCGCGCGCCCCTCGAGGGCCGGCGACACGGTGCGCGCGCCGCGCTCGTCGGATGAGAGCAGTCCCGCGGCGACCAGCGCGTCGATCAGCGAGATCACGAAGAGCGGCACGCCGCCGGTGTCCGCGTGCACGCGCGCGGCGAGCGCATCGCCATCCGCGCCGGCGCCAGTTCCGTGAGGGGTGCCGAGCAGGATCGAGACTGTCTCCGGCGTGAACGCGCCGAGCCGCACCCGCACGACCGACGGGTCGTCCCGCAGCGCAGCGAGCGCATCGTCGGCATCGATCGCGTTCGAGCGGTCGGCCACGACGAAGAGCACGGGCGCGTCCCGGATGCGGGCCAGCGAGACCAGCAACGCGCGGCTCTCCGCATCGGCGTGCGCGATACCGGTCATGACGAAGAGCATCGGCCCGTCCTCGGCGATCGCGACGATCGCATCGCGGAGGGCGTCGGCGACCGTTACCGCGCTGACATCACTGGCTGCGGCCGCACGCGGAAAGCGCTCGCGCACGCCGGGCAGAAACGCGGCGAGTGTGGCGAGGGCCCCCGGGGCTACGCCGCCGAGTGCCGGTACGTCGCGTAACGACGCGAACAGCGCGCGGGCCGCGGCGAACGGCGCCGCCGTCTCTCCGGGCGGCGCCAGGCGCGCATCGCGCGCGTCGGCCGAAAACAGAGCAGCCGACGCGCTGCCCTGACCCACCCAGCGCGTGAACTCCGTGCACAATCGAGATTCCCCCGTGCCGGCATCGCCTTCCACCAGCGCGATGATCGTCCGGCCGCGCTGCGCGTCGCGCCAGGCCGCGCTGAGCGCGGCGAATTCGGCATCACGTCCGACGAAGGGGGCCCGGGCGCTCGCCGGCTCCTCGTCTGACGGCGACTCGCCGCTATCGATCGAGGCGGCGAGGGCCAGGAAGCTGGCTGAGGGCTCGACGCTCAGTTGCTCGCGCACGCGCGCGGCGAATGTCGCGTGCGCCGCCAGCGCCTGGGCGGGATGTCCCTCCATTCGGAGCGCGGCGATCAGACGCGCGGCGGGGCGCTCGTCGAACGGCGCGCTCTCGCCCCAGCGGCGGGCGAGCGCGGCTGCCTCGTGCCACCCGCCGCGGCGCTCGGCGTCGAGAAGCATGCGTTCGCAAAGAACCGCGAGAAGCTGGCGCAGTCCGGCGCGCTCACCGTCGATCCAGAGGCTCAGCGCCGGCTCGGCGCGGTCGTCCACGCCCAGCAGAAATTCGCCCTGCCACTTCTCGAGCGCCGCGGCGTTATCGCCCCGATCGACGAGGCGTTCGAACGTCGTCAGGTCGAGCTCGACGGCCTCCGTCCCGAGACGAACGGCGTCCGGGCCCACGTCGAGCGCGTCGCCAAGCAGTCGCTTGAGCTCGAGCAGGGCCTGGCGTAACGACTGCCGGGCTTTTGCCTCGGCCCGCTCTCCCCAGAGCAGCGCGGCGAGCTCGGCACGCGGAACGGATCGCGGAGCGTGCCGCGCAAGGTATGTGAGGAGCACGAGCGGCTTGCCGCGTCGTGACACGACCTCGCCGTCGTCGCGTTCGAGTCGGAATTCGCCGAGCGTATTGAGGAGCAGCAAGACCGCGTCACGCCCGCCCGGCAAGGATGCGTCACCACGCGCATCCGGTTGTGCGCGCGGCGGTTGACGGCTGCGTTGACGGCCGTCTGCGCGCTCGGCGCTAACATGGCCCCCGGTAGTACGAGTCGCTAGAGCATCCAGGTCGCCGCACGTCGCCATGACCCCATCGCTGACCGCGGCACCACCACAGGAGCACGACCATGCCGTCACGCGTGAAGGTTCCAGAGCAGGCCGGTAGTGCCGTTGGACGCCGCGAGCGGCGGACGGTTCGTCTTCTCGCCTTTCTCGCGATCGGCGTGCTCACGGCCGCCATGGCGCGGCCGGCGCATGCGCAGTTCGGCGCGCTGCGGCGTCTCAAGGACAAGGTCACCGGCGGGGCCGACTCGGCGACCGCCGCGGCCGACAGCGCGAAGCGCGACAGCGCGAGGGTCGCCGCTCACGGCGCAGCCGACACGATCAAGGCCGGCCAGTCGATGTTCCAGCGGGCGAAGAGCGTCGCGTCCAAGGCGTCGGACAAGTTCGAGGCGACGACGGGCATTTCGGCCAAGGACGCGGCGCTGGCGGCAACGGGAGTCGGCGTGGCCGGGATCGTGGCGAAGAAGGCGGGCATGCCGGACATGTCTCCGACGGCCTTGATGAACGCCAGCAAAGTCGCGCAAGCGGCAGGGACCGCCCGCCAGGCAACGCCGGGCGTGGACATGAGCAAGCTCGCAATGCCCGGCGTGACCGCGATGCCGAACACGTCGGCCGGACTGTCCGCCGCCGACGCCGCGAGGAACCTCGCGGCGCTCAGCACGAACACCGAGTCGGCGGCACTCCTCGAGTTTCAGCAGGAACTAATGGAAGTCGCGATGAAGGCGAGTAGCGGCGACGCCGCGGCCCGCGCGCGACTGGATGTCTGGCAGGCGCTGTTGATGAAGTACCAGCCGGAGATGATTCGGCTGAGCACGGGCGTCGCGGCGACACAGCCGGAGACGCCGAAGAAGCTCATGGATCTTCAGCTGGCGATGATGAGCGAATGGCGGGGCAAGCGCGCGCCAAAGGTCGTGAAGCCGTAGACCGACGGCGGACCGTCGGCCGAACTAGCGGAGGCGCTTCCACTCCGTGCCGGCCGGCGTGTCCTTGATCTCGATGCCGCGCGCGATCAGCTCGTCGCGGATCGCGTCGGCCGCGCCGAAATCGCGGGCGGCGCGCGCGGCGCGGCGGGCGGTGAGCCGCTCCGCGATCCATGCGCCGTCAGCATCGGCGGCGCCGACCGTGACGCTTGGGACATCGGTGGTGATGGCCGCGAGGCGGGAGACGGTCTGCGGCCCGATGTCGAGCACGCCGTTGATCGTGCTGAACACATCGCGCGCGCGGTCGAGCGCGCCGCGGTCGGTGCCGTACTTGTCCAGTTCCGCATTGGCGCGGCGGATGAACGTGAACAAGGCCCCCATTGCGGCTGGCGCATTCAGGTCGTCGAACAAGGCCGCCGTCGCGTCGGCCAGCGCCGTCTCCGCGCTCTCGGCCAGCGCCGCGGTACCGCCGGCGGCCTTCGCGAGCCGCGATGCGAACTCCCCGACGCGCTCGACCGCCGCCATCGATGAGGCGAGAGCCTCGTCGGTGAGATTGAGCTGCTTGCGGTAGTGTGTCGTGAAGACGAAATGCCGCACGGCGGCCGCCGACACGCGCGCATCCTTCAAATCGGCGACAGTCGTCACGTTCCCGACGCGCTTGGCCATCTTGGAGCCCTCGGTGAGCAGAAACTCGCCGTGGCACCAGTAGCGCGCGAACGTCTGGCCAGTCGCGCCCTCCGACTGCGCGATCTCGTCCTCGTGGTGCGGGAAGATGAGGTCGACGCCGCCGCAATGGATGTCCATGGTCTCGCCCAGATACTTCATCGCCATGGCCGAGCACTCGAGATGCCAACCGGGGCGACCGCGTCCCCACGGCGAGTCCCAGGCGGCGCCGGCGCGCTCGTCTTCGTCCTTCGCCGCCTTCCAGAGCGCGAAGTCGCGTACATCCTCTTTGTTGTAGTCGTCGGCGGCGACGCGAGCGCCGGGCCGAATCTGTCGCGTGTCGAGCCGCGAGAGTTTGCCATACGACGGGAAGCGCGCAATGGCGAAGTAGATCGAGCCATCTTCGGCGAGGTATGCGATGTCGCGCGCCATCAGCGACTGAATGAGCGCGATCATCTCGCCAATGTGGTCGGTCGCCTTGGGGTAACCCTCGGCGCGCTCGATGCGCAGCCACTCGCGATCGGCATGAAACACATCGACGACGGGCTCCGTCACCTGCGTGATCGTCTTGCCCAGGGCGGACGCGCGCGTGATGATCTTGTCGTCGACGTCGGTCAGGTTCATGACCTGCAACGGCGTCCAACCGCGCAACCGAATCACGCGTCGCAGCAGGTCCTCGAACAGGAACGTGCGAAAGTTGCCGAGGTGTGCCGGATTGTAGACCGTGGGGCCGCAGGTATACATGCGAACCGTCTCGCCATCCGCGGGCACGAACGGCTGGACGCTCCGCGAGAGCGTGTCGTACAGGCGGAAGTCCGGCATGCGGGGAAAGTAGCGGTGCGAGGTGCAGGGTGCGAGGTACCGAAGTGCGCGCCCTCACGCACAATCCTCGGCGACGCGGTGCACACGCGGCGGCTCGCTCCGCACGCGTCCGCCCACTAGCGCGAGCGAGTGCGTGGCGGACGCAAGCAGCGACGCGCCGGCGTTCACCGCGATGAGGCCGAGGCCGCGCGAACGGAGTGCGCTCAGCAGCATCGCCGCGACGGCATCGTCGGGCGGATCGTCGAGCGCGAGCACCTGGGCGCCGAGCACGAGCGATTCGGCGATCGCAACGCGATAACGCTCGCGGGTGGGGAGGAGGTCGACCGGCGTACGCAGCATGCTCCGCAAATCGAGCGCGGCGATGAGCTCCGGCACGGAGGCGAGCGTGCGTGCGTGGAGCGTCGCGTCGTGACGCAGCGCGTGGTATAACAACGCTTCTTCCACGGTGACGAGGACGTGGGCGCCGAGCCGCGGCGCGACGTAGCGCACGAGGCCACCCATCGGCGTAGCGCGAGCGGGTGAGTCGCGCCACAACACGTCACCGGCGTCGGGCACGAGGAGGCCGGCCGCGCAGAGGAGTAGTGTGGTCTTGCCAGAACCGGCGGCTCCGGCGATGACGACGGCATCACCGGCGCGAACGTCGAGACTGACACAGGCGAGCGCCGTTGCGTACGCCGAACAGCCGGGCAGACCCGCGGCGAATATCTTCGCCACTCGGCGACAGGAGAGGAGGGGTCGTTGCATGGCGGCAACGTGGGGCCGGGCGCGCGACGATCCACCATCGTATTGCTTGCTGCCGCATCGAAAGTTCGCGCGCGTTACATTGGCGCGCGTCCCATCGCGCATCCGCCCATCGAGGTCACCGCCATGCCGATCAGTCCGCAGGCTCGAACGATCGCCGCGCTCGTCACGATGATCACCTTCGCTCCCGCCATCGCCCGCTCGCAGCAGCCGATGGCGCCCCACCAACAGCTCGCCCGCGAGGTATACAAGGAGCTAATCGAGATCAACACGGTGGACTCCGTCGGATCGGTGACGAAGGCCGCCGAGGCGATGGCGAAGCGCTTTCTCGATGCCGGCTTTGCGGCTGCCGACGTGCAGCTGCTCGTGCCGCCGGGCAAGCCGACGAAGGGCAATCTCGTGGTGCGCTATCGCGGTCGCGGACAGGGGAAGCCGATTCTGCTGCTCGCGCACCTCGACGTGGTCGCCGCGCTGCGTGCCGACTGGTCGCTCGATCCGTTCGTGCTGACCGAAAAGGATGGCTACTACTACGGGCGCGGCTCGGGCGACGACAAAGCGATGGCGGCGATCTTCGTCGCCAACCTGCTGCGTGATCGGAAAGCCGGATGGATGCCCGAGCGCGACGTGATCTTGGCGCTCACCGCCGACGAAGAGGGTGGCGACTCGAACGGCGTGGAGTGGCTGATCGCCCAGCACCGCGATCTGATCGAGGCGGCGTACGCGATCAACGAGGGCGGCGGCGGGTCGCTGCGCGACGGCAAGCCGTTCCTCAACAGCGTGCAGGCCGCGGAAAAAGTGCCGGTCAACTTTACGCTCACGGCGCGCAATCGCGGCGGGCACTCGTCGGTGCCGCGCCCCGACAACGCGATCTACGAGCTGGTGAATGCGCTACAGCGCGTATCGCGGTTCGAGTTTCCGGTCGCGCTGAATCCTGTATCGCGCTCCTTCTTCGAGCGCTCCGCGGCCCTGGAGACGCCGCGCGTGGGTGCTGCCATGCGCGCGGTGATCGCGAATGCGAACGACAGCTCGGCCGCCGCGCTCCTGTCGGCGGACCCGCGCTACCACTCGATGCTGCGCACGACGTGCGTCGCCACGCGGCTCTCCGGCGGACATGCCTACAACGCGCTACCGCAGACGGCGACGGCGAACGTGAACTGCCGCATCGTACCGACCGAGACACCGACCGCGGTGCGCGAGGCACTCGCGCGCGCGATTGACGACACCGGCGTCGCCATCACCTTCACGATCGCCCCGGCCAAGGCGTACACGAGCGCGTCGGCGAGCCCGCTCCTCCCCGAGCTGATGACGCCCGTGACCGAGCTGACGCACGCCATGTTCGGCGCGAACGTGCCGGTCATTCCTGTGATGTCCACGGGGGCGACGGACGGCGCGTACCTGCGCGCTGCCGGCATTCCGACGTACGGCGTGAGCGGATTGTTCGGTGACCCGACGGACAGCCGCGCGCATGGGCGCGACGAGCGCATGCTGATCAAGTCGTTCTACGACGGACAGGAGTTTCTCGAGCGACTCGTGCACCGGCTCGCCGGCGGGAAGCCGATCATGTAGTGGTGCTCACCGGCGGTAGTTGACATCCAACGCGTCGAGCCGCCGGAGGTGCGCGGCGAGACGCGATGTGAAATCGCGCGGGTCGCGCAGCGCTCGTGGAGACCACAGCACCTCGGCCAGCGCCGACAATCGCGGGTACGCCATGTACTCGGCGCTCTTCGGCGTCGCGATGTACTCAGTCCACAACTGCGCCTGCGCGCCAAGCACGTGGCGCGCGGCGAGCGAATCGAGCTCGGCGGGAACGGGCTCCCACGCGTAGACCGAATCGATCGGATTGTAGCCGCCAATGGCAAATGGCTCGCGCGCGCGGTCGACCGCCTGGTAGTGATCGAAGTACGTCGGTCGCTGCGGCGCCATCACCACGTCATGGCCTGCTCGCGCGGCATCGATGCCGCCTGTTGTGCCCCGCCACGACATCACCGTCGCGTTCGGTGCGAGCCCTCCTTCGAGGATTTCGTCCCAGCCGACGAGTCGGCGGCCATGCGCGGTGAGAAACGCGTCCATCTGTCGAACGAACCAGCTCTGCAGCTCGTGCTCGTCCTCGCGGCCGAGGTCGCGAACGCGCGAGAGAGTCTTTGGGCTCGCCTTCCACTTCGTCTTGTCGGCCTCGTCGCCGCCGATGTGAATGAAGCGCCCGGGAAAGAGCGTCATCACTTCGCCGAGCACGTCCTGCATGAAGGCGACGGTGCTCGAGTCGGCGTTGAGGATGTCGCTGAATACGCCCCAGCGCGTGGCGACCTCCATTCCATTGCCCGTGACACCGAGCGCGGGATAGGCGGCGATCGCGGCGACCGCGTGGCCGGGCATCTCGATCTCCGGCACGATCGTGACGAATCGCGCCGCGGCGTACGCCACGATCTCGCGCACGTCGCTCTGCGTGTAGAAGCCGCCGTGCCGCAACGCATCGTAGCGCCACGTCGTCGAGTCGCCCTCTTGTCCACCAACCAACGTCTCCTGTCGCCACGCGCCGACGCTCGTGAGCCTGGGATACTTCACGATCTCGATGCGCCAGCCCTGGTCGTCGGTGAGGTGCCAGTGGAAGGTGTTCAGCTTATGGAGTGCGAGGAGGTCGATGTACTTCTTCACGAACTCCTTCGGCAGGAAATGGCGCGCGACGTCGAGGTGCGCGCCGCGCCAGCTGAAGCGCGGCGCATCTTCGATCGCAACGGCTGGGATGCGCCAGACGCGCTGCTCCGTCGGCGCGGCGCGATAGATCGCCGGTGGAAGGAGCTGCAACATCGTCTGCGTTCCGTAGAAGAGACCGGCCGCCTGCGGCGCCCGGATGCGAACTCCTGACGCGGAGACGTCGAGCGTGTAGCCCTCGGGGCCGAGCCGCCTGAGCGATGCGACGCGGGAGAGGGTTATGCCCCGCACCGGCGGCCGACCGCCGGCGCTCACGACGAGCGTGAATCCTGTCGCCGGCTCCAGAGCGCGGGCGAGCCGCGTTCC
>JBDUCS010000365.1:0-3883 GCA_040003335.1 Gemmatimonadaceae bacterium | reverse complement strand
GACCTCTTTCAGGTAATGCTGCGGGATGTCGGCGATGTCGAAGTACTCCGAGTAGAACGGATCGTTGCTCGGCACGGCGAGGATCTTGTCGTCGGGCTCCCCGCGGTCGGTCATCCGCAGCACCCCGATGGGCCGCACGTCGATCTGGCAGCCCGGAAACGTCGGCTCATTGATCAGCACAAGCACGTCCGCCGGGTCGCGATCCTCGGCGAGCGTTCGGGGAATGAAGCCGTAGTCGCCGGGATAGTGGACAGCCGAGTAGAGCACGCGGTCGAGCCGGATCAGGCCGGACTCCTTGTCGAGCTCGTACTTGTTGCGGCTGCCGCGCGGGATCTCGACCACTGCGGTCACGAGATCGGGCGGATGCTTGCCGGGAGAGAGGTCGCGCCAGGCGTTGATCATGGAGTGCCGGAGTAAGTGATGGCTGTCGGGTATCTTGATTCTACCCCGGCCCTCGGCCGGCGCGAAACGAGACTACGTCACCCGACGTATGGGAGGGGCGCCACCCGCCCGGCTAGCATTGCGCGTCGCCATCCAACCTTTGAGGCTGCCATGTTCATGCTCCTACTTCCATTCGCGTTCGCCATCGCCGCCGCGATCGCATATGAGAAAGGCGGCTCGTCGTGGGTCTGGGGCGCCCTCGTGCTGTCGATGATCGGTGCCTTCATGCTCGGCGGCGGGCTGTTCAGCGTCGCGCTCTTCGCGATTCCTTTCTTCGTGGTCGCCGTGTCGATCAACGGCTCGCCGCGCACGGGCGACCCCTTCGCCAACGTCATGCGCGCCAGCTTCGCCGCCAGCATCACCATGGTGTTGATGTTCGTGCTGATGCTCTTCCTCGCGAAGTTCATCCGACTGCCCTTCTAGTTCGCCGGCACGAGGATCCGCCGATGGCCGCCGATGGCCGCCGGTGACGGCGCCACGGCCTGATTCCCAGCTTCCCCACTACTCGGGCTGCGGCGTCGGCACCCGATCTACTTTTCGGAGAGCCGTGAGCAAATCGCCGGCGCCTCGGTCGAGAAGCTCGAGGGCGAGGCGCGTGCCGCTCGTGGCCGGCGCGTTCTCGTCAACCGCGCTCTCGCCGCGCAGCACGCGGTGGCCGCGAACATCCGATACCAAGCCGTGCAACGTCAGTCGATCGCCGACGCCGAGGGCGAGCGCGGCGATCGGCACCTGCGCGCCATCGGCGAGCGCGCCGAGGAACGCGCGCTCGGCGGCCGTGGCGACGCGCGTCGGCAGGTGATCCAGCGGCGACAGATGTGCGCGCGCCGCAGCGTCGCCGGCGCGCGAAAGCACCGCGACCGCGCCCTGCGCCGGAGCGGGAAGCCAGTCCGGCGGCTCCAGCCACGCGTCGATTCGCTGGTGCACGCCCAGGCGCATCAGCGATTCAGCCGAGAAAATCCCCGCGTGCGCTTGTCCTTCGTCGACCTTCCGCAGCCGAGTCGCCGCGTCGCCGCGCAGCTCGACCAGGTCGACGTCGGAGCGTACGTGCAACAGCTGCGCACGCCGCCGCACGCTGAACGCGGCCACCCGTGACCCGCGCGGCAAGTCGTCCAGCGTCTCGATCGCGATCCGGTCGTTCACCACCAGCACGTCGCGCGGGTCGTCACGCGTGAGCACGGCGACGATCTCCACGCCGTCCGCGGGCGCGACGGGGACTTCGTCGAGGGCGACAACGCAGCAGTCCACCTTCCCCGACCGCAGCGCCGCTTCGAGCTCGACCGTGAAGCGCCCGCTGAGGAACGGCGACGTCACCGGCTCGTCGAGCTTCTTCTCGCCGGCGCTCTTCACGATCGACAGCTCGCACTCGACGCCCGCATCGCGAAGCGCGTCGAGCACCACTCGCGCGCGCCGCAGTGCGACGTCCGATCCGCGCGTGCCGATGCGAAAAGCGGAGCCCGGCGCGCGTTTCATTCGCTAGTCGCCCGTCTCGCGTCGCGGCAGCGACCGGCCGCGCCACCAGAGGCTCGCCGCGTACAGCGCATAGATTGCCACCGCGGCGATGTACGCCGCGTGGTAGTACGACTCGGTGTCGATCACCGTCATGTTCATCGGCCCTCCTCCGCCTCGGCGACTGCGTCGCGCGCCGTCGCCAACCGGTAGCGCGCTCGCAGCAGCGCACCGAACAACAGCGCGAACGCGCCGAGACACGACAGGATCGTCGTCAGCATCTCGGGCGGCAGCGACGGCGCGCTCGGCTTGAGCAGAATCGGCATTGGGTGCAGCGTGCGGAACATGTATACGCTGAGGTGGATGAATGGGATCAGCAGCGCGCCGAGCCCCCCGAGAACGGCCGCGTAGCGCGCGCGCTGGGCCCGGTCATCGATCGCGCCGCGCAGCACCAGATAGCCGACGTACACGAACCACAAGAAGAGCGTCAGCGTCAGCCGCGCGTCCCACGTCCACCACGTTCCCCAGATCGGCTTCGCCCAGATGGGCCCGGTCACCAGCGTCACCGTCGTGAACACCACGCCGACTTCAGCGGAGCTTTCGGCCATCCGGTCGAGCCGCAGATCCTTGAGCCACAAGTAGAGTATGCCGGTGACGGCGGTGATGCCGAAGCCGGCGAAAGCCATCACCGCGCCCGGCACGTGCACGTAATAGATCTTCTGCGCCGCGCCCTGCGCGGACTCGATCGGCGTAAAGGCGATCGCCCGCGCCAACGCGGCGGCCACGGCGAGCACGGCCGCGATCCACAGGAGGTCGACGCCGGCGCGGCGCTCGCGAGCTGCAACCGCTCTGTTGATGTTGCTCATTCTTCCAGAGTATAGGGGAATGCGAGCATGCACGCCGCCGTGAAGACGATGTCGAATACCAGCAGAATGCGCAGCCAGCCCCATGCTTCGCTCGCCGGCCTGCCGCCGAGCAGCTTCGCCGTCGCCTGCGCGGCGGGGATCACCACCGGCACGAAGAACGGCAACGACAACATCGGCAGCAGCAGCTCGGCCAGTCGCGTGTTCACCGCCATTGCGCTGAAGAGCGTTCCGACCGCGACCAGCCCCACAGCCGCGAGCACCGCGATGCCGGCGAGGGCAAGCCACGCCGGTCCGACGTCCATCCCGTAGAACAGCGCGACCGCCGGAATCGCCACCGCCTGCACGGCGAGCACGAAGACGAGATTCGCCAGTGCCTTGCCGACGTAAATCGCCTCGCGGCTCACCGGGGCGCTGAGCAACGCGTCGATCGCCCGGTCGGCCTGCTCGACGGCAAAGCTGCGCTGGAGGCCGAGCAGTCCCGAGAAGGTGAAGATCACCCACATCACGCCGGGCGCCAGGTCGATCGAGGCTACCGCGGTCGCGTCCCAGGCAAAGAAGAAAATCACGATGGCGAGCACCGCGAAAACGAGCGCCGAAAAAAAGGCGGTGCGCGTGCGGAACTCGATCGCCAGATCTTTACGCGCGATGAGCAGCGCCGCGGTGACGGTGCGCGGTGGGCGATGGGCGGTGCGCGACCGTTCCGCGAGCGCTGCCTGGCCGCCGTCAGCCATTGCGCGACACCAGCTCGCGGTACGTCGTCGCGTAGGCGCGTTCATCGACGCCGGCGCACGCGTCAAAGCGCGCGAAGCGGCCCGCAGTCATGATCGCCGCATGCGAGGCGAGCGCGAGACCCTCGCCCACGTGATGCGTCACGATCACCATCGCCGCCGACGAGTCACGGAGCTCGCGTAGCACCGCCGTGAGCGCCGATGCACCGGCCTCGTCGAGCCCGTTGTACGGCTCATCGAGCAGCAGGACGCGCGGCGCGCGCACGATCGCGCGCGCGATCGAGACGCGTTGCTGCAAGCCGCGACTGAGCGAGCGCACGGGCACCGTGGTGCGATCGGCGACGCGCAACCGCTCGAGCGCCTCCCGCGCCGCCGCGCGCGGCTCCGGCACTCCGTGCAACC
>JBDUCS010000364.1:0-3888 GCA_040003335.1 Gemmatimonadaceae bacterium | reverse complement strand
GTGATGATCTCAAAGGAGCGACGATGTCATTGAAAGTAGGGCTCATGGTGGGGCGAGAGTGGTCCTTCCCGCCGGCGTTCATCGAGGAAGTGAACAAACGCGACGAGGGCGTGACGGTCGAGTTCGTCAAGCTCGGCGGAACGCGGATGGATGAACCCGTGCCGTACGCGGTGATCGTCGACCGGATCTCGCATGAGGTGCCCTACTATCGCAGCTACCTCAAGCACGCCGTCGCCCAGGGCGTGACGGTGATCAACAATCCGTTCATGTGGACGGCGGACGACAAGTTCTTCGAGGCGGGCCTCGCCACGAAGCTCGGCATCGCCAGTCCGAAAACGCTCGTGCTCCCCAACAAGGACTACATCCCGGGAATCGTGCACGACGAAAGCTTGCGCAACCTGATGTACCCGCTCGACTGGGACTACATCCTCGACTACATCGGGCTGCCGTGCATCCTGAAGGATGCGCACGGCGGCGGGTGGCGCGACGTGTACGTCTGTCGCACGCGCGAGGAGCTGATTCACAATTACAATCACTCGGCGCTCCTCACGATGATCGTGCAGGAGTTCATCGAGTTCAAAGAGTTCGTCCGCTGCCTCTGCCTCGGCCAGCAGGACGTGCTGCCCATGAAGTACGACCCGAGGGAGCGCAAGTACATCGTCGAGCACTCGCACCTCTCGCCGGCGCTCGGCGACGAGATCGTGAGAAACTCGCTGACGCTATGCCGCGCCCTCGGCTACGACATGAACAGCCTCGAGTGGGCCGTGCGCGACGGCGTGCCATACGCGATCGACTTCATGAATTGCGCGCCGGACATGGACATCTACTCGCTCACGCCCGAGTACTTCCAGTGGACCGTGACGCACATGGCGGACACCGTGATCCGGTTGGCGAAGTCGCCCCGGCCGCAGCTGGAGAAGCTGTCGTGGGATGCGCTGTTCCGCGGCCGTCGCGAGGCCGAGGCGCAGTCCGCGGCGGCGCCGGCAATGCCGGCGGTGCCCGTCGCACCTCCGGTGCCCGCGCCACTCGCGCCACTCGCGCCAACCGCGGCACGCGCGACACCCCTGACACCCCTGACACCCGTGATACCCGTGACACCCGTGACGCCCGCCGCACCCGTCCAGCCTGTCGCGACGCAGGCCGGCATTGCGCCGCCGCCCGCTCCCTCCGACGCGCCGACGCCGCCGGCCGCGCCGGCGCCGGCCGCTGTCCCACCTGCCGCCAAGGCGGCGACGACGTGACATCGGCCGCCATCGTCCGCTATCACGAGTTGCTCACCGACGAGGTCGCGGCCGAGTCGCAGCAGCAGCTCGACGAGGGCATGGCCCGGCACGGCCTTTTTTTCGGCGAGCGTCCGCTGTGCACCGTGTTGCGCCCGCGTTTTCTCGCGCCCGCGCAATACCGTGCGATGCAGCAGCGCGCGGCGGTCGTTCTCCGCGCGTTCGACCGCGCGTATCAAGTCGCGATGTCGAACGATCGCGTGCGCGCGCAGTTCCGGCTCGTCGACTGGGAGGAGCGGCTGGTTCACGTCCATCCGCGCTTCCGCGACGCGAGCCCGACGTCGCGCCTCGACGCCTTCTTCACCCAAGGCGACGGCGACGCGGGGCTCAAGTTCACGGAATACAACGCCGAGACGCCGGCCGGCGCCGGCTTCAACGACGTGCTCACCGAGATGTTCTTCGGATTCGCGGTCATGCGACGCTTCATGCGCCGCTACAACGTTCTCCCGCTGCCCGCGCGGCCCGGCGTGATGCACGCGCTGCTCAACGCCTACGCGCAGTTCGCCGGGAGCGCCCGGAAGCGCCCCAACGTCGGCATTCTCGATTGGCGCGAGGTGCCGACGGCGCGCGAGTTCACGATCTTCCAGGAGTTCTTCGCATCGCACGGTATCCCGTGCGTGATTGGCGACCCCCGCGAGTGCGAGTACGCGGACGGCCGCTTGACGGTGGGAGGCGCGCCGATCGACCTGATCTACAAGCGCGTGCTCCTGTCGGAGCTCGTCGAGCGTTGCGGGGAGGAGAGCGCCGTGATCCGCGCCGTGAAAGACGGCGCGGCGTGCATGGTGAATCCGTTCCAGTGCAAGATTCTGCACAAGAAAGCGAGCCTCGCCGTGCTGAGCGACGAGCGCAACGCGCAGTTCTTCACCGCCGACGAGCGCCAGGCGATCGACGAGCACATCCCCTTCACGCGCGTCGTCGAAGAGCGCACGACAAAAAAGGGCGGCGCCGAGATCGACTTGATTCCGTTCACGCTCGCCAATCGTGAGACGCTCGTGCTCAAGCCCAACGACGAGTACGGAGGCAAGGGGATCGTGCTCGGCTGGGAAGTCGACGACGCGGAATGGGAGAGCTCGCTCGCGGTCGCCATCGCCGAGCCGTACATCGTGCAGGAGCGCATCCAGCTGCCCACGGAACCGTACCCGAACTACGTCGACGGCGCGGTCCAGATTCTCGACCGCATGGTCGACACCGCGCCGTTCTGCTTCGACGGTGCCTACGTCGCCGGATGCATGACGCGCATCGGCACGACGTCGCTGCTCAACGTAACGGCGGGTGGCGGCTCCAACGTGCCGACCTTTCTCGTCGAACAGAGATGAACAGTGGCACGCGGCTCCCGGCATTCCGTATTCGAGACGATGCCGGGAGCGCGAGCGCCGAGTGTTGGGTGCCAAGTGCCGAGTCCCGATGTGTGGAGGTTCAATGAAGGCGCCGTCGTTGACGATCGGAATCGAAGAGGAATACCAGATCATCGACCCTGAGACACGGGAGCTCCGGTCGTACATCACCGAGATTCTCAAGGGCGACCATCTGATCCTCGAGCAGGTGAAGCCGGAGCTGCATCAGTCGATCGTGGAAGTCGGCACCACGGTCTGCCGCACGCCGGCCGAGGCAAGAGCGGAGATCGTGAAGCTGCGACGCGCGGTGATGGAGCTTGCCGGGCGGAACGGCCTCAAAATCGCTTCGGCGGGCACGCACCCGTTCTCGTCGTGGATCTCGCAGGAGATCACACCGCTCGAGCGCTACCTCGGCGTAAAAAACGACATGGCCGAGTTGGCGCAGCAACTGTTGATCTTCGGCACCCACGTGCACATCGGAATCGAGGATCGCGACTTCCTCATCGACGCGATGAACGCGGCGCGCTATTTCCTGCCGCATCTCCTCTGCCTCTCCACGAGCTCACCGTTCTGGATGGGGCGCAACACCGGCCTGCGCTCGTACCGGAGCGTGATCTTCCGGAACTTTCCGCGCAACGGCATCCCGCGCGTGTTCGACTCGTATGCCGACTACGAGCAGTTCGTCGACACCCTCACGCGCACCCGCAGCATTCCGAACGCGAGCAAGATCTGGTGGGACTGCCGGCCGCACCATGCATACCCGACGCTGGAGTTCCGCATCTGCGACGTGAGCACGCGCGTCGATGAAGCGATCTGCATCGCCGCG
Source organism: Gemmatimonadaceae bacterium (assembly GCA_040003335.1). Classification (GTDB taxonomy): domain Bacteria; phylum Gemmatimonadota; class Gemmatimonadetes; order Gemmatimonadales; family Gemmatimonadaceae; genus JALZAE01. The sequence goes on along the minus strand of JBDUCS010000364.1, from coordinate 448 downwards.
ATCATTCAGGCCATCATCGCCAAGCTGTGGAAGCTCCGGCGGGACAACATGACCTTCCGCATCTACGCCGCCGACCTGATCGAGGAGAACAAGTGGCGCGCCGTGCGGTACGGCATGGGCGGCAAGATGATCGACCTCGGCAAGCAGGAAGAGTTTCCCGCCAAGCACCTCATCTCCGAGTTGATCGAGTGGTTCATCGGCGACGTGGTCGACGAGCTCGGAAGCCGGAAGGAAGTCGAATACGCCTATAAGATTCTGAACGAGGGCACCAGCGCCGACCGTCAGCTCGCGACGTTCGAGCGCACGGGCAGCCTGAACGACGTGGTCGACCAGCTGATCGCCGAGACGGCGGAAGGCGTCTTTTGAAATGTCGTCACTCGTCGGTCGTCTTTCGTCAGACTGACTCTCTTCTCCGGCCGCGCTCCACAGATAGATTTATTTGCCGAGC
>JBDUCS010000077.1:0-13257 GCA_040003335.1 Gemmatimonadaceae bacterium | reverse complement strand
CGCAGCGGCTCTCGCCGTGGGCGCGTGCAAGAAAACGGATGACGGTGGTATCGAGGTGCAGAAGCCCGTCGTCGGCACCGTGACCGACACCGTGCACCCGCCCCAGATTACGGTAGGCACCGACACCCACACCGTGGTCGTACCCAAGATTGAGATGAAGAAGGAAACGACGACGGTCGTTACGCCGAAGGTCAGCGTAAAGAAGAGGCCGTAGCGTCGAGGTGCCGGTGTTCGCGAAGGCGTACTAGGTTGAGCGGGGCGCGACATAGCTGTCGCGCCCCGCGCTTTCTTCCGGCACCCAACCAGCACCAATGATCGACACATGATCGACAGATGATCGACATCAGAAGCGACACGGTGACCAAGCCCACGTCCGCGATGCGCCGCGCGATGGCAAACGCCGAGGTCGGCGACGATGTGCTCGATGGCGATCCGACCGTGCGCCGGCTCGAAGCGCGCGTCGCGGAAATGCTAGGGAAGCAGAGCGCGCTCTTCTTTCCGACGGGGACGATGGCCAACCAGGCATCCCTCTGTGCGCTCGGCCGCGCCGGCACCGAGCTCGTGCTCGACGCGGCATCGCACATGCTCCACTTGGAGATGGGCGGTGCGGCGATGTTCGCCGGCCTACAAGTCCGTCCCGTTGGCGGCGCCGGCGGAGTGATGGACGAGGCATCGCTGCGCGCCTCCTTCCGCGCGCCCTCGCAGAGCTATCCGCGGCAGAGCGTGCTGGCGCTCGAGAACACGCACAACGGCGGCGGCGGCAAGGTCACGCCGATGCCGGCGTTGCGCGCCCTTGCCGCCGTCGCCCGCGAGCGCGACATGGCCGTGCACCTCGACGGCGCGCGCCTCTGGAACGCCAGCGCCACGACCGGCACCGCGCTCGCCGACTTCGCCGCCGTGGCCGACACGGTGATGGTCTCGTTCGCGAAGGGGCTCGGCGCGCCCGTCGGCGCGGCACTCGCTTGCTCTCGCGAGCTGCAACCCCTCGTCTACGAAGCGCGCAAGCGACTCGGAGGCGGCATGCGGCAGTCGGGTGTCCTCGCCGCGGCATGCCTCCACGGCCTCGATCACCACCTGGCGCGCATCGGGGAGGATCACGAGCGGGCCGCGGAATACGCCGCGATCGTCGACGGGGCCGGGGGGGCGCGAGTCGTGCAGCCCGACACGAACATCGTCATGCTCGACCTGCCGACGCCCTCTGCCGCCGCGATCGCCGCGCAAGCGAAGGAACAGGGCGTGCTCGTGAGCGTGTGGGGCCCGTCGCGCATTCGCGCGGTGATGCATCTCGATGTTGACCGACCGCAAGTATCGCGCGCCGCGCACATCGTCGCCGCCTGCCTGGTAGCCTGACGCAGCCGCCGTGTACCGCAGCGCCATCGACGATGATGCGTGTCACCCGACGCGCACTCGCGCGGCACCTGGCACCAGCCACCCCGCGCCACTACTTTTCCATCGTCCCAGGTCCCGGAGGGCGGTCGCCCGCTAACTCCGTCAGGGCCCCGAAGGCAGCAGCGGCATGTGGTGTCGAACGTTGCTCCGTCAGGCCTGGGACACTCGCGCGGGAGTCGAGCTTCTTCGGAAGCCCGGCCCCGCGCGAGCCGTTTTTGCCCCGAGCGATTGGATGAGAGCGAAACTCAGCCTTCCGGTTTCCGTTGACGTCGATCGCGTGTTTGATTCGCTCCGAGCGCGCCGGTAAGTTCCCAGTCCCAACCGAACACCGAACACCGAACACCGAACACCGTGCACTTAGCGCTCGCTCGAAAATACCGGCCCAAGACCTTCGCCGATGTTGCGGTGCAGTCGCACGTGTCGAATACCCTCAAGGGTGCGATCGCGCGCGGCCGGGTGGCGCACGGCTATCTCCTCTGCGGGCCGCGCGGTGTCGGCAAGACCACGCTCGCGCGCGTGCTGGCGATGGCGCTGAATTGTGATAACCCCGGCACCAACGGCGAAGGCGAGCCCTGCGGCGAGTGCGCGAGTTGTACGCGCATCTGGACGGGCGCCACCAGCCTCGACGTCGTCGAGATCGACGCGGCCAGCAATCGCGGCGTGGACGACGCTCGCGAGCTGCGCGAGCGGGCGATGTACGCACCGTCCGCCGAGGGTCGCTGGAAGGTCTACATCGTCGATGAAGCGCACATGCTGACGCGCGAGGCGTGGAATGCGCTCCTCAAGGTGCTCGAGGAGCCGCCGCCGCGCGTCGTCTTCGTATTCGCCACAACCGAGCCGCAGAAAATCGCCCAGGCGGCAGCCCCCGTGCTCAGCCGCCTGCAGCGATTCGACTTCAAGCGGATCGGACCCGCCGACATTCGCCAGCGACTCTCCACGGTGCTCGCCACTGAGAAGATCGCGTCCGACCCCGACGCGCTGGCCATGCTCGCGCGCGCCGCCGATGGCTCGATGCGCGACGCGCTCAGTCTCACCGATCAAGTGCTCGCCTCGGGCGAGGAGGGGCGCGTTACCGTCGCGCGCGTGCGTGACGCGCTCGGACTCGTCGCCGACGAGGAGTATCTCGCGATCCTCGATCTGATCGCCGACCGCAACGCTGGCGCGATCTTCGGCGCCGTCGCGCGACTCGGCGATGCCGGCGTCGATTTCGGCGCGCTCCTCGCCGGTCTCACCGACATGTTCCGGGCGCAGCTCGCGATCGTGCTCGGCGGCACGATGCCGGAGGTGGGCGAGCGCACGCGGGAGGCGCTCACCGCGCGGGCCGACCGGTGGAGCGCCGGCGACTTGTTGCGCATGCTCTCCGCCGTCACGGAGCTCGAGCCGCGCTTCCGCCGCAGCGGCCAACAGCAGGTGCTGCTCGAATCACTGCTCGTGCGATTCGCGCTGCTCGACCACACCGTCGACCTCGAGCGCGTGCTGCGCGGCATGGGCGGCGCGGCGCCCTGGGAGGCCGCGGTCGCGCGCACGCCCTCGGGTTCGGGCGCCGCCGCTCGCGAGCGCGTCTCGGTCGCGGCGTCCGCCGCCGCACCCGTGGCCGCGTCCGCGCCGCCGACCGTGCGAGAGCGCGAGTCCGCGCCACGCGCCGCGCCGGCCGCGGTGCCCGGTGCGGCATCGTCGCCGCTCTCGCTCAACGCCCTGGCCGAATCGTGGGACGCCATCGTGGCCGCCGTGCGGACCGATGGGCGCCAAATGCTCGCCGTCGCGCTCGGACACTCGGCACCGGCCGCAGTGACGGCGCGCGGCGAGATCACTCTCGAGCTCGACGCTCCGAGCGACATGTACGAGCAGGCAATCTCATCGAGCTCCGCCGCGGTACTGGCCGCGATTGCTGCGCGCTTCGCCGGCGCGAAAAAGCTGACCGTGCGATCCGGCGTCGCCGCGCCCGCGACCGATCCGAGCGCGCCGCGCCGCCTGTCGGAAGAACAGATCAAGGCTGAGCGTCTTGCCGCGATGCGCAAGAAGGATCCCGCGCTCGACGCGGCCGTAGACACGCTCGACCTCGAGCTGTTGGACTGACCGTGCGCCGCCCGGCGCTCGGTGCCCGAGGCTGCGCCCCGGCAGACCCGAGCACGAGCACCGATCACCGATCACCGTTACTTTTCAGCATGGCCGACTACATGAAGATGATCGCGCAGGCGCAGCAGATGCAGGAGCGCTTGCAAGAGATCCAGGACCAGCTGGCGCATCAGACGGTCGTCGCGACGAGCGGCGGCGGCATGGTCACTGTCACGGCGACGGGGCAGGGACAGGTGATGGCGATCAAGGTCGACCGCGCGGTCATCAACACCGACGACGTCGAGATGCTCGAGGACCTGCTCCTCGTCGCCGTCGCGGACGCCCAGAAAAAGGCCGCCGAGCTCGCGCAGGAAGAGATGAAGAAGCTGACGGGCGGGCTGCCGTTCAAGCTTCCCTTCTAGGGCGCGACGCGTGTCGGCGATCGACGAGTTGGCCGCGGAGTTGAGCAAGCTCCCCGGTATCGGCCGCAAGACGGCCCTCCGTCTGACGTATCATCTCCTCAAGCAGCCGCCCGAGCAGAGTCGCCGTCTGGCCGCGGTGCTGGCGACGCTCGCCGAGCGCGTACACCGCTGCTCGATCTGCCAGAACCTGACGGAGGAGGATCCGTGCTCGCTGTGCGCCGACCCGAGGCGCGACCGGGCGATCATCTGCGTCGTGGAGGAGGCGGCCGACATCGGCGCCGTCGAGCGCGCGGGTGAGTTCCGCGGCGTCTACCACGTCCTCGGTGGCCGCCTGTCCCCGCTGGATGGCGTCGGACCCGACGACCTCTCGATCGGCGCGCTCCTCGAGCGCGTACAGGCGGGCGAGGTACGAGAGGTGATCGTGGCGACCAACCCGTCGCTCGAGGGCGAGGCGACGGCGCTGTACGTGCAACGGCAGGTGGCGCCCCTTGGCCCGGTGGTCTCCCGGATCGCGCGCGGCATTCCGGTGGGCGGTGATCTCGAGTACGCCGATGGCGTTACGATCGCGCAGGCGCTGAGCGCGCGGCGGGCGATGTGAGGCGAAACGGACTTTTGGGAGGGGAACGAGAGTGAGTCGGCGCAAGGACGTGGCGGCGGCGATGGGGTTCGCCGGTGGCCTCTTGGTAGGCTTGATCGTCTGGAGTCAGCAGACGCAGAAGTCGCGGCGAAATCTCTTCAGCTCCATTCCGCTGAAGCGGCTCGCCGCGCTGGGGTATCTTCGCACCCAGCGCACCATCCACAACGCGCGTCTGCTGCGCGACTACATCCAGTGGGAGCAGAACCCTCGGCTGAAGAAGACGGGTGAGTTCGTGCTCCGGACAGTGGAAGCCTCACTCGACGACTAAGCGAGACCCCCATGCCCGTTGGTGCCGCGAGCTGGTCGTTCACGGAAGACGACTTCGCCGCGATCACTCGGACGCTCCAACAGTTCCTGTACGAGAGCAACGCGCGCTGCGCCCTTATCGTCGACCGCTCCGGCCAGCTGGTCGCGACGGTCGGGGAGCCGCCGCGTTTCGACGCCACGGCCTTCGCCACGCTCACCGCCGCCGACTTCAGCGCGAACGACCAGCTGGCGAGACTAATTGGGGAGACGGAGTTCAACTCGCTCTACCATCAGGGTGAGAACGAGTCGATGCTCCTCAACGACATTGCGCGGCGCGTCATCCTCGTCATTCTCTTCGACAACCGCACGACACTCGGCATGGTGCGCCTGAAGGCCAAGGGCGTCGTGGAAGAGTTGTCGCGCCTCTTCATCGAGATGTTCCAGCGCAGCCGCGGTCCCGGGTCGTCCCAGCCAAACATTCTCAGCGGCGCCGACGATGAAATCGACCGGCTCTTTCAGTAAGGGGAACGAGCCATGTCGATGATCAACTACGCGTCGCGCGAGATCAACTGTAAGATCGTGTACTACGGCCCAGGGCTCGGCGGCAAGACGACGAACCTCGAGCACATCTACAGCCGGGTGCAGCCGGACACGCGCGGCAAGCTCATCTCGCTCGCCACGGAGACGGAGCGCACGCTGTTCTTCGATTTTCTTCCCGTGGACCTGGGAACGATTCGCGGCTTCAAGACGCGCTTCCATCTCTACACGGTGCCAGGCCAGGTGTACTACAACGCCAGCCGCAAGCTCATCCTCAAAGGCGTCGACGGCGTGGTGTTCGTCGCCGATTCGCAGATGGAGCGGATGGAGGCGAACGTCGAGGCGATGCAGAACCTGTATGACAACATGTCGGAATACGGCTACGATCTGACGCGAATGCCGTTCATCGTGCAGTACAACAAGCGCGATCTGCCTAACGCGGCGCCGATCGGCGAGCTGCAGCAGGCGCTCAATCCGGGATGGGAAGTCGCCGACGCGGCGCGCCATCGCGTCGCTCCCGACCCGTACCACTCCGGTGCGACGCTCGTCGACCAGATCGCCTCGGGCGAGTGGGTCGAGAAGGCGCCGTACTTCGAGGCCGTGGCGGTCGCCGGCGACGGCGTCTTCGACACGCTGCGCGCGGTGAGCAAGCTCGTGCTGAAGACCCTCGCCTGACGCGCCGGGGACCGGTGTCCCTATTCCATCACGCGACACGCGCGGCGATACTCAGGGTGTGAACCTCCCCAACACACTCACCGTCGGCCGCATCGTCGTCACACCGCTCATCGCACTTCTGCCGTTCGCCGGCCCCTGGCAACTCAAGGCCACGGGATTCCTGTTGTATGTGCTCGCCGCCATCACCGACTACTTCGACGGGATGCTCGCGCGCACCCGGAATCTGATCACGGACTTGGGAACGCTCCTCGACCCGCTCGCCGACAAACTCCTCCTCGTCGGCACGATGATCCCGATGTACATCCTGATGACCGCGCCCAACGATTGGCCGGCCGGCCACCTTCCGCTGATCGTCAATCACGTCGATGCGGCGTTCAACTACCAGTTCCTCACTCCGTTCGGTCGTGTGCAGCTCCCCTTCTGGATCGTCGCCGTCGTACTCGGGCGCGAGCTGTTCATGACGGTCTTCCGCCAAGTGGCTGCGAAACGCGGCGTGATCATCTCGGCCATCGGACCGGCCAAGTGGAAGACCGCGATGCAATCGGTCTGGGTCGGCGCCGCCTACTTCTGGATCGCCGCCGAAGCGACCGCGACGCAATTGCACTGGACGAGCGCGTGGTGGTCGGGCTTCGCATCGTTCAACGGCACCGTCGGCGTCGTGAGCATGATCGCCGCGCTCGTGCTCACGATGTGGTCGCTCGTGCTCTACCTCCAGCGCTACGGGCACGTCGTGTTTCGACGCGGCGCTCGTTAGGCAGTCGCGGTCGTGCGCGTTGAGATCCTCACGATCGGTGACGAGCTGCTCCTCGGCTACACGATCGACACGAACGGCGCGCACATCGCGCGCGAGCTCGCCGCGGTCGGCATCGAGATCGTGCGCCGCACCTCCGTCGGCGACGACGCCGCGGAGATCGCGGCCGGCGTTCGCGAGGCGCTCGACCGCACCGGCGCCGTGATCACGACCGGCGGGCTGGGGCCGACCTCCGACGACATGACGCGCCCCGCCATCGCCGCGCTCTTCGGGCGCGCGATGCATGAGGATCCGGCGCTTGTCGCCATGCTCCACGAGCGCTTTGCGCTGTTTGCCGGACCGATGCCGCTGAGCAATCTCGTCCAGGCGCTCGTGCCGGACGGCGCGCGCGTGCTCGACAACCGGCACGGCAGCGCGCCGGGTCTCTGGCTCGAGGACGAGCGTGGCCGATGGGCGGCAATGCTTCCTGGCGTTCCGCGCGAGATGCGCGGCATGCTCGCCGACACGCTCCTCCCGATCCTCCGCGAGCGGGCGGGCGATGCGGTCTCCGTCGTGCGCTCGCGAACGCTGCGCACCACGGGCATCGGCGAGTCCGCGCTCGCCGAGCGGCTGGGAAACCTCGCGCGAAGCGTGGACGGTCTCCCGGTGGCATCGCTTCCGGGATGGGAGGGGACCGACCTGCGCCTCACGATCCGCGGCCGCGCTGCCGGCGACGCGGACCGCGTGCTCGAAGAGGCGGCAGCGAAGCTGCGCGAGCGCGCAGCACCCTTCCTGTACGGCGAGGATCGCGACGACCTCGCGGCGTCGGTCCTTGCGGTGTGTCGCGCCCGCTCGCTTCGCATCGCCACCGCCGAGAGTTGCACCGGCGGCATGCTCGGCACCCGCATCACCGCGGTGCCGGGCTCGAGCGACGTCTACGTCGGCGGCGTGATCGCCTATGACAACCACGTGAAGTGCGAGAAGCTCGGCGTGCCGTCCGACCTCCTGGCGACCAACGGCGCGGTGAGCGAGCCGGTCGCCGCGGCGATGGCCGAGGGCGCGTGCGCCCGCTTCGGCGCGCAGGTCGGGATCGGCATCACGGGCGTCGCCGGTCCAGGCGGTGGCACGCCGGAGAAGCCGGTCGGCCTCGTCTGGATCGCGGCGCGCGTCGACGACGACATTCGCACGATAGGCCGCAACTACGTCGGAGACCGCGAGGAGATCCGCCGCCGCGCCTGCCAGGCCGCACTCGACCTGGTTCGCCGCTCGCTCTGAGGGTACGCGTTTGTTCGCGACGAGCGGGGTGTAAGGATGACGAAACCGACTCGATTTGGCGCTATCTTTCGTATGGGGGCGGCCCCCGCGAAGCGAAAAAGCGCCAGGGGCCGTCGACCGGTTGACGACCGGTGGCTGGTGGCCGAACACCGCACTTTAGAAACAAGGATCGATACGTGGCAGACAGCGATGTGGGCGGAGACGACGCGCTAGAGGGACTGCCGGAGACGTCGGGCGACGACGCGTCGGTTGGCGCCGCCGACGGCGGCAACGCGCCGGTGAGCGATGCGTCACGCAGCTATAGCGCGCCCGAGGTGCATCGCCTCCTCGACGAGCAGCGCGACAAATATCTCCGGCTTGCCGCGGAGTACGACAACTTCAGAAAGCGGAACGCCAAGGAGCGGCTCGATGCCGGACCGCGCGCACAGGCCGATCTCGTCAAGACGCTGATCGACGCGCTCGACGACCTCGCACGCGTCGCGCACGTCGATGCGGCGAGCACCGACGCGGCCGGCGTCATTCAGGGCGTGGACCTCGTCGAGAAAAAGATGCTCAAGACGCTCGGCACCGCGGGCCTCGAGGTCATCAGTCCGATCGACGAGCCGTTCGATCCCGCGCTGCACGAGGCGATCGCGACGGTGCCCGCCATGTCGAGCGAGGATGATCACATGATCGCGCAGGTCTATCAGCAGGGCTACCTCTTCAAGGGCCAGTTGCTGCGGCCTGCGCGCGTGGTCGTGAAGCAGTGGAACGGTTGAGCGCGGTCGAGGGCTGAGAGCCCGCCATGGCCCAGACGAAAGACTTCTACGCGGTGCTCGGCGTCCCCGCCTCGGCGACGCATGATGAGATCAAGAAGCAGTACCGTAAGCTCGCCAAACGTTATCATCCGGACGCCAACAAGAGCGACGCGAAGGCCGCCGAGCGCTTCAAGGAGATCTCCGAGGCACACAATGTCTTGGGCGACGCCGCGAAGCGAAAGCAGTACGATGACATGCGCCGGCTCGGCGCCTTCTCGGGCTTCGGCGGTTCGCGCGGCAGCTCACCGTCTGGTGCCGGGACTCCCGGTGGCGCGCAACCGGGGAACTTCCGATTCGAGGAGTTCGACATCGGCGGCCTCGGCGGACTCGGCGACATTTTCTCGTCCATGTTTGGCGGGGGAGCGGGCCGCGCGGGTGCGAAGGGCGGGCGCGCCGGTCCGGAGCGCGGGCAGAGCATCGATATCACACTCGAGGTGCCCTTCCGCGTCGCGGCGCTTGGTGGCAAGGTGCCGGTCGAGCTCGAGGTAAATGAGGAGTGCGCGACGTGTCACGGCAATGGCGCCGCGCCGGGCGCGACGATGAAGACGTGTCCGGAGTGTAGCGGTCGCGGCGTCATCTCCTTCGGCCAGGGCGGATTCGCCGTGAACCGGCCGTGCCCGATGTGCCTCGGCCGCGGACAGGTGCCGTCTGAGCGATGCCCCACCTGCAACGGTGCCGGGGAGGTGCGCGCCCGCAAGACGGTGCTCATCACCGTGCCCCCCGGTACGGACACCGGCTCGCGCGTGCGAATTCCGGGGCAGGGCGGAAAAGGCGCCGACGGCGGACCCCCGGGCGACCTGGTCATCACCTTTCAGGTCGCGCCTGATCGCTTCTTCAAGCGCGAAGGGAACGACATCGTCGCCACGGTGCCGCTCAACATCGCGCAGGCAACGCTCGGCACTAAGGTTAGCGTCAAGACCCTCGAGGGGAAAAAGGTCGTCATCAAGATTCCGGCGGGCACCTCGGCTGGAAAGCGTTTTCGCGTGCGCGGCCAAGGCATTCCGTCGGACGAGGAGCGCGGAGACCTGATCGTCGAAGCCCAGGTGACGGTGCCCGACCACTTGACCGAGGAGCAGGAGCGGATGATGAAGGAATTCGCCGCCGCGGGCGGACTCAAGTATTGAGCGAGCTGCTGCGCCCATTCACCACGGAGTGGGCCGATGCGCTCCGCGCGGCGATCAACGACGACGCAGCCTATCGGACCTCTTCCGCCGGCTGGACGTGGCCGGTGGCGCTCGTGCTCGACGCCGAGCCGTCGGTCGGCTACGGCTGCGAGATCGCGGTGCAGCTCTGGCTCGAGCGGGGCACTTGCACCGCGGCGCGGATTCTGGAGCCGTCCTCGTGCGACGCGCCAATCGCGCTGCGGGCAAGTTATGCCACGTGGAAGCGCGTCGTGCGCGGGGATCTCGATCCGGTGATGGCCGTCATGACCGGTAAGGTCAAGCTTACCGGTCCTGTGACGCTCCTGTTGAATCAGGCCGGGTCGGCACGGGCGCTCGTCGACTGCGTCCGCGCGGTGCCCACCCAGTTCCCCGACGAGGCGTGGTCGGGCTAGCGGCCGGATGTGATCTGGTAGTCCGTGCCGCGCCGCACGTCACCCGCGCCGCCTGCGACGCCCGCGCCCACGCCGATGCCGAAGAGGAGCGCGGTTCCCATGCCGACGAGCGGCAGGAGTGCGACGATCGGTGCCGCAACCACGCACGCGGCCACGCCCGCGATCAGCGGTGCCGTTCTCGATTGCGCCGCGTCGACGTACCGGAGCTTGTCGCGAACGAAGCGCCGCGCGGCGAGGTAGCCAAAAGCGGCCGAGCCAAGCGCGATCGCCGCTGTCGCCAATCCGAAAAACATTCCGAACATGTGTACCTCCGTGATTGACCCTACTCCCCGCCCCCCGTGGAAGTTTCGGCTGGCGCCGGGCGCGCGCAACTGTATTCTTTCTCGAAACGGTGCAGCGCCCTTTTCCCTCGAGGCGTCGATGCGACGACTGTTCCGGCCCTGTCTACTTGCGGTGACCGTGTGCGTGGAGGCGTGCGCCTCCGGCGCGAGCTCCGCCACACCGTCGAACCGCGTCTTCGCCGACGATCAGACCATCGTGCGGTCGAGCGTGGATACGCGCGGCCGCGAAGCATACATCGATCTCCCGCTCGACCGCGTCTGGACGGCGGCGCTCGCCGCTTATCGCGAGCTGGGATTCGACTTGACCGTCGTCGATTCGAAATCGCATCAGATCGGCGTCGTGAACGCGGTGCGGACGCGCGTGCTCGCCGACCAACCGCTGACGCGCTTTTTCGATTGCGGCGGCTCCTTCTCCGGCCCTCGCGCCGCGAGCGACCGCCTGCTCGTCACCGCGAGCACGGTCATGAGCACCGACGAAAAAGGACGGACGGTCGTGCGCACAAGTGTCGCTGCCACATCCACCAGCTCGTCCGGAGGGGGCGCCCACGACTCTCTACCGTGCGCGACCACCGGCTCGCTCGAGGCGCGCATCAACAACCTGCTCACCACGCGGGCGGTGCAGCAGTAGAGTATTTTCCGCGCATGCTGTCATCTCTCGCGCGCGCGCTCCCCACCGTCGTCGAGCCGTTCTCGGTCTCCGTCGGACCAATCACCGTCACCGGCTTTGGCCTTGCTGTGCTCTTCGGCTTCCTCATCGGCCAGCACATCGGACAGGCGGAGCTGGCGCGGCGGGGGCACGACCCGGCGCCCGTGGCCGACGTCGTCGTGGCCTCGGTCATCGGGTTTCTCGTCGGCGCCAAAGTCTACTACGCCGTGCTGATGCACGACTGGAGCACGCTGCTCACACGCGGCGGCTTCGTCTTCTGGGGCGGTCTCATCGGAGGCGTCGGGGCGGCCTGGGTCACGATCCGGCGCAAACGCATTCCGTTCGCCCGCATCGCCGACGTCGGCGCGATCGGCATCGCCGCGGGGTATGCGGTCGGCCGCACGGGATGCTGGGCCGTCGGCGACGACTACGGTCGCCCGTGGGATTCCCCGTTCGCCGTTGCGTTTCCGCACGGCGCGCCGCCGTCGACCGCGGGAAGCATGCAGTCCATGTTCGGCGTTGCCATTCCGGCCGGCATGGGGCCGGACACTCTCCGCGGCGTCTATCCCACGCAGCTGCTCGAGGTCGCGCTGGGCTTCGCAATGTTCGCGGTGCTTTGGCGGCTGCGCGATCACCGGCATCGCGAGGGGTGGCTGTTCGGCGTTTACATGGTGCTGGCAGGACTGGAGCGCTTCGTCGTCGAGTTCTTTCGCGCCAAAGATGATCGCCTGTTGGGACCGATCACGGTCGCCCAGGCGATCGCGCTCGCCTTTGTGCTCCTGGGATTCGTCGTCGTGCGGCAATTCGCGCGACCGGCCGCCGCTACCGCGGCGACGCTGTCCGTTCCGCCAGAACGCTAGGCCCCACGGCTCACGCGGCTAGCACGGGCAGTGACATTCGCGCCCGCTCGATCACACCGCCGCCCAGCACGCGGTCGCCGTCGTAGAACACGACGGACTGGCCGGCGGTGATCGCCGACACGGGCTCGTCGAGCGCGAGCTCGATCTCGTCGTTGGCGAGCCGCACGATCTCGGCGCTGGCCGGCGCGGCCCGATGCCGGACCTGCAGCTCGAGGCGAGCTCCAACCGTCGGCGCGTCCGTGAGCCAATTCACCTCGCGCGCCACCACGCCGCGCCCGAGGAGCGCGGCACGCGGGCCGATCAGTACCGTGCGCGTAGCCGGCTCGATCGCCACGACGAACATGGGCTCGGCGAACCCACCGGGCACGCCGCGCCGCTGGCCGATCGTGAAACGCGCGAACCCGTCGTGCTCGCCGACCACGCGGCGATCCGCCACCGTCACGATCGGACCGCGGGCGAGCGCCGGGGCGCCGGCGCCGAGGTGTCGCGCGATGACCCTTGCGTGGTCGCCGTCCGGCACGAAGCAGATGTCCTGGCTCTCGGCCTTCTCGGCGATCACCTCGAGGCCGAGCTGGTGCGCCACCGCGCGCGTCTCGCTCTTGGTCAGCTCGCCAACGGGAAGCAGCATCTTCCGCACGACGGCGCGGTCGATACCCCACAGGAAATAGCTCTGGTCCTTCGCGCGCACGCGGCCGCGCACGAGCTCGCCGTTGGCCGCGCGCGCGTAGTGTCCGGTCGCGATCCACGACGCGTCGATCGCCTCGGCCTTGCGGAGCAAGTCACGGAACTTTGTGAAGGTGTTGCAACGCACGCACGGAATGGGCGTCCTGCCTAACGAGTATTCGCTGACGAAGTTCTCGACCACGTCGCGGGTGAACGCGCTCTCGAGATTCAGGACATAGTGCGGCACGCCGAGCTGCTCGCACACCCGGCGCGCATCGTCGATCGAGTCGAGCGAGCAGCACGGACGGTCGGGCACGTCCTCGCCGTAGCAGAAGAGCTTCATCGTCGCCCCGACGACGTCGTAGCCCTGCTCGACGAGCAACGCCGCGGCGACGGACGAATCCACGCCGCCGCTCATCGCCACCAGCA
>JBDUCS010000363.1:0-3934 GCA_040003335.1 Gemmatimonadaceae bacterium | reverse complement strand
GGCGCCCGGGGCGGGCTGCTGTGCGGTGGGCACCGGGACCTTGCCGCCGCCGAAGTCGGCGACCACGGTGTCCGGCGGGGTGTAGCCGTTGACGTGGCAGTTCACGCACCATCCCATGCTGAGCGACGAGTACTGATAGACGCGAGCCATGCGCTGAATGTCGCCGTGACAGCTCTGGCAGGTGACGCCGGCGTAAACGTGGCGCATGTGCGGGAACTGGACGTAGTCCGGCACCTTATGGACGCGCACCCAGGGAATCGGCTTCTTGTCGGCGGCGTATTTCTGGAGCTTCACCAGCTCGGCGCTCTTGCGAAACTTCCCCGGATTCGCGCTGTCGGGCAGCATGCCGCCGGCGCCGACGAGCGTGTGGCAACCCATGCACGTGCTGACGGCCGGAAGGCCGGGGTCGGGCGCCTTGTTGGCGGAGAAGTGACAGTAGAGACAGTTCATGCCGAGCTTCTGCACGTGCTTCGGGTGCGGAAAATTGATCGGCTGCGGAACGTCTTTCCCCTGCGGTGTCGACGCGCCGCTGTATCCCCACGGGCCACGAGCGGCGACGTTCTGCGCACCGCTCCACGCGGAGAGGAGCGCGGCGCTGGCGGCGAGTCCGAGCAACGCCGGAAACACCACCCACTTCTTGCGCTTGCTAGTCATCAGCACCCTGTCATGAGTGGTCGCTCATCCTTGTGAACCTTTTCACAAGTCTCTGCGGTGCCGGGAAGTTGTCCGGCCAGGTTTCTCGGCGCAAGTCCCGCCAATGCGCGGTGATCGGTGATCGATATTAGGTGTTCGACGCGCGCGCCTTGCCCGATATCCGCGACACGATGCGCGCCGAACAGCAGTGCCCGGATCACCGCGCGCGCGTTGCAAGGTTCTCTCCAATCGTGCGCGCCGCGCCGGACAGATCGTCGGGCAGGAGATCGAGATTCGCGCGCGGTGTCTGCGTCAACCGCAGCGGCCAACCGCTGCCGAACACGAACCGCCCGGCGCCGATCGTCCGCAATAAGTGCTCGAGGTCGTCGCTCGGCGGACCCCAGATCCACGAGATGTCCCACCACACGCGCGCACGCTCGGCGGGCGTGAGTCCCCAGTGGACTTCCTCGATCGTGCCCCGCCCTGCCGCCGTGACGACGATACGGGTGCGAGCGCTCGCGCGCGCCAACGCGCGGATGTGCGCGGCGCTGAGGTCGCCCGCAGCATCCATCCAGTGTCGCTGGCGAAGATCCTCGAAGCGGATCGTCAGTACGAGCGGGATGTTCGACTCACCGCAGCCAATCGCCAACTCGCGCATCGAGGCATCGTGCGGGCCGAGGGCCCACTGGGGAGGATGGGCGCGGATGGCGGCGGCGCCGCGCGCGATCTCGCGAGCAAGCGTGCGCTCCCACTTGGGCCAGTCGGGACGAACCGACGGAACGGGAAACAGCGCATCGCGATGCGGATCGAGCGCGGCGAACAGCTCGTCGTTGCCTAACGAGGGATCGCGATGGAACGCGCTAGGCAAGTGTCCAACCCAGGCCGCCGCGATGCCCTCGCGCTCCATGACGCGTCGCAGCACCGCCGGCTCTGGATGCGGGAGATGCCGGAACGGGTGCCCGCCGATGAACGTGTTGACGTCGGTCACGCCGAGCGTGGTCATGGCGAGCCCGCCGGCACTCCGGGCAGCGTGCCCGTGGGAAAGATGCGAGCGGCGTTACGCCACCGCACGTCGTCCAGATGGTCCGGCGAGAGGCCGAGCTGTTCGAGCGCGCGCAACTTCGCGAGTCCGGTCTCCATCGTGATGTCGCTGCCCCAGATGAGCCGGCGCGCGCCAACGGCGGCGAGCGCGCCGTCGAGCATTCCGCGGTCGACGCCGCTGCCCGAGAGCTCGAGCATGACGTTGGGAATGTCGTCGACGGCGGGATAGGTGTGGGCCCAGTCGCCGCCGCCGCCAATGTGCGCGAGTAGAAACGTCGTACGCGGATGGCGCACGGCGAGGCGGCCCAAGTCGACGCCGTCGCTGGCCTCTTGATCGGGCCACTCGCGACGGCGGTGCTGCCAGATGTGATGGAGAATCGGGAAGCCGCGCTCGCCGGCGTCGGCGGCAATCGGGTCGAGCAGCGGATCGTCGGCGCGGCGGCTGGCGGCGAGCTTCACGCCGACTGCGCCTCCCTCGGCGCCGCGCGCGATCTCCTCCAGGGCGTGCACCGCATCGTTGGGGTTCACGGTGACGTAGCTGCGAATGCGGTCGGGATGTTCACGCTGCAGCGCGAGCATCGCGTCGTTGCCTAACGAGACATCGCGCGGCGAGGGAAAATAGGTCGGCGAGGTGTGACCGAACGTGCCGAGCATCGACGCGACGTGCACGGTGATCCCCATGCGCTCGCCGGCGCGCAGCCGCGACGCGTTCCGCTCGCGCCAGTCGGCTCGCCCGCACCCGGCGTGGAAGAAGTGCGCGTGCGCGTCGACGAGGGGTGCGCTCACCGCATCGCTCCGAGCGCGGCGCGCGCCGCGCGGCCGATCTCGCGCACGGTGAGATCGTCATGGGCGAGGGCGGCGAAGTTGTAGGCGCCGTTCTTCACGAGCACCCCTTCATCGAGCATGGCGCGTTGGAACGCGACGCGATCCGCGTCGTCGTCGAAGCGCATGAGCCACATCGGTGCGAGTCCGAGGATTTCGACACCGGTCACGCCGCTCTCGGCAATCGCGCGCCGCAGCTCGCGGCACGTCGACGCGCCGATGCGCTCGAGCGCGCCGCAGACGTCTTCGCGGTGATGGCGGTCCAGCACCGCCGACGCCGCCGCGAGCGCCGCCGTTTCACCGGCGAGGGTCGACGAGATCCACGTCTCATCCGCCGCCCCCATCACGCCGGCGCGGCCGACGACGGCCGACAACGGAAATCCGTTCGCCAGCGCCTTGCCAAACACTGCGACATCGGGGGTGATGCCGGCCGCCTCCTGCACGCCCCCCGTCCGAACGCGAAAGCCGCTCTTCACCTCGTCGAAGATGAGCACGGCACCCAGGGCGTCGCAGGCTTGGCGCGCGGCCGTGAGCCACTCGCGACTTGCTTGCTCGTGCACGACCGGCTCGATGATGATCGCCGCGAGCGCACCGCCGTGCCGTCGCGACGCATCGTCCAGCGCGCCGATATCGTCGAATGGGAGGCTCTCGGCATCCGCGTGCGCGCGAGCCGGCACGCCGGCGGCGCCGCTCCACCAATCGAGCCAGCCGAAGTAGCCCGACGTGAGCACGGCATCGCGGCCGGTGTATGCGCGCGCGATCCGCACGGCGGCGGCGACTCCTTCGGCACCGGTCTTGAGAAAGCGCACGCGCTCGGCGCACGGAATCACCTCGCACAGCCGCTCGGCGACGTCCACCTCGAGCGTAGACGAGAGACCGGCAACGTTGCCGCGGCCGATCGCGTCGATCACCGCGGCGTTCACCGACTCATCGGCGTAGCCGAGCGCGACGGCGCCGAGCGCCATCGTGCAGTCGATCAGCTCGCGTCCGCCCGCGGTGGTGATGCGACAGCCGCGGGCGGCGGTGTAGTGGGTCGGGAGATCGTCGCGGTCCGCGCTGCCGTAGAGCGCGGCGGTTCGCTTGCTTCCCGTCGAGGCGCCGGACGGGATGACCGCCGCGGCACGCGCGCGGTACATCGCGTCGGGAGTCGGCGGCTCGGGCATCGTCTCAAGGAACGCGGCTCCGAGCGCGGACGTCAAGTGGAGTTCCCGCTCCGCACGCGCTCCATCGTGCGCACGACCTCGATCGCGATTGCGCGTGCCAGGTCGATCTCGCGCGCGTCGGGAGCGGCGCGAAACGCGAGCGACCGCACGCTTCGCATAATGAGCTCCGGGTTCCGCGTCTTGAAAAAATCGATGGCCGAGAGCGCGCGCTCGGCGTCGGCGAAAAAGCGCTCGAACTGCTCCGCGGCAGCGGGGGGCGCATCTTTCTTCGCCGG
>JBDUCS010000076.1:0-13466 GCA_040003335.1 Gemmatimonadaceae bacterium | reverse complement strand
CGGCGCGCGGGAATCGCCGTCGCCGCCAGCGCGACGAGCATCACGAGGAGCGAGACCGCCGCGATCGTCAGCGGGTCGGTTGGCTTCACGCCGAACAACTGGCTCGCCAGCGCGCGTGACATGATCGCGCTTCCACCCAGTCCCACCGCTACCCCCGCCGCGGCGAGGGCGAGACCGCCGCGAACGATCAGCGCCAGCACGCTGCCGCCGCGCGCGCCGAGTGCCATGCGGATGGCGATCTCGCGACGGCTGCGGCCGACGACGAAAGCGACGACGCCGTAGATGCCCACGCCCGACAGCACCAACGCGACGATGCTGAACACGCCGAGCGTCAGCGAGCCGAACCGCCCCGTCGCGCTCTGTCCGCGAAGGCCATCCGACAACGGCTGTACGGCGAACAGCGGCAGCGACGGGTCGAGCGAGGCCACCTCCTTCTGCAGCGATGCGAGCGACGGTGCGTTGCCGCTCCTCGTGCGCACCGCGATCTCGAGCTCCGCCTTCGGCCGCTGTGACAGCGCAAAGTAGACATCGGGCTCGGCGCCCGGCGAGCCCAGGTCGGACGTGAGATCGCGGAAGCGCGCCGCGCCGACGACGCCGATGACTGTGATCGCCGGTCCGCCGCCGCCGACGCCCTGCGAGAAGCGCTTTCCGATCGGATCGTCCGTCGGCCAGTAGCGCTTCGCCATGGCGTCGCTAATGATCGCCACCGGCGGCGCGGCCTTCGCGTCCTGGCTGCCGAACGAGCGGCCGCGCACGAGCGGAATGCCGAGGGTCGAGAAGAATTCCGGTGAGACGGTGTGTACGTAGTACCGGAGCCCCTCCAGGTCGCCGCCCTCGAGCGTCATCATCTCCGCGTTGGTCACGCCATCGAACGGCACGTCGGAGCTCAGCGACGCCGACTGCAGCGCCGGCATCGCGCGCAATCGGGCGAGCAGCTGGTCGTTGAAGGTGATGCGCGCGTCCGCCGCGTAGCGCTGCGCCGGGAGCGTGATGCGCGCGCCGAACACGCCGTCGGCGCGGACGCCGGGCGACACCGCGAGCTGGTGCTGCAGCGATCGCAGCATGAGACCGGCGCCGGTGAGCAGCATCAGCGCCAGCGCCACCTGTCCGACCACGAGCAGCTGCTGCACGCCCGGCCGGCCGATGCGCGTGAGCCCCGCGCTCGAGGCGCGCGATCCCGCCTTGAGCGCGCTGGTGAGATCGTTCCGCGAGCTGCGCAGCGCGGGTACGACGCCGAACACGATTCCGGCGGTCAGCGACACGCCGAGCCCGAAGGCGAGCGCGCGGCCGTCGACAGCGAGTCGCGCATACGGCGGAAGAAGACCCGCCGGCACGAGCGGCGCCAAGGCTCGGACGCCCCAGAAGGCGACCAGCGCACCCGCCGCCCCGCCCAGCACGGCCAGCGCCATCCCCTCGGCGAGCAACTGCCTGACGAGCCGCATGCGGTCCGCGCCTAGCGCGAGCCGAATCGCGATCTCCTGCCGCCGCGCGATCGCGCGCACGAGCTGCAGGCTCGTCACGTTCACGCAGGCGATGAGGAGAAAGAGCAGCACGGCGCCGAACAGCGTCACGAGCAGCGACTCGGTGTTGCCGAGATAGTTCTTGCGCAGCGACATCACGAGCGCGCCGCGATTGGCGTTGGACTCCGGATAGCTCTTGGCGAGCGTGGCGGCGACCGCGTCGAGGTCGCGCTGCGCCGTCGGCGCATCGACCGCGGGCTTGAGGCGCGCCAACGCCATCAGCCAGCGGCTCCCGCGCCGCCCGAGTATGCCCGGCGACGCGGTGAGTGAGACCATCATTCCGGGATACCAGACGTCGGTCGTGAACGCGAGCCCGCGAAAGCCGGGCGGCATCACGCCGACGATCGTCAGCGCGCGGTCGTTGAGCACGATCGAGCTCCCGATCACGCCGGGATCGCCGCCGAGGCGCGTGCGCCACAGCTCATCGCTGATGACGACGACCGGCGCTTTGTCGGGCGACGCGTCTTCCTCGGCCAGAAAGGTGCGGCCGCGCGCCGCGTTGACGCCGAGGAGCGTGAAGAAATTTGCCGACACCATTTCGGCCGTGACGCGAATCGGCTCGCTCTTCGTGCGGAGGTTGAGCGTCGTCTGGTCGTAGAGCGACATCTCGCCGAACGAGTGGTTCATCGTGCGCCAGTCGCTCACTTCCGGAAATGACGCGCCGCGAACCGCGCGTTCCGGCCCTTTCGTGCCCCAGACGACGACGAGGCGCTCCGGCGCGGCGAACGGCAGCGCGCGCAGGAGCGCGGCGTCGACAAGACTGAACATCGCCGTGCTGGCGCCGATGCCGAGTGCCAGCGTGCAGACCACGGCGGCGGTGAAGCCGGGCTGCCGGCGAAAGGTGCGCAACGCGAATCTGAGATCGTTCCACATGTCGCCGACTACCTCGGTGCGGTGTTCGCGCCGCTCGCGGCGCTGATCGATGGTGACGCAGGCGCCGCGAATCTCCGCGACGTCGCCGAAATCACGCGTCGCGGCCGCGCGCGCCGCCGGCGCCGAGAGCCCGCGCGCTTGCAGATCGGCGGCCCGCATCTCGAGATGAAAGGCCAGCTCGTCGTCGACGTCGGCGCGCAGGTCGGCGCGCCAGAAGGTCAGGTAGCGGCGCCACGCCTGGGGGGCGGGGTCACGCGCGCGCGGATCGCGCACGCGTCAGGCGGGCTGACCGGTGGCGCGCAGCACCTTTGCCACCGCGTTGACGAACTCACTCCAGCTCGCCGCCTCGGCGTGCAGCTGCCGCTTGCCCTGCGGCGTGAGGCGATAGACCTTCGCGCGCCGCTTGAGCTCGGTCAGCTGCCATGCGCTGCTCACCCATCCGCGCTCCTCGAGCCGGTGCAGCGCCGGATAGAGCGACCCCTCGCCAACCTGGAGCACCTGCCCCGTGAGCTGCTCCAGCCACCGCGCGACAGCGTAGCCATGCGCGGGTCCCCACGACAGCGTCTTGAGGATCAGGAGGTCGAGCGTTCCCTGGAGCAGATCGATGGTCGTCTTGGCCATGACAGCGCGCCGGTGAGGACGACGAGCGCCATCACGCATCCGCGCCTGGCTCACATCGACATTCGATGTATTGTGAGGCGGGATACATCGAATGTCAATGGGAGCGTCGCGATCCGTTAGGGCATCCGGTTCGCCGGATCGAACAGCACTACTTCCCGCAGCACCTGCGCGACCTTGCGGCCGCCCTTCTTCGCCGGCTCGTACTCCCACGTCGCCATCGCGTCGCGGAGCGCCGAGAGGTAGGGCTCGACGGGGCCGCGACTCGTGCTGCGCGCCGAGCGAAGACGTGCGCGGCCGGTGGTGTCGACGACAAACTCGATCAGGAATTCGCGCAGCACCCGGTCATCACGCTCGACGGTGGGATACTTCGGATGCGGGCGCATGACGGACGGCGCGGCGACCGTGTCGACGTCGCCGGCCTCGTAGTAGTCCTTGCGCACGGTGAGGCCGGGGTGCCCATCGGCGCCGACGCTCGCCTGCGCCGCCAGCAACGCGCGCGAGTAGCCTTCGCTCGTCAGGCGCGACGCGTATTCGCGAAGCGCGGCACGATTGTCCGGCGTCATCTCGAACCTCGCGCCGCCCACGCGCCCGCTGATGCTCGGCGCGCGCGCGAGCGCGGCGATCACCGTCGTCGGCATGCGCATCGCCGCGCGCTCGAGCGCACGACCGTTCTCCGGCGAGCGCACGCGGACGATCTCCCGCGGCGGCGCGGTGAAGACGGGCGTGCCGCCGGCGGTCAACACTGCATCCGCCCGCGCGCCAAAGGGCGCGCGCCCGGAATCCGCGATGAACGCCAGACTCACGTACTGCGGCGTCGCGAAGACGCGCCCCTTGAACACGGCGATAACGTGGAGCGAGACGACGGCGTCGGCGCCGAGCGGCATCGGCCGAAGCTCGATCGTGCTGTAACCGGACGTGGAATCGTACGCCACCCAGATTGCCGCGGCCGACTGGGCCCGCAACGGCGCACAATAGACGAAAATCAACAAAGCGAAACGAAGCGTGCCTGCCGTCACGGATGGAGACCGCGAACGAGATGGAACTCCGTCTGGCGCTTCCACGCCCACCGCGGTACGCCGCCGGCGCCGATGATCATGTCTTCCTCCTGCGCCGAGCGAACGGGTTGGCCGCCCCACTCTAGCACGGGCGTCGTCGCCTGCAGCTCGATCGAGAACCATTGGTTGGCGATCGCCCGATGGTCGCCGCGTCCGGGTACGCCGTCCTGATAGTCCCAGAGGCCGACGAGCGGGCCGGCGCCGTGGCCGTTCACACCGATCGGGTGCGTGTAGACCGTTCCGTCGATCCCGTCGCGCTTGGCGCGCGCGAGCGACGCGGCCAGCACCTCGTTGCCGGTGCGGCCGGGGCGCAGCTCGGCCATCACGATGTCCTGCAGCCGGTTCGAGTTGGCGAGCGCCGTCTTGAGGCCGGCGGGCGCGTCCGCCTCGCCGTCGCGCAACACGTAGCCCATGTGTTGCGTGTCGGTGTTGAGCCGGAGCGCCGTAATGCCGAAGTCGCAGTGGAGCACGTCACCCTTCTCGATCACCGGACTCTCGCCCAACGCCGCGTCCGACACGCCCCAGCGCTGCACCTCGACCGACGGATGAAACCAGGTGCCGAGTCCGAGATCGTTCACGCGCTGGCGCATCCACCAGACAACGTCGCTCGTGCGCGTCACGCCGGGCGTGATCACGGCAGCCGAGAACGCGGTATCGATCAGCGCCCACGTCAGCTTGTTGAGCTCGGCGTAGAACTCCTCTTCCTCGGGCAATCGCGTCGCGATGAAGTCCACGGCCAGTCCTTCCGCGCGGACGAAACGCGCCGTCCACCCAGGGCCAAGCGCGTCGCGCATCCCTTCGTACTCGCCGGCCGAGAGGCCGTCGGCGAAGGCGAACGTTCGCGAGATGTCGATCGCGATTTTTCTCGGGTTGCGCTTGGCGATTGCCTCCTTGAGCACGAGCCACTGCTGATCGCCCCACAGCTCGGCGTTGCGGCCTCCGATCGGCGCCTTCACCGCGACCTGGGATCGCACCGCGTCGAAGACGCCGCCCTGCGACGTGCCGCCGAGCGCGATCCGCTCGACGCCCTTCTCCGCTCCGCGATCGTAGAAGACGAAGATGGTGCGCCGGCGCGCCGCGAAGGTCGTCGCGCTCACCACGCTCGAGAAGACGGGGTCTTCGTTGTACTCGCGCATCGGGATGACCCACATGTCCACGCCGTGCGCGCGCATGAGAGCCGGCAGCACGACCTCCATCCGCTTGGCAAGCCAGCGCTGCTGCAGCTCGGCTTGCTCGCGGAGCGAGCCAAAGGGACGGGTCTGGGCGGCGGCGGGGCTCGCGGCGAGCGCGAGGAGAAGGACGAGGCGAGGGCGCATGGCTTGGGGCTTGGGGGCTGCGGTTGTAGGACTTCAGATCTTCGGTGTCTCCAACTCCTTCGTCACGCGCACGCGCTCCTCGTGTACGGCGGCCACCGTGTGCGCGCGATGGTCGCGCTTGAGGAGGGCGAAGCGAATCACCTGCATCACGATCGCGAGCAGTATGGCGAAGACGATGATGAGCACGACGTCCGAGCCGACGGCGAGCACCGCGAGGCCGGCCCATTCGTGGCTGTGCGCGTAGTCGGTGCCGAGGCGCTCATAGTGCATGGCGATCAATACCCAGCTCGCGCCCGCCTCGGCCGCGCCGGTGAGAACCGCGAAGACCGGCGCGCGCCAGAGCCAGCGCTTGAGCGGGTAGTTGCCGAGGTGCGCCGCGGTGCAGCTCAGGAGGATGACCGCCTGGCCGATGTAGGTGACGATGAGGTAGATCCAGCTGCTCGACGAGCTCGATGCGAGGAGCACATCGCGCCAGACGCGGACGGCGATGCCGGTGGCGAGGGCCATCGCCGGCAGCACACGCGAGATGCGCGCGACGGCCTCGGGCTCGTGGAGGTACCACTCGAGCAAGTGCTTCGGAGCTTCGCTCATGGCTGAAAACTAGCTCGGGATCGCGGATCGCGGATCGCCGATCGTGCGTGGATTGTAGGACGCGCTAGCAGGACGCCGCTGCCGGCGCGATTGGCGATCCGGCGTTAGTCCTCGGTCCTCGCTCCTCCGTCCTCGCCTTTCGACCTCACCCCGGGGTATCGCGCGATGAGGGCTTCACCAGGCGGGAGGTCGGCCGTAGCCTCCTCGGGCTCGCGCTGGTCGAGCTGTTTGCGGAGCTGGCCGGTGAGGCGCGACATCTCTTCGAACGCGGCGGCGGCGCGCTGTTCGGCATGGGCGCGATCGAGCGAGTAGCCACGGAGCCGGCGCGCGAGTACGACGCCGATCACGACCATGATCAGCACCATCAGCGCCGGCAGTATCATAACCTTCGGATTTCCCATCGATCGCGGCCTCGAGATCGGACGGCATCATCGCCGCTCCCGAGTGAAAACGACGCAAGGCGCTCCCGGGCAACGGAACCCTAGGGGCTAGGGTTAGGGCGTAGGGACGGAACGGGCGAGGGGATCGTCGGTCGTCGTCACCCACACCGCGCTCACCAGCGCGTCGTCGGAGAGCTCGGTTCCCCCCGCCGTCGGCGTCGCTCCGGTCATGGCGAACGACAGGCCTGGCGCCGCGGCCGACTCCAGAATCACACTGCCCCGCCGGGCGCGAACCCGAAATGCACCGTATCGCGCGCGAAGCTCGCCGGCCGTGCTCCCCACGCCGACGCCGCGCTCCGTTCGAAAGGCGGCGTCCCTCACCTCGACGCGTGCCACGTTCTCGAATCCGCCCACGGCGATCGCGAGCACCGCGTGCTCGCCGAACCGCACGGCGGAAATATCCTCGCGCAGGAGCGCGCCGCGCGCGAAGCTGGAGTCCGAGACGGGACAAATGGCCGCGAGCTCCGCCATCCGTGCGCCGACCGCGACCGGCCCAACGCCGCGCGCGGTGATGAGCGGGAGTGGGCCGTCTGTGCAAAACTGCGGTGCGGCCGTCGTCTGCCGCCGGGCGACCCGCGACGCGTCGGTGCGCGCACACGCCCCCACCGCCCAGCACGCGGCGAACGCGGCGAGTCGCATCGCGGCACGTGCAGCCGCACTCATGCGCTCACCACAGCGGTACACTCGATCTCAACGCGCGCATTGAGCGCGAGTCCCGACGTGCCAAAGGAGCTGCGCGCCGGCTTGTGGCTTGGAAAGAAGGGTGAATAGACCGCGTTCATCGCGTCCCACTCGCGCATGTCGGCCATCATCACGGTGCATCTCACGACGCGGTCGAGCGACGATCCGTGCTGCGCCAGCACCTGCGAGATGTTCGTCATCGCCTGCTTGGTCTCGGCGGCGATGCCGCCCGATACGATCTGCCCATCAGACCCGGTGCCGATCTGCCCCGCGAGATAGAGCATGTCGCCCACCCGTACGGCGGCCGAGAACGGCCGCGCGACGGGACCGGCGACGGGAAAAAATTCCGGAGACGCGCCCGTGCCGGCGTTGTGCTGGCACGCCGCGGCAGACATCGCCAGAAGGCCGGCAACAAGGGTGAATCGTCTCACGAGTTCGGCTCCGAATAGGGACGGACCGTGGATGGTGCATCCACAATCCACAACTGATGCTCCACGTCAATTCAGGAACTCGTGCAACAACGAGTGAAAGTGATGCACTCCGTTCTCGCGCTTCGCCGAGTAGCGGCCGCGATCGTACACGCGCGAGTGAAGATTCTTCTGGACGGCTTCGCAGATCTCGACGTCCTCCGCCTGGATCTCGTCGCTGAAGTCGATCATGCGCTTCCACTTCTCGTCGGCCATCGGATCGGCCGGCGCGCCGGCGGCAAACCACTCGAAGATCACCACGCAGCGCTCGTGGCCCAGCGGCAGCACGATGTTCGTCTGCATCTGCTCTTGATACACGTTGAGCATCATGTTGGGAAAGAGCCAGTAGTACTGCGCGTCGTCGTCCGCGGACTGCGGGATGTACTTTCGCCCGGCCGCGGGCACGCCCTGCGGCAGGGCGCGCAACGGGGCGTGCTGCAGCGAGTAGTAGCGATGCGGCTCGACGCGGTACTGGTCGTAGTCGATCTCTTTGTGCAGGCCGGGGTGCACGACAGGGACGTGATATCCCTCGAGATAGTTGTCGATGTACACCTTCCAGTTGCACGCCAGCTCATAGTCCTTGCGCATCACCCACCGCATCTGCTCGACGTGGAATGGCGCTGCGCGGTCGGGAATATCCTCGAGAACGACGTCGAGTGGCGGCGCCTTGGGGTCGAGGTTGGCGAAGACGAGCGGACCCCACGCCATCACCTGTACTGGAACGAGGTGCATGTCCGACGGCGTGAAGCGCTCGACGCCCTCCATCTCCGGGGCGCGCAGGAGATCGCCGCGCAGGTTGTACGTCCAGCCGTGGTACTTGCACTGGAGCGTCTGCCGCTTGCCGCATCCGGAGGCAACCGGTCCGGCACGGTGCAGACACACGTTGTGGAACGCGCGCAGCGTTCTCCCGTCGCGCAGCACGACGATCGGCTCGCCGGCGATCTCGGCGGTGAAGAACTGTCCCGACTCCGCGACCTGGCCCTCATGACCGACGAGCTGCCACGTGCGACCGAAGATGCGATCGCGCTCGAGCTCGAGCCACACGGGGTCGACATAGAGGCGCGACGGGATGGTCTGCGCGCGCTCGATCTGCGGATCAAACGGAAAGGGCACGGTTGTCGGTGTTCGGCGTTCGGTGATCGGGACCTCTGCTCTCTGGCAAACTGCGTCCGATGCGGCGCAGGGGCTAGCGAGCGGCGGGGACGAGCATCGCGTGGGGCGAGGGTGTCTCGCGGAGATAGGCGACATCATAGCCGGCGGCCTGCACCTCGGTGCGGATCATCTCCGGCGTCAGGATCGCGAAGAATCCGGCGTGCGACCAGAATGCATCGGTCGGCCCCACCGAGTTCGGTGCGCCGAGGGTGGCGAGGAGCCGGCGAACGCGCAGCCGCCACGGCTGATGGGGCGCCGGCCGCCGTAGCGCCGCGAAGCTCACGAGCACCGGCGCCGCGGGCGCGAGCCGCTTGAGGGCCGCGAGGAGCGCGACGCGGTCGCGCTCGCGCGTGACGTGCGAAAGGCTCACCCAGCCCAACACGATCGCGTCGAATGGCGCGCCGGCAACCGTGCTCGCGAGCGGACCGCCGCGCCCGTCGACGGCGTCGACCAGATCGGCGTACGATGCGACGACGAGCGCGACCCCGCGATCGTCGCCCGCAGCCGAGCTCGCGCGCGCGACGAGCGGCGCGCACGAATCGAACGCGACGACGTCGTAGCCGAGCGCTTGGAGTGCGACGGCCTCGCGCCCCGATCCCGCCGCGCCCACGAGCACGCGTCCCGCACGCGGGAACGGATTCTCGGTCACCGCCCGCATCTCCCACTCGACGAGTCCGCCCTCGTAGGCGACGCCGCCCGGCGCGTACGTCGTCGTTCGCGCGTAGATCCGCGACGTCAGCGCGTCGCGTCCCTCGGGCGAGAGCCAGGCGAGCAGCATCTCGTCGCGCGCCGCCGCCATCGCGCTCGCACCGCGTTGCACGATTTTGTCGGCACCGAGCAGGGCACGCGCCCAGAACGGCACCGCGGCGGGCGGCCGGCGATCCGCGCTCACATCACTTCGTGGGCTGTAGCACCAGCACGTGCGCGCGCGCTTGCTCCACGCGGGCTCGCGAAAACGCGAGCGGGAAGTATTGGCCACTCGCCCAAAGCGGCAGAAGGTTCTCGAAGTACGGGCTCAACGGCTGGCCGCTCTGGCCGGGCACGTTGATCGCCATCGAGTTGTCCCAGTTGCCGAGGTCGAGAATCTCGCGGTACGACGCGCCGGATCGTTGGAGATAGTTGGCGCCGCCGGTCGCGTTCACGGTGTTGGCGTCGCCACCGCGCGGCACTTCCTCGAGGTCGAACGCCTCCACGAGGGGGTGCCGGAAGAGCGCCTTGTGCAGCGCGCCCCAGCTCCAGCGCCGGCGGTCGGTGCTCAGACGGCGCGAGATCTCGGCGACCGCGTCATCGAGCGCGAACAATACTGTGTTGTCGCGCCCCGACTCGGCGCGCGCGCCGGCGCCGAACACGGCGTCGGGCTTGGCGAGCAAGCGCATCAACGTCTCGACGTCGAAGCCGGTCTCGTTGAACGAGCCGCCGAACGCGGTCACGCGCGGCTCGAAGACGCGCTTGCCGGCCGCGTTAAGCCACACCTCGAACAGCAGCGGCGCGACGGAGTCCTTCGACACGACGTAGTTCCACCTCGCCAACGTCTGGACATCCCAGCGCGCCGCTTGGCCGCGCGCCTCGGCCGCGGCAACGATGATCGGGACGAGCTTGCTGGCGAGGAGGGAGTACTCGTCGAGCTGGATCGCCGCGAAGTCGGCCGGCTGGAGCTTTCGCGCCGACGACATCTGCTGCAGGAGCTCGGTGATCCGGTGCGCGCGGTCGGGGCGCGCCCACTCGTAGTTGAGCGGATGCGAATAGCCGGGCGGCAAGATGTTGTTGTTCGCCGTCACGATCATGCCGCTCGGCGGATTGAACGACTTGGGCAGCTCGTCGAACGGCAGAAAGCCGCGCCATTCGTAGCCCCCCTCACCAGGGACGGGGAGAAGGCCGGACCAGTGCCGGACCGGCATCAGGCCGGCGGCGACCCAGCCGATGTTTCCGTCGACGTCGGCGTAGACGAGATTCTCCGTCGGCAGACGCCACCGCGCCGCGGCGGCGAGAAAGCCTGCCCAATCGGTCGCGCGGTCGATCGAGAGGCTCGCCAGATAGCCGGCGGTGCCCGGTTCTTCGCCGACGAACTTGAGCGCGAACGCGCGGCCGCGCGCCTCATCCTCACCGACGAGTGGGCCGTGCTCGGTGAACTCGAGCTTGAGCGTGCGCGTCGCTTCGTTGCGCACGCGCACCGGTTCGTTGATGACGCGGACCGGCTTCCACTGCCGGCCGCTGAGATAGCAGCGGGCGTCGGCGGCGAGACTGTAGCGGCGCTTCGCCGTTGCGTCGCAGGGCCGCACTTGCTCGACGTATACGTCCTGCTGATCCATGCCAACGATCGTGAAGCCCCACGCGATGCGAGCGTTGTGACCGGCGGCGACACCCGGGAGACCGGGCTCGCCGGCACCGATCACGTTCCAGCCCGGAGCCGAGAGGTGCGTGACGTAGCGGAGCGACGGTACGCCGATCGTGCGATGGGGATCGTTGGCGAGGAGCGGCCGGCCGCTCAGAGTGCGCGCGCCACTCACGACCCAGTTGTTCGACCCCTCGAGGCGCGAGTAGGCGGGCGTTCCGTACGCTTCGGTGAGCGGTCCGAGCGACTTCGCATCGATGCCGCCCAGGTCCAAGTTGGGCGCCGGATCGAGGTGCCGGTACGGATCGGTCGGCCACAGCTTCTCGACCAGATCCGATCCCATCAGCTTCACGAGCCGCGCCTTCTTCACTTCGCTCTGCGCGTTGCCGGTCATCGCCAGCGCGGCGAGGCGCTGCAGCGGGACATCGTCGGACCACGGCTCTGGCCGAATTCCCTGAATCATGAACTCGACCGGCGGCGACGCCTGCACCTGGTTGATGTAGGCGTTCACGCCCTGCACGAACGAGTGGACGATTTCTTTCGTACCCGGCCCGTACGCGTTCCACTCGGCGTCCATGTCGCCGCGATACTTGAGGAGCCGCGCCATGCGATCGCGCTCGACGGCGCCCGCGCCGAGCACTTCGGCGAGCCGGCCCTCACCCTCGCGGCGCGCCATTTCCATCTGCCACAGGCGGTCCTGCGCGGCGACGTAGCCCTGCGCCACGAACAGATCGTGCTGCGTCTTCGCGTAGATGTGCGGGACGCCCCACGTGTCCCGGATCACTTCGACGACGCTGTCGAGGCCGAGGATGATCACCGTGCCCTCGAGCTGCGAGAGCCGCGCCTTGGCCGAGTCGAGGTACAGCTGTCCGCGCACCTGCGCGTCGGCGAGCCGTGGGAGCGCGGCGATCGATGCGGCGAAGGCGAACAGCGCCGCGCGCCGCCACGTCGTCACTAGTGGACCGTGTGTCCGATTCGGCTCCAACGGATGCTCCAGGCGTCGAAATCGAGCGAGAGGTACATGAACAGCGGGCGACCCCAGATGTTATTGCGCGGCACGAAACCGTAGTATCGCCCATCTTTCGAGTTGTAGCGGTTGTCGCCCAGTGTAAAGAAGTGTCCTACAGGGACGACGAAGGGACCCCAATTGTCATGCGTCGGCTGTTTGGGTGAAGCGCCGAATCGCGACGTAGCGAGGCCGACCTTTTTCTGCCAGTCGAAATCCGGGTGTTGCTCGTCGGCCACCTGCGGGTCTGGTACAACGCCGTACCCTTGGCGTTGCGCGATGCCGTTGAGGTAGAGCGTCCCCTGCCGCATGTAGAGCGTGTCGCCCGCCGAGCCAACGATGCGCTTGACGACCGTCGGCGTCGGATCCTCGGGGAGATCGATCTGGAACGGCGACGTGTAGACGACGATGTCGCCGCGATGCGGCTCGCCATAGGCGGGCAAGCGGATGTTGGTGAACGGAACGTGCGGTCCGTAGATCAGCTTGTTCACGAAGAGGAAGTCGCCGACGAGGAGCGTCGGCTCCATGCTTCCCGACGGAATGCGGAACGCCTCGACGAAGAACGCACGGACGAAGAGCCACACGACGAGAACGAAGGTGATCGACTTGACCGTCTCGCCATGGCGTGCCCAGAGCGAGCCGCCGGATGACTTGCGCGTCGTCCCGTTCTTGGCGCGCGCATCGCGGACGACGTTCTTTTTGGAGTTCGGCTTGGAGCGAGGAGGCATGTGCTGGGCGTCGGGCGGGTGCCCGCATTGCGGGCGGCGGGCGGCGGAGTTCTTCACGAAACATCCGGGCTGTGCGGTGCGAATACAAGGCGAGGATGCGAGAGGGCCCCGGACTCCTCAGTCCGGGGCCCTCGCGGTCATCAGGTATCAGGTGTCCGACGCCTGACGCCCGACGCCGACGCCCTACTTGATGTGCTTGTTGACGAGCTTCGTCATCTCGAACATCGAGACCTGCTTCTTGCCACCGAAGACAGGGCGGAGGCGATCGTCGGCATTGATCATACGCCGTTCCTTCGCATCCTGGAGATTGTTCTTCTTGATGTAGCCCCAGATCTTCTTCGTGATCTCGGTGCGGGGCATCGGGCTCGTGCCGACCACCGCGCCCAGCGCCTCATCGGGCTGCATCGGGCGCATGAACGCCGCGTTCGGAACGCGCTTGGTCTTCTTCGCGGCGGACTTCTTCGCGCCGGCCTTCTTGGCGCCGCCCTTCTTCGCGCCGCCCTTCTTGGCACCGCTCTTCTTCGCCCCGCCCTTTTTCTTGGTGGCCATCGAATAGTCTCCGAAGGTGAAAGGATCGCGCAGTGCTGCTACCCGAGCGAACACGCCATCCGTTGCGGACAAAGTAAGTGCGTCTGAGAGAGACGCAATAGGCCTCTCAGAGGGAGAATTCACGAATGCACGACG
>JBDUCS010000075.1:0-13527 GCA_040003335.1 Gemmatimonadaceae bacterium | reverse complement strand
GAAAGTGCGTCTGCGCGAGCGCGGCGGCGTAGCTCACCGCCTCTTCCGGCGTGATGGTGCCGTTGGTCTCGACCGTCAGAGTCAGGCGGTCGTAGTCCGTGCGCTGGCCGACGCGCGTCTCGGCCACCGCGAAGTTCGCGCGACGCACCGGATTATAGATCGAGTCGATGCGGACGAGGTCGATCGGCAAGCCGCGGTCGAGCGGGTGCTGGTCGGCCTCAATGTAGCCGCGCCCCTTATTGACGTAGAACTCGACGTTGATGTCGCGCGCGTCCTGCAGCGTGAAGAGGTGGTGGCCGGGATCGCCCACCGTCACCGCGCTCGAGCCCTCGATGTCGCCCGCCGTCACTGGACCCGCCTCGGTCTTGCGAATGCGAAGCACCGACTCGTCGACGTCCTCGGCCAGCGAGAGCGTCAGCGTCTTGAGGTTGCCGATGATCTGGTGGACGTCCTCGACGACGCCCGGGATCGTCTGGTGCTCGTGGAGCACGCCGTCGATGCGGAACGCCCACACGGCCGTGCCGCGGAGCGACGACAGCAGCATGCGTCGCATCGCGTTGCCGAGGGTGTGCCCAAAGCCACGCTCGAGCGGTTGGAGCCTGAATTCAGCCACGTTCGGGTTGTCGTCGCGCTTGGTCGCCTCGACCAGCTGCGGCCGTACCAACCCAATGAGGTCGATTGCCTGTGCCATGTCCGTTAGTTCCTCAATTCGGTCCGACCGGATGACTCGCGTAGTCGAGCCAACTGGTCACGCCTCGCCCCGCCCCTAACGCGCGGCGAGCTCGTTCGGGAGTTAGGGTCCCGGACTGCGGCGCGTCGCGCCGCCGGTTTTCGGTAATCGGTGCTCGGTGTTCGTGATCGGTTCTTGGTGTATCCACGGCCGAGCACCGAACGCCGACCCCCGTTACTTGGAGTACAGCTCCACGATCAACTGCTCCTGCGCGGCGATCGGGATGTCGTTGCGGCCTGGCTTCTCGAGCACGCGGCCGCTGAACGTGTCGCGATCAACAGCGATCCACGACAGCGGGGCGCCGCGCGACGACTGGTCCATGGCCGTCAGGATCGCCGCCTGCTCGCGCGACTTCGGGCGAACGCGGATCTCCTGGCCAGGCTGAACCAGAAAGCTCGGCACGTCGACCTGCTTGCCGTTCACCTCGAGATGACGGTGACGGATGAGCTGACGCGCCGCTTTACGACTCGACGCGAACCCCATGCGGTAGACGATGTTATCGAGCCGACTCTCAAGTGCCGCGAGAAGGTTGTGCCCCGTGAGGCCGGGCTGCGTCGTCACGCGCTCGAACGTGTTGCGAAACTGACGCTCCGACACGCCATAGATCCGCTTGACCTTCTGCTTCTCGCGAAGTTGCTTGGCGTACTCGGAGGTCTTGCGGCGGCGCGCCGTATTCTGGCCATGTTGGCCCGGCGCGTAGGGGCGGCGCTCAACCGGGCACTTTTCGGTGAAGCACTTGGTGCCTTTGAGAAACAGCTTTGTCGTCTCGCGGCGGCACTGGCGGCAGCTGGGTCCGGTATAGCGAGCCATCGGTCAGACCCTCCGACGCTTGGGGGGTCGGCAACCGTTGTGCGGGATCGGAGTGACGTCCTTGATCGAGCGGATCTGGAGACCAGCCGCGGCCAACGCCTGAATCGCCGACTCCCGGCCCGAGCCGGGACCCTGCACCTTGACGTGCACGCGCTTCACGCCGAGTGAGAGCGCCTCGCGGGCGCATCCTTCGGCGGCGACCGTCGCGGCGAACGGCGTGCTCTTTTTGGAGCCCTTGAAGCCCGCCTTACCAGACGAGGACCACGCGATCGCGTGCCCCTGCATGTCGGTGATCGTGATCGTGGTGTTGTTGAACGTCGCGGCAACGTGTGCGATCCCTTCGGACTCGACGACGCGCTTGGACTTCTTGCCGGAACCCGGCTTCGCAGTAGCCATTTTGCTCGGTGATCGGTGATCGGTGTTCGATGCGCGTCGTGCTCAGCAATCAGGGGTCAGTGTTGTTCGAACACCGATCACCGATCACCGAACACCGCTACTTGGTGACTTTCTTCTTGCCGGCGATGGCGCGGCGCGGACCCTTCTTGGTGCGCGCGTTCGTATGCGTGCGCTGGCCGCGAACCGGAAGTCCGCGGCGGTGCCGGATCCCGCGATAGGAGCCGATGTCCATCAATCGCTTGATGTTCATCGCCGTCTCGGTACGGAGCGCGCCTTCGACGCGGAAATCTTTTTCGATCGCCTGACGCAGCTTGTTCACGTCGGCATCGTTCAGGTCGCGAACACGCTGCTCGGCGTTCACGCCCGTGCTCTCGAGGATCTTCTTCGCCGTCGCTCGGCCGATCCCGAAAATGTAAGTCAGGCCGATCTCGACTCGCTTCTCGCGGGGGAGATCGACGCCAGCAATACGTGCCATAGTTAACCCTGACGCTGCTTGTGCTTGGGATTGCGCTTGCAGATCACGCGGGTGACGCCCTGACGCTTCACCACTTTGCAATGCTCGCAGATCGGCTTCACGCTGCTGCGGACTTTCACGGTCGCCTCAGTCGCTCGATACGATAAAAATTCCGGTCAAGTCTATTAGCTTAACCGGCTTAGATATCGGACGCAAGTGCGGTGACCCGTTATCGGTGTTCGCTGCCCGGCCCATGCAACCGGCCCCTCGACGTCTCCGACATTTCCTCGCGCGCGAGTGCCAGCGCCGCGCGCGGGTCGGGGGCGGCGGTGACGGTACGGCCGAGCACGATGTAGCTCGCGCCGGATTCAACCGCCTCGCGTGGCGTGACGATGCGCGCCTGATCGTTGGACGGCGCGCCGGCCAGTCGCACACCGGGGACGAGCACCGCCAACTCGTCGCCGAATCGCGCGCGCACCGACGCCGCCTCGCGACCGCCGCAGACCACGCCGTGCGCACCGCTCGCACGCGCGACGCCGGCGAGCCGCAGCACCTCGTCGCCGATCGAGGCGATCTCGCGATGCCACGCGTCGCCAAGCTCGGCCGCATCGAGCGACGTGAGGACCGTGACCGCCAGCACACCACACGAGTCGCCTGCGCCGTCGACCGCCGCCTCGAGCATGCGGCGCCCGCCACTCGCGTGCGCCGTGATCAGCCGCGCACCGAGCGCGGCGGCGTTGCGCGCGCCGCCGCGCACGGTGGTGGGGATGTCGTGAAACTTGAGGTCGAGAAACACATCGCGGCCCGATGCGCGTGTCCGCTCCACGACGGCCGGCCCTTCGGCCGTGAACAACTCATTGCCGATCTTCACGAAATCGCAGGCGGGGCCGAGCCGCTGCAAGAGCGCGAGCGCATCCGCGGCCGAAGGCACGTCGAGCGCCACGATCGCGCGCGGCGCGGCGCCGGTCATGTCGGCCATTGCAGCGATCCGACAATGGACGCGAGCGCCTCGACATCGTGCGCGACGCACCAGCGCTCGAGGTCACGCACGATGCGCTCAGGCACGCGCGGATTCCGCAGCGCAGCGGTGCCGATGCCGACCAGCGACGCACCCGCGACGAGATACTGCAGGGCATCTTCGGCACTCGCGACGCCGCCGATGCCCAGCACCGGCACGTCGAGTGCGCGACGAATCTTCCACGTCGCGAGCACGCCCACGGGCAACAAGCCGGCGCCACTGACGCCGCCGCCACCGAATCCGAGCGCCGGCCGTCGGCGATCGACGTCGATCACCAATCCCGGAATGGTGTTCACGAGCGTGACCGCGTCGGCGCCGGCGTCCACCGCGACCCGCGCCGAGCGCGCGATGTCGGCGAGCGTCGGCGACAGCTTGACGAACAGCGGCCGTCGCGTCGCGGCGCGCGCCCCGCGCACGACGGCGGCGAGCGCGGTTTCGTCGGCGCCGAACTCCAAGCCGCCCGCTTTCACGTTCGGGCAGCTCACGTTGAGCTCGTACGCATCGACACCGCTCGCGTCGTCGAGTCCGGCGACGACCGCCGCGAAGTCGTCCACCGCATCCCCGACGACGTTGACAATCACGCGGGGGCCGCGCAGGTGCGCGGCGAGCCACGGCAGATCGTGCTCGCGCACGGCGTCGAGTCCCGGATTCGCGAGACCAACCGCGTTGATCATCCCGCCGGCGAAGTCGGCGACGCGCGGCGCCGCTGCCCCGGCACGCGGGCGCATGCTGACCGCCTTCGTGACGACGCCGCCAAGCGCATCGAGTCGCATCACCCCGGCGAGCTCGCGGCCGTACGCGGCCGTTCCGGCGGCGAGTACGACCGGATTCTGAAAGTCGAGGCCGACGACGGAGATGCCGAGCCGGCTCACCGGCGTCGGGTGCGGTGTCACGGTGGCGGCACCGTCGTGGGACGCGACATCGCGCCGCTCGCTGTGGGCGCCGGTGACACGGGCGCGACGATAGCCGAGAGCGCGCCCGGGTGCAGCCGCTTCACGCTGTCGGTGTAGACCGCGACGGTCG
The DNA here is from genome assembly GCA_040003335.1 of Gemmatimonadaceae bacterium. Lineage (GTDB taxonomy): Bacteria > Gemmatimonadota > Gemmatimonadetes > Gemmatimonadales > Gemmatimonadaceae > JALZAE01. The sequence goes on along the minus strand of JBDUCS010000075.1, from coordinate 9,096 downwards.
CTATCCAGGCATCGCTCAGCGGTTTCTCGGCGGCGTCGAGACGCGCCAGCCCGGCCGAGTCGGGCGCGAGCGCGAGGTACGGCGACAGCGGATACTCGCGGCGGACACGGGCGACGTATCCATCGGCGGAGTCCGGCGCGAGCCGCGCCGCCGCGAGCAGCGCCTTCGCGGCGAGGGGCGATTGCGGCGAGGACGACACGATGCGCTTGAAGAGCGCGTGCGCCAGCGCCGTCGCCCGCAGACTGTCGCGCGCCACCTCGGCGGCGAGGAAAAGCGAGGCGCCGGTGAAATCTTGCCGCTGCCCGAGCATCTGCATCAGGAGGAGGTTGTCATCGAGTCGGCGCTGCAGCGCGCCGCCCTTCGCCCGTACCCTCGAGGCGCGCACCATGTTCTCGACGTCGACCTGCGCCGCGAGCGGCCGCAGCGCGAGCAGGGCGAGACGCGCGACGGCATCGCGCACGACGAGCGTGTCGCGGGACAACTGCTCCGTCGCTTCGTACTGCCGTGCGGCGAGCGAATCGGCTCCAGACGCGAAGAAGAGCTCGCCGACCGCGAGGTGCAGCCGGGCACGATCGGCGGCCGGCGTACGCGCCGCATCGTACGCGGCGAGCGTGCGCAGCACCGCATCGCTGCGGCCGGCGCGCCAGAGCGCCGCGAGCGCCGTATCGGCGGCGGCCCGACCGTCGCCGGCCGCGGCGCGTCGTGCGAGCGCCGCTTCCTCATCGTCGAATCGCTCGCGCGCCACCTCGTAGCGCACCATCTCCCACTCGGCCTCGCTGGCGTCGGCGGCCGAGAGAAATCGCCGAGCGTCGGCATCATCTCCCTTGGCGATGGCGGCGCGCGCCGCCCACAACGCCGCGGCGCGCCCCATTGCATCGCGATGCTCGGCGAGCGGCGCAAGCGTCTCGCGTGCTTCGCTGAGGCGCCCGGTGCGCACGAAGCATTCGCCGAGTGCGAGCTGCGTCGGCTCGCGCTCGCGCGCCGGGTGGATGGCGTCGAATTCGAACAGGTACGCGCGGAGGCGCGGAATGGCGCGATCGCATTCCTGCGCGCGCGCCCACCCCCGGCCGGCGATGCGAAGCGCGTCGTCGCGCCACTTGCTCTTCGGGTAGCGCGCGAGCACGGTCTCGGCCGTGACGGCGGCCAGGGCATAGGCGGAATCCGCATCGGCGAGCCGCCCCGATCGTACCAGCGCGTCGCCCCTCGATTCCGCCTGGCGGGCGTTGTAGACGCCGTTGAAGTACGCGCACGCCGTCAACGGCGCCAGCACGAATGCGAGCGCGGCGAGGCGGGCGCTTGGCCTCACCGTCCGCCGCCGGCGCCGAGCTTTCGCTCGTACTCGCCGAGATACTCGAGCGCGGCCGTGGCGATCGCGTTCGCGATCACCTGCTGCTGCGACGGTGACGAGAGGTACACCGCCTCCGCCGTGTTGGTGCCGAAGCCGATCTCGACGAGCACCGCCGGCATGAATGCCGTCACGAGCACGCGGAAGCCCGCTTGTTTCACGCCGCGATCGGGACCGGGATGGATCTTCATCAGCCGGCGCTGGATCAGTTCGGCGAGCTCGTTCGACTCGCGCAGGTGCTCGTTCTGCGCCATGTCGTTGATGATGAAGCTGAGCGGATCGCCCGGCGCGGCGTCGGCGCCGGTCTCGAAGCGGATCGACTCGTTCTCCATGCGCTCGACGCGGCGGTCGTCTTCCGTCTTGGCCTCGGAGAGAAAGTAGGTCTCGAAGCCGCGCCAGTCGCGCGGCTTGTGGCCGGTGAGCGGAGCGGCGTTGACGTGGATCGAGACGAACAGGTCGCCGCGACTCTCGTTGGCGATGCGCCCGCGGTCGCCGAGCGCGATCAGCGTGTCATACGTGCGAGTCATCACGACGTCGATGCCGCGCGTAAGGAGCGCGGCGCGCACGCGGTTAGCGACCTGGAGGGTGATCTCCTTCTCGTAGATCCGCGGACCGCCGGCGATCGGGCCCGTCATCCCATTGTCGACGCCGCCGTGACCCGCGTCGACGATGATGCGCCACCGCCGGCCGCCACGATGCGTGGGATTCACCGGGCGCGACGGCGGGGCGCCCGCCGGCGCGCCGTTCGACGCGCGCCGGCGAAAGATCGTCGGCGCCGGCGCGCCAGCGGTGGAGACGCTGGCCAACGACTCACTCTGCGCGGGCGTGAACCACAGCTCTCGGCCGGCCGACGCGTAACGGAATCGCTTCGGGAGCGCCCGCGGGAGAATCTCGGTGACGAGCTGCAGCGGGACGAACAGTCGGCCGTCGGCCACGTACGGCGAGCTGGCGAGCGACACGAGCGTGCCGTTGATGCGCGCGACGGGCAGCTGTTCCGTGAGCTCGATCTCGGCACCGGCCATGGTGACGAGATACTTCCCTTCCTCGCTCGCCCGAACCGACATCGGGATCACCGGCGCGAGCCGCTCGAGCCCGATCGCCGGCGCGCCGGCGCTCGCCACCACCGGCACCTGTGCCGAGACGCGAGGCCCGCGCACAATGAGCGACGGCGCCTGAGACGTTGGCGATGTCTGCGCCGCGATCGGCGACAGCGTAAGGACGATGGTAGCGACGACTGAAAGGATCATGGAGACGAGTATCGGCCTCAGCGCGCGCGCGCCGCGCGCGCCATCTCGCGCTCGTCGTCACGCTTGCGCTCGGTATCCCGCTTGTCGTGCAATTTTTTCCCCTTGCCCAGCGCGAGTGTGAGCTTGGCCATGCCGCGCTTGAAGTACAAGTCGAGTGGAATCAGCGTGAGTCCCTGGCGCTCGACGGCGCCGATCAGTTTGCGGATCTCCTTCTTGTGGAGCAGCAGCTTGCGGGTGCGCGTCGGCTCGTGGTTGAACTGGTTGCCCTGTTCGTACGGCGCGATGTGCGCGCCGAGGAGGAAGAGCTCCTCGCCCTGCACGATCGCGTACGCGTCGACGAGATTCGCCTTGCCGTTGCGCAGCGACTTCACCTCGGTGCCGGTCAGCACGATGCCCGCCTCCCACGTCTCCTGAATGTGGTAGTCGTGGCGCGCGCGCTTGTTCCGCGCGACGACTTGGACGGTTGGATCTTCGACCTGAGGCACGGCAAACCAGAAGCGGAGCCGAGCGCGGATACGCGCTACGGTACAGTGACGGACAGGCGCGCCCAGCGGTCACGGCGCGCGCAATGCAACGCGGAAAGTTAGGCCGGGGCGTGAGCGCCGGCAACGCCGCGGCGCGTTGACTTCATTCTCGAGCGCCGGTATCTTTTCGCCGACGCCGAAGTGGTGGAACTGGTAGACGCGCTGGCTTCAGGAGCCAGTGGGTGCAAGCCCGTGGGGGTTCGAGTCCCCCCTTCGGCACTCCGCCGACCGACCCGGAACGAAAGAGCGACGCGCCGCGCGCGTCGCTCTTTTTTTCATCGCGGAGTGAGCGACGATGGCGCAACGTCGTCGGGGAGCGCGGCAGCGCCGAAGTGCTCGCGCAACGCCTCGTTCGCCTCGCCCAAGTATCGCGTTACGATCTCCGCTGCCTGCGCGACCGTTTCGCCAGGCGTCGCATCGACGCGTCCGGCAAAGCGGAGGAGCGTTCGTCCGAGATGCCATCCCGTTCCGGCACCGCTGCGATCGACGAGCGCGTCGCCGTACGCGGTGAGTCGCGCATTCAGCTGCCGCTCGACGACGCGGATCTTGCCGGCGCCGATGTGCGCGTCCCGGGCCAGCGCGGCGGCGAGTGCGCGGGCGACGACGGACGCGGTCCGGTCGTCCAGCGCGTCGCGCTGCGCGGTCAGGAGGCCGAGCGCACGGCGCGCGTACCGCAGCTCCCACCGTGCGTGATCGGCATCGCCACCGGTCGCGTGGGCGGCGAGCCAATCGACGTCGGTCGATGTGGGCTCGGCGACGAGCGCGCCGACGTACGCGGCGGCGCGGCCCCGCAGCGCGCGACGGGCGCGCCAGGCATCGAACGCGGGAAAGAGCGACCGGCCGTGGGGCGCCATGGGCTCGTGCCTACGATTGCAGAACGGGGAGCCCGACGCGGATGCGTACGTCACTCTCGTCCATCAACAGATCGGAGAGCGCGACGCCCTCGAGCACGCCATCGATCTTCTGCTGCAGCAACATCCAAACGGGACGGATGCTGCACTCGCCACTCGCCGAGCAGCGCTCGGCGTTTACCGGATGCGAGACGCAATGGAGGTCGAAGGTCTCGAGCTCGGCGGCGTGGATGACATCGCGCACCGAAATATCGTCAGCGGAACGCGCCAACCGGTACCCGCCGTGCGCGCCGCGTACGCTGAGCACGATCCCGGCGCGGCGCAGGCGGAGCAGAATCTGCTCCACGTAGTCGGCGGGCAGCTTCTCGCGGGCGGCGATGTCGCGCCCAGTCACGACCTCATGGGTGGGCCGCTTCGCCAGGTGCAGCGCGCAGATGAGGCCGTACTCGGCCCAGGTGGTGATCCTCACAGCTCTAGTCTAGAGCCCGCGTGCTGCGGTCGCAACGAGAGCAGAAATCAGCCGGCCGATACGCCGCCGTGCTGGCCGCCGGGAACACCGATCTCCGTCATCTTGCGGAGGTCGAGTGCGTCGTCGATCTGATCGTCGGGCAGCACGTGCTCGCGATGGACCAGCTCGCGGATGAGCACGTTCTCCTTCACCGACTGCTTGCTCAGCTCGGCGGCGCGCGCGTAGCCGATCTGGGGCGCGAGGGCGGTGGCGAGCGCGGCCGAGCGCTCGACCCAGTACGCGCACATCTCGCGGTTCGCCTCCATGCCGCGCACGGTGCGCGTATCGAGCTGCGCGATCGCGGTGGTCAGAATCTGCATCGACAAGAGGATGTTGAACGCGATCACGGGCATCATCACGTTCAGCTCGAGCTGCCCCTGCTCGGCCGAGATGGCGACCGTCGTGTCGCACCCCATGACCTGATAGCAAACTTGGTTCACCATCTCCGGAATCGACGGATTCACCTTGCCGGGCATGATCGACGAGCCCGGCTGCACCGCGGGCAGTCTGATCTCGTCGAGACCCGTGCGCGGGCCGCTCGCCATCAAGCGAAGGTCGCTCGAGATTTTCGCGAGGTCGACGGCGAGGGTGCGGAGCGCACCGCTGAATCCAGCGACGTCCCCCATGCTCTGCATCAGCTGGATGCGATCGTCGCCCACCCGCAACTCGAGACCAGTGATCGCGCGCAGATGCGTCACCATCAGCGACGGATACTCGGGCTCGGCATTGACACCGGTGCCGACCGCGGTGCCGCCGATCCCCAAGTCACGAAGGTAGTCGGCCGATTCGCGGATGCGCCTCAGGTTGCGGTCGAGCGTGTGCGCGTACGCGGTGAGCTCCTGGCCAAGGCGAATCGGCATCGCATCTTGCAGATGCGTGCGGCCCGACTTGATGACGTCGTCAAACTCCGCGCCTTTGGAGAGGAAGGCGTCGCGAAGTCCTTCCACGGCGCGCTCGAGCTTTGCAAGCTCGCCGAGGCAAGCCAGCCGGATCGCCGTCGGGATCACGTCGTTGGTCGACTGCGCCATGTTGACGTGATCGTTGGGATGGACGGGTGAATACGTTCCGCGCGCAGCCCCCAGGATCTCGTTGGCGCGATTCGCCAGCACCTCGTTGCCGTTCATGTTATGCGACGTGCCCGCGCCGGCCTGGTAGACGTCGACGACAAAATGCTCGCGGTGCTCGCCGCCGAGCACTTCATTGGCCGCCTGATCGATCGCCGCAGCGAGCCGCGGATCGAGCCGGCCAGTATCACGGTGCGTCAGGGCCGCGGCCTTCTTGATCCAGATCGTCGCCGTGACGAACGCCGGCATCGGCGGGAACCCGCTGATCGGGAAGTTCTGCACCGCGCGTAGCGTTTGCACGCCGAACAACGCGCTGGCGGGTACGGCGAGCGTCCCGAGCGGATCCTTCTCGTGCCGGGTCTTGTCGGTCATCGGATGCGGCCGCCTACGGCGTGAACGGAGTGATGTTGAACGACGAGTAGGCGAACAACTCGGCGTTCGTGAGATGCGCGAGCGCGCTGCGCCAGCGCGAGGCCTCCACCCGCTTTTGCGTCGACGCGAGGTAGCCGGCGGTGATGGTGGACGGCAACGTATACGTGCCGTCGTCGGTGAGCGCGCAGAAGATCTGACGGTCGAATCCGGCGGACGCCGATGCGTAGACGAGGCCAATCCCGACGCGCGAGCTGTCGTCGCCCGCGTTCCATGTGAGCGTGATGGTGCCGTCCGCGTTCGTTACGGGACGCTGCACCGTCAGCGCGGGCGGCGTGTTGCTCGAAAGCGTGCCGGCGGGATACGTCGCCGAGCCGCCGGGCGTCGTCACCGTGAAGCGGCCCCCGGGGGTGGCGAGCGGCACTGTCGAACTGGGGAGCGAGTATCGAACGATGGAGGTGACCGTGGTTGGCTTGAGGTAGCGCGTGACGCCATCAGCGGTGAACGCGAGGCTGTCGCCGCCGCTGATGAAGTCGAGCGGCGCATCGGTCGCAGTGCCGTACAGGTAGATGAGGCACGAGTCCGCCTTCGCATGCCCGTTGGGGAGCGCCAGCGCCTGCGAGCTGAAGACCTGCGCGACCGGCTTGACGGTGTAACTCGCGCCGGCGGGATCGACGTTGATGATGAAGTACGCGTACGGCGTGGCGCCGGGTGCTTTCGTCGTCTCGATGCACGCGGCAACGGCCATCACGAGGCCGGCGGCCGCGAGCATGAGACGCAGAGTGGAGCGAGCTCTCGGATGCATGGAACTCCTGGGACCGTGGTGCGCGTTGCGCGACGGCCGCCGTTACCGGCGGCGCGCCCAGCCACGAAATCTAGTGCGGCGCCGCACGAAGTGCCGCGCGCGCCGGCTCATCGGGTGACGGGAATGTGCAGCGCGTTGGCGAAGCGATTGAAATAGTTGAAGAGGGCGGCGACGGCCGTGATCTCCACGATCTGCGCCGCGCTCCAGTGTCGCTCGAGCTCCGCATACTGTGCATCGCTTGCGTCGCCGCGCGTGGGCGTAATCGCGTCGGCGAAGCGCAGGGCGGCGCGCCACGACGGATCCAACCCGTCATAGCGCACCTCGGTCACCGCACGCAGCACGTCGCTAGTCGCTCCCAGCCGCGTGGCCAGCACCGTGTGCGAAGCGAGGCAGTACGCGCAGTCGTTGATCAGCGACACACGGAGCGAGACGAGCTCCTTGAGGAGCGACGGGACCTCGCCCGGACCGGTCACCGCCCGCAAGTGCGCGGCGAGCGTTCGCATGATCTCCGGACGCACCGACGCGGCGCGAAAGAGGTTCGGCGCTTTGCCGCGCTCGCGCACGAACGTCTCCAGCTCGGCACGCGCGCCGTGGTCAGTGACGTCGTCCGGCGCGGCGAGCGGAACGCGCGGCGTCTCATACGAATCCGGCACTACGGCACCTCGCGGGTGAGCGACCAGGCCAGCGCGAGCGTCACGGCGACCATCGCGACGAGGGCGAGGCCCAGTGTGCCGATCGACGCTACGTGCAGCCGGCCGAACTCGATGCGCAGCGGATCGCCGGCGGCGAGGGCGTCGACGGGGCCGGCGAGCTGCTCGCGCAGGCGATGCAGCCGCGGATTGATCACGAATTGCCCGACGCCGCATCCGGCGAGCGCGATGACGCCCAGCGCGATACGCGTGGCGCGCGCTGGCGCCGCCGCGGGAAGCGCGAGCGCGATAAGCACCGCCCCCGTCGCGAGACCGCCCATGAAGAGCGCCGGCAGCGCATCACCGACGAGCGTCCCGGCGAGCGCGCGAGTCGGCAGCACGCGAAACGCGCTCCGCGTCACGACCACCGTGAAAAAGAGCGTCGCACCAGACCAGAGTGCCGCCAGAACGAGGCTCGCGAGCGCGGCGACTCGAGTTCCCATCATCCGCGGCCGGCGCCCGGCACGCGAGCGACACCATTGAGGAATGGATTCGATGCGCGCTCGCGCCCGATCGTCGTCGCCGGCCCGTGCCCCGCGTACACAACGGTCGCGGCCGGGAGCGCGGCGATGATCTCGAGCGAGCGCGCCAGGTGGGCGCCATTGGACAGCGGAAGGTCGGTGCGCCCGACCGAGCCTGCGAAAAGGCAGTCGCCCACGAACGCGACGCCGTGGCCGTGGATCACGACGTGGCCCGGCGCGTGGCCGGGTGCGTGCATCACATCGAACGCGAGCGAGCCGACGCGTAGCACGTCGCCATCGGCCAGCTCGTGATCGGGCACCGGCGGCGGCTCGACGACAATGCCAAGGCGCGCGCCGTGCTGCGCCGCGTTGTCGTAGAGTGGCCGGTCGAGCGGATGCAGATGCACCGGCACGTCGCGCAACCGCTTCATGGCCGCGACGCCGGCGACGTGATCGACGTGCGCGTGCGTGAGCCAGATCGCCTCCAGCTCGGCCCCGTGCGCGCGAAGCGCGGCGTCGATGCGCTCACCCTCGCCGCCTGGATCGATCAGCACGGCACGGTGCGTCGCCTCGTCGATGACGAGGTAGCTGTTCTCCTGGAACGCGCCGACGACAAAGCTCTCCACCATCACGCCCGTCATACGGAGTAGCCGCCCGCGCCTTCGATCGGCATGTCGGACGTCCCTTCCTTGAGCGCGGTCAAGTACTTCTCGGCGGCGATCGCCGCGGTGGTCGCGTCGCCAACGGCCGTCGATACCTGGCGCACGAGCTGTGAGCGGAGATCACCCGCTGCGAACAGTCCCTTGATCGACGTTTCCATGTTCGTGTCGGTGACGATGTAGCCGCTCGGATCGTGCGTCACGTGCTCGGCGATGATGCCCGTGTTGGGGCGAAAGCCGACAAAGACGAAGAGTCCCGTCGCCGCGAGATCGCGCGTCGCGCCGCTCTTCGCGTCGCGGATGCGCAGGTTGTCGACGAGTCCCTGCGCGTCCGCCTGCACCTCATCGACGACGGTGCTCCAGAGCACCTCGATCTTCGGATTCTCGAACACTCGCTTCTGCACGATCTTCGACGCGCGAAACTCGTCGCGGCGATGGATCAGGTAGACCTTGGCCGCGTAGCGGGTGAGAAAATCGGCTTCTTCACAGGCGGCGTCGCCGCCGCCGACGACGGCGATCGTGTGCTGCTTGAAGAACGCGCCGTCGCAGATCGCGCAATACGAGACGCCCTTGC
>JBDUCS010000362.1:0-3988 GCA_040003335.1 Gemmatimonadaceae bacterium | reverse complement strand
CGGGGACGGTTCCGTGGTTCCGGCATTCGGCGGCAGTCGGCAGCAGCTCCCGCGCGATCTCCGCATCGAGCTCCTCGACGCGGAAGATCGTTCGCTCCTCTGGTCCTACGCCGCGTCGGCGACACTCGGCGCGGCGTGGCTCGCGCTCGTGATGTTCGGGCCGGTCGGCGCGCGGTTGATTCCCCACGACCCAATCGACGTCTCGACCGTGATCACGGCGTTGGTGCCCTCGAATCCCGTACGCTCGGCGATTCGCACCGAACGCGCGGCGGCGGCGAGTGGTGTGCGCTCCGTCGCCCGCGTCGAGGACGCGTTTCTCGGCAGCACGTCGAGCGCCGCGGTTCGCGTGGCGAGCGTGCTCCACAACCTCGAGACGACGTCGGGCTCTCCCGTGATCGATCGCGGCTCGAAGGTGGTGCTCGCCGCCGGCTCGCCGGCCGGCGACGACCGCGCGCGCAACGACACGCGACTCGGGCCCGGCCTGCGCGACGCATCGCTCGGCGGCGTGCGCGACGTAAAGCTGGACGCCGTCACGGTGACGCAGGTCGCGCCGCCGTCGATGAGGGTGTCGCCGATTCCCGGCGCCGCGCGTGATGTAGCCGCGCTCGGCGACGTCGTGCGCGGAAACCAGGGCGCACTCAACAACTGCTACGTCGAGCGGGGTCTCAAGCTCAACCCGACGCTGGGTGGCACGGTTCGCATGCGTGTCGACATCGGCGTCGACGGCCGCGTCACTGGCGCCGCGGTGAGCGAGCGGAGCTGGGCGGGTGCTGGCGCGGGGGAGACGGAGCAGTGCCTGCGGGAAAGTGTCGAGCGCTGGCGGTTTCCTGCATCGAGCGCCGCGTCGTCGTCGGCGTTCGTGCTCAGCTTCACGCGCTGATCGCGGAGCACGGGCGGGGCGTCGGCTCCGAAAACCGAGGGTGGTGACGCTCCGCGAAGGGTACGCGATGGGGTTTCCGGTGCTAATATCGGGTGCCTCCAACCCCATCCATCATGCTCGCGTCCCGCTGTGCGATCGTTGCCGCCGCCGCCGCCGCCGCACTCTCCTTCGGCGCGCCACGTGCGCTCTCCCGCGCGGCCGCCGCACCGCGCGCCTCGTTCGCCGAGCCGGCCCTCTCGCCCGATCACCGCGAGATCGCCTTTGTCTCCGGCGGTGACATCTGGACGGTGCCGGCGACTGGCGGTGAGGCGCATCTCCTCGTTGCCCACGAGGCGATGGAGTCGCGCCCGCTCTACTCGCCGGACGGCACGCGCCTCGCCTTCGTCTCCACCCGCAGCGGAAACGGCGACATCTACGTCCTCGCGCTCGCCACCGGTGACGTGAAGCGCGTCACCTTCGACGACACGCGCGATCAGCTCGATGCGTGGTCGCACGACGGGCAGTGGCTCTACTTCTCCTCGGCCGCGCACGACATCTCGGGGATGAACGACGAGTATCGCGTGCGCGCCGAGGGCGGCACCCCGATGGCGGTGGCGGGCGACCGCTACGCAAGTGAGTTCTGGGGCGCGCCGTCGCCCGACGGAAAGACGCTGGCGATCACCGCACGCGGCACGTCGAGCGGGCAGTGGTGGCGAAAAGGGCACAGCCATCTCGACGAGAGCGAGATCAGCCTCGTGCGCGACGCCGGTGCGGCGCCGTCGTACACGACGTTCGCGCCGTTGGGCGCCAAGAATTCGTGGCCGATGTGGTCGGCCGACGGCGGCACGCTGTACTTCGTCTCCGATCGCGGCGGCGCGCAGAACATCTACTCGCGAGCCGTCGCCGGCGGCGACGCGAAGGCGCTCACGACTTTCAGCGATGGCCGGGTGCTCTGGCCATCCATCGCGGCCGACGGCAAGGCGATCACGTTCGAGCGCGACTTCGGGATCTGGACACTCGACGTGACCAGCGGCATGGCGGCACGCGTGCCGATCGCGCTGCGGGGCGCGCCGGCGGCGCAGGGGGTCGAGCATCTCACGCTCGCCACCGGTGTCCAGGAGATGGCGCTGTCGCCGGACGGCCGGAAGACGGCGTTCGTGATGCGCGGCGAGATCTTCGCCGCGTCGGCGAAAGATGGCGGCGAAGCGGCCCGCGTCACCACATCCGCCGCCGACGAGCAGCAGCTGGCGTGGTCGCCCGACTCGCGGCGGCTCGCCTACACGAGCGACCGCGACGGAAGCTGGCACCTCTTCATATACGACTTCGGCGCGCGCACCGAGACGCAGCTCACGCGCGGACCCACGAACGATCTCTCGCCGCGCTGGTCGCCCGACGGAAGGCTCCTCGCCTTCACGCGCGACGCGCGCGAGCTGCGCGTGCTCGACGTCGCCGCCAAGACCGATCGCATCGTCGCCACGGCGCACTTCGACCTGCCGCCCTTCCTTGGCGCGCGCGGCGCCGTTTTCTCGCCCGACAGCAAGTGGATCGCCTACCTCACGCGATCGGGCGCCCGCAACTTTCAGAACGCGTACGTCGTCGGCACAACCGGCGGCGACAGCAAGCCGATCACCTTCCTCGGCAACTCAAGCGCCGGGTCGATCAGCTGGAGCCCCGACGGTTCGTTCATCCTGATGGGTGGCACCGGCCAACGCACCGAAACGCGCAGCCTCGCCCGCGTCGATCTCGTGCCGCGCACGCCGCGCTTTCGTGAGGACCAGTTCCGCGATCTCTTTCGCGAAGAGACGCCGCGCACCACGACGCCAGCTCCGGCGCAGCCAACGACACCAGCGGCCCCGACCCCCGCCACGCCGCGCCGCGACTCCGTGTCCACCGACTCCACCAGCGTGGCAACCGCCATCGCAAACCGGCGCGCGGCGCGCCGAACGGAGATCGTCTTCGACGATATTCGCCGGCGGCTCACCCTCCTCCCCGTCGGTGTCGACGTCGGCGCGCAGTCCATCAGCCCCGATGGCAAACTCGTGTTGCTGACAGCGGTCGTCGCCGAACAGGTGAACTTGTACGTGTATCCGCTCGATGAGCTGGCGCGCGACGAGCCCGTGGCCCGGCAGATCACATCGACCGCGAACGGAAAAGGGAGCGCGCAGTGGTCGCCCGACGGCAAGGAGATTTTCTACGTCGAGAACGGCCGCATCAACAGCGTAAACGTCGACACGCGCGCGGTGCGGCCCGTCGCCGTCACCGCGGAGATGGACGTCGACTTCGCGCGTGAGAAGTTGGAAGTGCTAGCGCAGGCCTGGAGCTACCTGCGCGACAACTTCTTCGACGAGAAGATGAACGGCGTCGACTGGAACGCGGTGCGCGAGCAGTACACGCCGCTGATCGAGGGCGCGCGCACGCGTGACGAGATGCGTCGCATTCTCAATCTGATGGTCGGCGAGCTCAACGCCTCGCATTCCGGCATCGGCGGGCCGGCGGCGCAGGCGCAGTACACGGGCCGCATCGGGCTGCGCTTCGACCGCGCCGAGTACGAGTCGCAGGGCCGCTTGCGCGTCGACGAGGTGGTGCCGCTGTCACCGGCCGCGGTCGCGGGGATCACGACGGGGCAATACCTCGTGAGCGTGGACGGCGCGCCGATCGGCGCGCGCACGAACGTCGACTCGCTCCTTGCCTACAAGATCAACAAGCGCATCGTGCTCGGTGTGGCTGCATCCGCGGGCGCGGTCGCACGCGATGTGCCCGTGCGTCCCGTGAACGGCGCCACCGAAAAAGGCCTTCTCTACCGGGCATGGGTCGAGGAGCGGCGTGCCTACGTCGCCAAGGCGAGCGGCGGCCGGCTCGGCTACGTGCACATGTTCGACATGGGACAGCCGTCGCTCAACCAGCTGTATCTCGATCTCGACGCCGATAACCAATCGCGCGAGGGCGTGGTGATCGACGTCCGCAACAACAATGGTGGCTTCGTGAACGTCTATGCGATCGACGTGCTGGCGCGCCGGCCGTACCTCACGATGCAATCGCGTCGGCAGGGCGCGTCGCCCGCGCGCACCGCACTGGGCCAGCGCTCGCTCGAGCTGCCGACGGTGCTCGTCACCAATCAGCATTCGCTCA
>JBDUCS010000361.1:0-3991 GCA_040003335.1 Gemmatimonadaceae bacterium | reverse complement strand
CCGAGCGATTGGTGCGGCGGAACGGCATGAAGTAGACGGCGTAGTCGCCGGCGCCGGCTGCTGGTTGGAAGACGATCTCGCCGGACTCGCGGGTGATCGCGACGCGGGCGACGTTCGCGATACGGGAGCCCGAGCGCAGACTCGTCACGACGATGTTCTTGCGCTCGGGCGCGTCATCCCGGCGCCGCCATCCGATGTGGACCCGCACCGCGTCGGCCGCTTCGTCGACGCGAACGACGACGCGATGGTTGCCTAACGAGTCTGCGTTCCACGCGGGCGGCGCCGCGACGGTCCAGCGCGGTAGCGAGTCGGTCGCGCCCTGCGCGGCTGACGTCGTACGCGTTCCAGCGACCAGCGGCGCAACGGCGAGCGAGATCCCAAGAAGACGGCGCTTCACCGCGCGATGCTACGGCGCACGCGGCGCGCGCTGGTTCGCGCCGCTCTGATGCAACACGATCGCCGACGCCGGGCCGGTCCCGCTCCGCTCGAACGTCACCTGCGCGTCGACCTCCTTGAGAAAGAAGTCGGTCTCCGATTCGGCGAAGAGGGAGAACTTGGGCTGGCCGGTGGCCTGTGCCACCAGCGCGCCGTTCTCCAGCGTGACGGCGATCGCGAATGTCGGCGCAAAGCGGTACACGCCGACGTAGGCGGCGAGGATCGCGGGCGCCACCTTCACCTCGACGCGCGCCTTGGCCGGTGCTTTCAACGGCGCCGTCGAGTCGATCAGGTGGAAGCCGATGTCATCGATGCTGGTGCCGGTGTTGGTCAGCATCACCGCGTTGGCACCGGTTTGCGGATCGATCGCCATGAAGCCGTGATAGCCGCCTGTCTGGCCATTGTGAAAGACGATCGTGCGCCCCTGCACCGATAGGAGATGCCAGCCAAGTCCCATCGACGTGGTCGCGTTCCCGCCGGCGCGCATGACGTGATGCGTGAGCGCGATCGCGCGCGCGAGCGGGCCCGTCGTCGTGTCGCGTTGCGCCGCCATGTACTTGAGCATGTCGCCGATCGTGGAACGGATCGCGCCGGCGCCGGCCAGCGTCGGAAGGTCCCACGGACCCTGCGCCCTCCCCGCCTCATCGTAGCCCTGCGCCATCGCCCCTCGCATCGCCGGCGTGAGCGTGATGCGCGTGCTCGTCATGCCGAGCGGCGCGAGCACGCGCTCGATCAGCAGCGCCTCGTAGCTTTTGCCGGCTCGCAGCGCCAGCGCGTGGCCGAGCAGTCCCATGCCGAGATTCGAGTACTCGTACTTGGCGCCGGGATCGCGCGGCAGGGTGTACGACGTGATGAAGTCGTACATCTGCTGCACCGAGTAGTCCGCGTACGGATTCTTGTCGTCGGCCGGATGGAAATTCGCTGGCATCCTCGGCAACCCCGAGGACGCCGTCGCCAGATCGAGCAGCGTGATCTGCTTGCCGCTCCGAGTCGGCACCTTCACCGACGCGGGGAGGAATTTCTGCACCGGATCGTCGAGCGACACCTCGCCCTTGAGCACCATGTCGGCGAGGATCGTGTTGGTGAACGTCTTGGAGATGGAGCCGATCTCGAAGACCGTGTTGGCGTCGAGCGGGAGGTCGGGCTTGCCCGTCGTGCCGGCGGCGATCACGCGGCGCGTGCCGTTCGGATCGATCGTGCCGGTGACGATGCCCTTGACCGCGCCCGACTGCACGCGCTGTTGCAGCATGACGCGAACGGCGGAGTCCGATGGCACTTGCGAGCGCGCCACCGGCGCCGCGAGGCAGATCGCGAGGAGCGCGCCGACGTGTCGCGCGCTACGTGACCACGGAGGGTGCACGGGGCATCCGCTGAAAGAGGAGTGGACAGACCGGCTCGGTACCATTGTGCAGCGGCATCGCGCCCGGCACCAGCCGCTACCAGTTCGCACCGCGATGCCACTGCCGGCGCGCCGCTACGGCACCATTCGTCCCGACCAGTATCCGCCGAGGCGCGACATGAGCGCGGCGTACATCTCCACGCCATCCCACAAGTTCTTGATCCGGAGGTTCTCGTTCGCGGCGTGCTGGTTGTTGTCGTAATTGGCAATCGGCAGCGAGAGCATCGGCACCTTCAGAATCTGCTCGAACAGGTACATCGGTCCGCTCGCGCCGACCGTGGGCATTGCGAGCGGCGGCTGGTCCGTGCCGTCCCCGACCGCGCGCACGAGGGCGCGGGCGAACGGCAGCTCGAGCGACACGCGTGAGGCGGGATATCCGCTCCCCCACTCCGCGCGCACGACCTTCGGATGCGCGAGTCGCATGGCGACCGTCACCGAGTCGCTCGTGACGAAGTAGCCCCGCGTGCGCAGATGCGTCTCGACCAGCTCGCGCACGCGAGCCGGCGTCTGGTTCGGCACGAGCCGAAAGTCGAACGACGCGCGCGCTTCGCTGGCGATCGCGTTCGCCGCCCGCTCGCCGACGGCGCCGACCTGAATGCCGCGCACGTTGAGCGCCGGCAGCATGATACGCTCGCCGAGTAGCGCGCCGTTCGCTTCCGTGCGGCCCAGGGCGAGCGAGCGCCGCAGTTCATCGTCGATCGTTGGAAGCGCCGCCACCGCCGCGTGCTCGGCGGGCGCCACCGCGCGCACGTCATCGTAGAAGTTGGCGATCGTGATGTGACCATCATCGTCGCGCATGCCCGCGATGAGCGTGGCGATCATCGCCCCGGGATTGGGCGCCCAGTTGCCGTAATGGCCCGAGTGCAGCGGGCGCGACGCGCCATAGACGGTGAGCTCGAGCGACGCGACGCCACGAGCGCCGAACGACACGAGCTTGCGTCCGTTCTGGTGTACGGGTCCGTCGCAGAAGAGCCACGCGTCGGCGGCGAGCACATCGCGGAATTTTTCGAGAATCTGGCCGAGGTGCGGCGATCCCGCCTCTTCTTCGCCCTCGAAGAAGAACTTGAGGTTCACCGTGGGTTGTTGCCCCGCGGCGCGCAGCGCGTCGAGGCCGGCGAGCATCGCGATGATGCTCGCCTTGTCGTCGCTCGCCGAGCGTGCGTAAATGCGCGCTTCGCCGCTGACGAGCGCGTCGTCGGTCGCCGGGAACGGGATGACGGCGCCACCGTCGGCGGCAGACCGCTCGCGCAGCGTCGGCGTCCACGGCGGCGTCGACCATTGCGCGGGATCGAGCGGCTGGCCGTCGTAGTGCGCATAGAGCGCGACGGTGTGCGTCGCGCTGAGCGCCGGCAGCTCGCCGTACACGGCCGGTGAGCCCTCGCCGATCTCGAGCAATCGCGCGCGCACGCCGCGCTTCTCGAGCATCGCGACGAGCGCCGCGGCGTTACGACGGATGCCGGCTTGGTCGCCGTACACGTTCGGCAGCGCGAGCAGCGCGCCGAATTCGCGTACGATCGCGCCCTCGTGCGCGACCCGGTACGCGCGCACCCGCTCCCGCAGTACCGCCGCGGACGATTGCGCGCCGACTGTGTGCGCGGCGATGAGCAGCGCTCCGAGCGAGATCGCTCGGGCTGCGGTTGCACGACTGGTCACGGCGCCGACTCCTCCAAGCAGAATGGCGGAGAGCATGGCGGCTTGCATCCGCCCCTGCACGAAAACGATTCACCCGCCGCGTCACCGACAGTCACCGGTCACCGGGCGCGTGCCGCATGCGACGGACGAGCGACTCGAATCGCTCGTCGCCGCGCACCGCATCGAAGATCGGGTTCACGTTGAGATACGCCAGCCACCCCCGCCGCTCCTCGTACGCGTGTTCGGCCCACGCGAGCGCGCGCGTCGCGTCACCGAGTCCGAGATAGACGGTCGCCAGTGCGACGGGTGACACGTAACCGCGCTCCCGCTCGCTCTCCAACTCGGCGACAAGTACCTCCGCTTCGTCGCGCCGGCCCGCGCGCGCCAAAGCGTAGCCAAGGGTGGCCTTTGTATACGAGCCCGCTTCCGGCATGGCACTCGCTTCGCGCAGCACCCGCTCCGACTCCTCGTGGTCACCCTCGACCGCGAGCGCGAGCCCGAGCACCCGGTACGTCTCCTCGGCCA
>JBDUCS010000074.1:0-13682 GCA_040003335.1 Gemmatimonadaceae bacterium | reverse complement strand
GACACGACTGACGAATTCGCGGCACAACCGTGACCCGTTCACCAATCCTGTAAATCCTGTTAATCCGGTCTCACGCTTTTGAAGAGGCGAGCTGCCGACTCACACCGCGGTTGCCTGGAACTCGGCCCGCTCCGGTGTTTCATTGATTGAGCGAACCCCGCGTGCCGCCGAGCAAACTGACGACTGCCGAGATGACCATGACCGCCATCGACACACGCGCCGCAACGAGCCGAGTCTCGGCTATGGCGGGCCAGCTCGCCGGATCCGGCGTGCTCAAGATCGCCGGCGAGGTTCGCGCGCTTCGCGAGAGCGGACGAGAAGTCTGCGACTTGACGGTCGGCGATTTCGCATCGAAGGAATTTCCGATCCCGTCGATGCTATTGAACGGGATCGAGACGGCGCTTCGGGCCGGCGAGACGAACTATCCGCCGTCGGCGGGGATGCCCGCGCTGCGCCAGGCGATCCGCGCGTTTTACCTGGAATGGCTCGGGCTCGACTATCCGCTCGAGTCGATTTTGGTCGCGTCCGGTGCGCGGCCGGCGATCTACGCGACCTATCGCGCGGTCGTCGATCCCGGCGACGTCGTGGTGTACACGGTGCCGTCGTGGAACAACGACGCGTACTGCGCGATGGTCGGCGCCGAGAGCCGGCCGGTGCCGTGCGAGCCGGGCGACGGATTTCTCCCCACGTGCGAAGCGCTCGGCCCCGCGCTCCCCGGCGCCCGCCTCCTCGTTCTCAATTCGCCGGCCAACCCGACCGGCACCGCGTTCACAGCCGGGACGCTGGCCGCGATCTCGGACTTGGTGCTCGAGGAGAACGCGCGCCGCGGCGACGACGAGCGGCCGCTATTTCTCCTCTATGATCAGGTGTACTGGATGCTCACCTTCGGCGACACGGTGCACGTGAATCCGGTGTCGCTCCGCCCCGAGATGGCGCCGTACACGATTCTCGTCGACGGCATCTCCAAGGCGTTCGCGAGTACCGGTCTCCGCGTCGGCTGGCTCGCCGGCCCGGCTGACGTCGTCGCCAAAATGTCGAACATCCTCGGCCACGTCGGCGCTTGGGCGCCGCGCGCCGAGCAGGTGGCGACGGCGAAGCTCCTCGGCGCGACGGCGGAGGTGAAGGCGTTCCACGCGCGGATGGTGGAGGGCGTGCGGTCGCGGCTCGATGGCCTGTACGACGCGATTTGCGACCTGGCGCGCGACGGCTATCCTGTCGAGGCAATCGCGCCGGAGGGCGCGATCTATCTCAGCGCTCGCTTCGCGCTCAATGGCGCGCGCTTGGCGGATGGCACCACGCTGCGCTCCAACGAGGAGATCCGGCGCTTTCTGCTCGACAGTGCGCAGCTCGCGGTGGTGCCATTCCAAGCGTTTGGCAGCGGCGACGAGACGGGGTGGTTCCGGCTATCGGTCGGCGCGGTGTCTATGGCCGAGATCGCGGCCGTCATTCCGCGACTTCGAACGGCGCTGGCAGCAGTTATTCGGTAACTGCATTCGAATCACGAAGACGAACATGGCGTAGAGCGCTCGCGCCATTCGTTTTTCGCGGCGCGTGTTTGACCGTCAGGCCATGGCTCGCGCGAGGTACGAGACGTAGTCACGCGCCTCCTCGTCGAGCCACGGCGGCTCGCCGGCGGCCGCGTTTTCGCGGGCGCGTGTCGCCTGACTGGTCGCCGGGATCACGGCGTGCACGCGCTCGTCGGACAAAATCCACTTGAGCAGGGCCTGGGCCCACGTCGTCACGCCGAACGGCCGCAGCGGCTCCAATTCATCGGCCGTCGGGGACACGCGCGCCAGCGCACCGGCACCCAGAGGCCGCATCACGAGCACACCGAGCCGCAGCTGGGCGGCAAGCGGCAATACCTCGTGCTCCACCTCGTCGTCGGCAGCGTTGTACGGGATCTGAATCTGTTGGATGCGGCCCGTCTCCATCACGCGCATCAGCTCGGGAAACGACGCACGCTGGTAGTGCGTCGCGCCAATCGCGCCGGCCGCGCCCGCGCTCCGCAGCTCCTCGAGCACGCCCAAATGCTCGCGCCAGGCGACCAGGTTGTGGATTTGATAGAGGTCCACACGGCCCGCGTACCAAGCCAGCGCCCGATCGATCTGCTCGCGACCCTCGGCCGGCGATGCCGTCCACACCTTCGTGGCCACGATCGCCCCATCGCGACGGCCGGCCAGCGCGCCGGCGAGTACGCGCTCCGACTCGCCGTACATCGGTGACGTATCGAAGAGCGTGCTCCCCGCATCGATCGCCGCATCGATCACGACGCGGCGCGCGGCGATCGCCTCGGCGCCTTGCACGTCGAGCGTCTTCCACGTCCCCATGCCGACGATCGGAACCGTGATCCCCGATTTGCCCAGTGCTCGGTGCTGCATACTTCCTCCAAACGGCGACTTCGCGATCGATGTCTCAGCGGAGATTCACGCGGATGCCGTCGAAGCGCATCGGCGACGGCGATGTAGGGTTTGGCGCGCGGCCGGCGATTCATCGAGTATGGGGCTGCGCATCGAGAGCATACTGCGAAGAACGGAGCGCGTGAACCCGTCGCCTAACGATTCTGCCGAGCAGAGAGCGCTCATTCAGCGGGCGCGTGCCGGATCTCCGGACGCGCTCGGGGAGCTCTATGCACTCTACGCGCCGCGCGTGATGGCCGTCGCCTTCCGGCTCACGGCATCGGTGCACGACGCGGAAGATGTGCTGCACGACGTCTTTCTCGGACTCCCCGAGGCGCTCGCCCGCTCGTACGAGGAAGGCGGACGGTTCGACGCCTGGCTGCGACAGCTCGCCGCCCGGACCGCACTCACCCGTCTCCGCGCGTCGGGGCGTAGGCGCGAAGTCGCGATCGCGAGCGACGTCGCCGCCCCGGCGCCCGGGGCCGAGCGGTTGGGCGATCGGGTCGCGCTCGCTCGAGCGCTCGCCCAACTCCCCGATTCGCTGCGCACGGTGTTCGTGCTCAAGTCGGTCGAGGGCTACACGCACGCGGAGGTCGCCGCGATGCTCGGAATCACCGAGGGCGCGTCCGAGGTGCGGCTCGTTCGCGCCGTGAAACGGCTTCGCGAGCTACTCGGAGGAGTCGCATGAGAGTCGTACTACATCCGCGGCCGGCGGCGCTCCAGCGCTTCGCCGCCGAAGAATGCCGCCCCGGCGAGCGCGCGCGCGTGGCGGAGCACCTCACCAGGTGCGCGCGCTGCCGCGCGACGGTCGCGGCCACGCGCGAGCTGTCGGTCGGCGCGCGGGCGCTCGAGCCGCCCCCGGTTCCGCCATCGATGCTTGGCCGCGTGCTGGCCGATCGCGCCGCGGGCGAGCGCGTCATTCTTCCCGGGCCGGCGAACGCGCCGGAGACGGCGCCGGCGCGAGCGCGCATGCCATCGGCCGCCGCGGCCGTCGTGCTGGCCGCGGTTGCGCTCGCGCTCCTCCTCGGCCGGCATCCGCGTACCGGCGGCGGCGCGGCCGGCGCCGATGCCGACTCGCTCCCTTCGATGCGCGGCGTGCTGATCGCCGTCGGCGTGATACCGAACGAGGCGTTCGCGCGGGAGGCGCAGGCGCCGTCGATCGGCGGCATCGACGGTACGCGCGTGCGGCCGACCGCCATGGAGTACGGGCTGACGTATCTCGTGCACGGCGTGGCGACGGCGGCGCCAGAGCGCGGCACGACGGCCATCGAGTCGGCGACCTTCGACGGCGCGCCCGCCTGGCGCATCGTCGATGCGTGGCAGGGACATGCGATGGACCGGCCGGAAACGACGTTCGTGGAGCGGGCGTCGCTGCGACCGCTGGCGCGCGTGGCGCGTAACATCGGACCGAGTCACTTCACCATCGCGCAGCGCTTCGTGCGGCGCGGCGTCGTCGATAGCATCCTCGGCACGATCGCCTCGACGGCGCGCACGCATCCGATCGCTCGCGAGCTACCGGCGCGCTTTGCGCCTTTCCTCGCCGGCGAAGGGGCGCCGCTCCTGCTGATGCAGTCTGTGCGGCTCGGGCCCGCGTGGACCGGGAGCGCGTCGATCGTCGGCTGGGGCGCGGTGCCGAGCGATCTCGTCTATCCCATCGTGCTGCGCGTGACGGGTGAGGAGCGCGTCACCGTTCCGGCGGGCACGTTCGACTGTTGGACGCTAACAGTCACCGATGGCCGCCGCGAGCAGCGGCTCTGGCTCCGGAAGAGCGACCAGCTCGCCGTGATGTCGCTCGACTCGACGCGCACGCCCGGACGCACGCAGCGCGTCGTGCTCGTTGCGGCGCGTGCTGCTGCCGCAACCAAAGAAGGGGGTTACAAGTGAGAGGCGTTTTTCTGGCGGCGGCCGCGGCGGTGGTCGTCGCGCGCGGCGCGGTGGCGCAGGCAGGCGCCGGCGTACGCGAGCTCCGGCTCGATGCCGGCCACTCCGACGTCGAGTTCACGATCGGGTTCATGATGTCGACCGTACGTGGCCGCTTCGACGGACTGCGCGGATCGCTCTTTTACGACGAGCG
This sequence comes from Gemmatimonadaceae bacterium, assembly GCA_040003335.1. Taxonomy (GTDB): domain Bacteria; phylum Gemmatimonadota; class Gemmatimonadetes; order Gemmatimonadales; family Gemmatimonadaceae; genus JALZAE01. Next base: position 9,212 of record JBDUCS010000074.1, on the reverse strand, counting down.
CGATCCGGCGCGCTCGTCGATCACGCTGGTGATCGCCGTGAAGAGTCTCAACACTGGCTCCGCGCACCGCGATGAGCACCTCAAGAGCGCCGACTTTTTCGACGCCGCGAAGTATCCGGCGATCGTCTTCCAGAGCACCGGCGTAGAGCGCCGCGGCGACGGCCTCAGCGTGCGCGGCACCCTCGCGATGCACGGCGTCACGCGGGAGGTGACGATTCCGTTCCACGCGCTGCACCCGGTGCTGGACGATCCGCACGGGAGCACGCTCGCGACGTTTGCCGGCTCCGTACGCCTGGCGCGAAAGGACTTCGGCATACTCGGCGGGAACACGTTCAACGACTGGTTCGACTCGCTGCGGAGCGCGACGATGGCCGACAGCGCGGACATCTCGCTCCAGGTCGCCGGATGGGAGACCGACTACGCGCGCAACAAGAACGCGCAGGTCGACAGCGCGATCGCGCGCATCGCGCGCGACGGCGTGGCGGCCACGGTTGCGCGTGCGCGCGAGTTGGTCGCCAAGAATCCCGCCGCGTTGAGCGATGGTGAACGGAACCTCGACCAGATCGGACGCACGCTCCTCGCGCGCGGCAAGCGCGAGGACGCACTCGCCATCTTCGCGCTCGAGACCGAGCTGTTTCCAACGTCGTCCGGAGCGCTCACCAGCCGCGGTGCCGCTCACGAGGCGCTCGGCGAGCGGCCGGCCGCGCTCGCCGACTACGATCGCGCGCTGGCGATCGATCCGCTCGATCCGCGCGCGCTCGAGCGACGAAGGCGAGTCGCCGCGGTCACTTCCGATGCGAGAACGCGCGCGGATCGAAGTACGACGGGTCCACCGTCGCCAAGCCGTTGACCTCGCTGTACTCCTCGAGCTGGAACGGCTTGCCGTTGCGCAGTCCGGTCACCTTCGGCGCGATCCAGCCGCCGCCGAGCGGCCGGTAATTCTCGAAGCGGAAATCGGTCACGTCACCGCGCGGACTCGTCTCGAGCAGGCGCACGAAGAGCAGTCGCTCCTTGTCGACCCAGAACTGTTTCGTGCGCGCGTCACCCGCGGCGGCGCCGACGACGGTCACGGGGCGACCCTCCCACGTGTCGTCGTGCACCTTCGCGAAATCGAATCCCTCGCCGCGCAGCTTCGCGATCGTCACCTCGGCCGGCTGAGCGTAGACGTCGAAGCCGAGGAGGAGCAGCGGGTTGATGTTCGGCGCTGCCTGGAGCAATGAGTCGTGCCTAAAGACGAAGATGCTGTCGCGCGCCCACAGGTAGGCGCGGCCCTCGGCGAACGGCTCGATGTCGATGCGCAGACGACCCGGCGGCAGCGCCGACTCGAACCAGTACGTCACCGTCGGCGTGCCCGCGGTGTCGAAGGTCGTCGTCTTCTGGCGGAAGGTGAGCGCGCGGTACCATTTGCCCGCGTACCGCTGATACATCCCGCGCACGACGTCCTCGCCGCCCGCCATGGTCGCGCCCGCGATGCTGCCCGAGGCCGTCGCGCTCGACGTCGCGTTCGTGGTCGCACGCGGCGATGTCGCGCACGCAGCGGCGATACCCACGAGCGCGACGCGTCCGCCCAGAGATGCCTTCATGTCTACGAGCCCCCTGAGGTGTTGCCGCTCACCGGTCCTTGAGGCGGCGCACGAACTTGAGACCAGACCACACTCCGTTCACCGCGCAGACCTTGACGTCGACGAGTCCCGCCTCGAGCCCTATCCGGCGGATGACGTTCTCGTCGAGGTCCGTCTCGACCTTGCTCGACTTCTTCGGCCACGAGACCCAGAGCATTCCCGCCGGCTCGAGACGCGAGGCGAGCGGGGCGAACGACCTCGAGAGATCATCGGTATCCGTCACGAAGATGTGTGCGTAGTCGAGCGCGGCCTTCGGCGCGCTCGGCTTCGTCACGCCGCGCGGTAACGGCCCGAGCTCGGCGTCGAAGCCGCGCGGCGCGCCGATGATCGCGATGCGCTGATTGGGCTTGAGCCCGAGCTTCTTGTCGAGCGGCGTGCCGGAGTATCCAGCCATGCCGCGGACGTTACGCGATCGCCGCCATCGCGCGCAACGCACCGAGTGTCTGGGATGTGTCATCCCCCGATCGGGAGGGGTTGCCGATCGATCCCTTCGAAAAACCGTGTGGTCATCGGTCTCCTCTGTGTCCTCTGTGTCATCAGTCTCTCTGCGTCAACCGTGGAGCATTGGAGAGCAGCGACACCGCTGTCATCCAGTTACCCATCGACTGGAGCCGCGATGATACGGACGGGGATGCCACCGTTCTGCGTCTTCAACCGCTCAGCGAAGGCGAGCTTCGTCGCGCGCTCGAGCGACCGGTCCGCGGAGACCATCGCCACCGTCCAACCGGGGAGCGCGCGGCGCGCGACATTGCCCAGTTGCGCGTAGAGGTCGCGCAGGCCGGCGCGCTCGCCGACGCGCAGCCCGTAGGGTGGATTCGTTACGAGCCATCCGCGGCCCGGCGGGGCGACGAGCGCCGACAGTGCGCGCATCGAGATCATAACATCCGCTGCGACGCCCGCGCGCGCAGCGTTCGCGGCCGCCGCCTCGACGGCACCCGCGTCGCGATCCGATGCGACGATCGGGGCGGGCGCCCCTGGAAGCTCGCCGGCGGTCGCCGTCTCGAGCAGGCGCGTCCATGCGGCCGCGTCGAAGCCCGGCCACCGCATGAAGGCGAACCGCCGCCGCGCGCCGGGCGCGATCCGGCGCGCGATCAGCGCGGCCTCGATCGCGATCGTCCCCGAGCCGCAGAGCGGATCGACGAGCGGCGCGACGCCATCCCAGCCGCTCGCCAACAACGCCGCCGCGGCGAGCGTCTCGCGCAGCGGCGCCTTTGCCGTCTGCAGGCGATAGCCGCGCCGATGCAGCAGCGCGCCGGACGCGTCGACGCTGATCGTGCAGCGATCGTGCGACAGTCGAACGACGATCAGCTGGCTCTCGCTTTCCGTCTCGTCGTCGTCATCAGCGCTCGCGCCGACCGTCGGGCCGGTTGTCGCTCCCGTCACCCGCCCCGCGATCGCGCCCGCGACGCGCTCCGCTACGGCGTCCGAGTGATAGAGACGCGACTTCTTACAGGTCACGCGCAGGCGCACGGGTAGCGCGGCCGAGATGTAGCGCTCCCACCGCACGCGCTTCGATAACCGCTCGAGCTCGTGAAACGCCGTCGCCTCGAACTCCGCGACGCGCACCAAGACGCGACTCGCCGTGCGGAGCCAGAGATTCGCGCGCTGCAGCTCCGCGTGCGTGCCCGTGAAGGCGACACCCCCGGTCTCGGCGCGCGCGCCGGCGATGCCTAACGAGTGCAGCTCCCGTTCGGCGAGCGCTTCGAGGCCGGGCGCCGTCGCGGCGAACATCTCGAGCCGCGCGGTGGGATCGGGTACGAGCGGTCTTACGTCGCCGCGCCGCGCCTGGGCTGCGGGCTTTTTGCCTTTGGTGATCTTGCCGGGGCGCGCTTGGTCCGCGCGCCCGCGGCGACGGGGAGGTCGAGACTGCGCCATAGATACCACGATGCGATGGAGGCGTACGGCGCCCACTTGGCGCCGATCGTCCGCACGCGTTCAGGGGTCGGCATCGTCCGCAAGCCGTACGCGAGCTTGATCCCTTTCTGGATGCCGAGGTCGAGGTCGGGGAGCACGTTGGTGCGCCCGAGCCGGAACATCATGAACACCTGCGCCGTCCATTTGCCGACGCCCTTCACGCGCGTGAGCGCGACGATGATCTCCTCATCGGTCATCTCATCGAGCGCGTGCATCGCCACGTCACCCGAGTCGACACGCGTCGCCAGATCGCGCATGTAACCGATTTTCTGCCGCGACAGACCGACGGCGCGCAGCTGCTCGTCGCTCGCCGCGAGGAGCTCGTTCGGCAACGGCGGCCGGTCGCCGAACAGCCCGTGTAGCCGCCCGTGAATCGTCGACGCCGCCTTCCCCGACAGCTGCTGATAGACGATGCTGCGAACCACCGCGTCGAAGTGGGTGCCTTCGACGCGGGGCTCGAGCGTGAATGCTCCGACCCGGTGGATGACGTCAGCCATCACCGGATCCACCTTCTTCAGGTGGGCGAGCGCGCGGCGCTTGAGCGCCGCGTCAGCCATCGCTGGTCATGCGCTGGCGGTCATGGGTCGTTGCGCGTCGTCGCGTGCGCCGCCTCGCCGTCGAGCAACGCGCGCTTGCGGTCGAGTCCCCAGCGATAGCCGCTGAGCGAGCCATCGCCGCGAACCACGCGATGGCAGGGAATGACGATCGCGACGGGGTTGGTCGCGCATGCCCGCGCCACCGCCCGCGCTGCGGTCGGCGCCCCGATCGCCTCCGCGACCTGTGCGTAGCTTCGCGTCGTTCCGAATGGGATCGCCTGCAGCGCACGCCACACGCGGCGTTGGAATGCCGTCGCCCGCACGTCGAGCGGCATATCGAGCAGGCTCGTTGCATCGGCGAGATGGGCGAGAATGGCGTCGACGTGGCCGCGCAGCGTCTCATCATCCCGGTCGAGCGCGGCGGCGTGAAACTCCTCCTCCAACGCGGCCCCGAGCGCCGCATCATCATCGCCCAGTCGAACCGCGCACACGCCGCGCTCGGTCGCCGCGACGAGGAGCCGGCCGAGCGGCGAGTCGGCGATCGTGTACGCCACGCGCGCGCCTGCGCCGCCCCGACCGTACGCGCGGGGCGTCATGCCGAGCCGCGTGTCGCTCTTTTCGTAGACACGGCTCGACGAGCCGAATCCTGCCGAGAAGGCGGCGACGCTCACCGCTTCGCCGTCGCGCAGCTCGGACTTGAAGCGATGCATGCGGCATGTCTCCGCGTACTCACGCGGCGAGATGCCGACGACGCGGCGAAAGAGGCGCGCCACCTGGTGCGGGCTCATCTGCGCTTGATCCGCGAGCTCGGAGAGTGGCAGCGCGCGATCGGCGTGCTCGGAGACGTAGCGGCAGAGCGCCGTCACCAGAGAGGCGTCCTGAACGCTCACCGCGGTCTCGCGGGGCGCGCAACGCCGGCAGGCCCGGAAACCCGCGCCCTCGGCCGTCTCGGGGTCCTCGAAGAAGACCACCCGGTCGGGCCGGGGTCGTCTGGCGGGGCACGACGGCCGACAATAGATATGGGTGGACAGCACACCGTAGAAAAACCGGCCATCCGCCGAACGGTCGCGCGTCTCGACCGCTCGCCAACGTGCCGAATGCAGAGTAGAATCGTCCAATCGATGGGTGCCGTGGCCGTTCGTGGTCATGGTCCCCCCGATGCCGCTCGAGAAAAGAGTGTCGATCATGAGTCACCTCCAGGCACGCAAGGTGCCCGGAAGGGTGGCCAGAATCTATCCGGTTCTCGCGGCCAAAGTAGACTGTGGCGCTGGGGCCCGCAAACCCGTAAGTTCGGTGACATGCCCGATCACGTTCGCTCACTGACGTCCCGCTCCCATTCGCGCCGGTACCGCCGGCGCGGGTTCACGCTCATCGAGCTCCTGTTCTCGATGGTCATCATCGGGATCTTGACCGCGGTGAGCTACTGGCGCGTGAGCGCCGAGAAGCAGAAGGCGACCAAGGCCAAGCTGGTGGAAGGGCTCGACCACCTCATGGTGACCGAGGAGTCGTACTTCACGGTCTACGACACCTACACGAACGATCTGGTCGCGATGAATTACGAAACGCTCAACTACATCAGCATGACGGTCTACGATGTGACGCTGACGGGCTTTCACGCCCGCGCGTACGAGCCGCAATATGGCAATGCGTGCTACATCGCGTACGGCAGCGCCTCCATCGATCCGCCGATGGTTACGTACAACACACCGGCGTGCCGTATCGAATGACGTAAGGCGAGCAGTCAACTCGACGATCGGGCGCGACGCTTCGGTGTCGCGCCCGTCTTGCATCCGCGCCGTCAGGCGCCGGGTGCTGGCCTGGCGCCGTGTAGCAGCTCGCGAGTCGACTGATGCACGGGTCTCGACAAGACGTCGCCCGGTACCCCCTGCTCCACCACCGCACCCTCCGACAGGATGGCGACGCGATCGGCGTGGGCGCGCGCGAAGTCCACATCGTGCGTCGAGATCAACAGCCCCCGGCCCTTCGTCGCGAGAGCGCGTAGCGTCTCGCCGAGCGCGCCGCGCCGGGCTGGGTCGAGGGCCGACGTCGGCTCATCCATCAAGAGCATCATCGGATTCGGGGCCAGCGCGCGCGCGATGGCGACGCGTTGCGCTTCCCCGCCGGACAGCTCGCGCGGAAAAGCGCTCGCGCGGTGCGCGACGCCGAGCTCCTCGAGCAGCGCCTGCGCCGTCGCGACGGCGCGCGGCCGATCCCATCGGAGCGCGTGCACGGGCGCGAGCGTGACGTTGTCGATCGCCGCGAGGTGCTCGAACAGCGAGTGTGCCTGAAAGACCATTCCGACCTTCTCGCGAAGGCCGCGCAACCGCGACTCACGCGGCACGGGCCCGGGCCGCAGCGAGAAGTCCCCCACGTCGATCGTGCCGGCGCTGAACGACTGCAACGCCGCGACCGCGCGGAGGACGGTCGACTTCCCGGCGCCCGACAGCCCCATCAGCACGACGATCTCGCCCGGCGCCACGTCGAGATCCACGCCGCGCAGCACGGCGCGTCCGCCGCGATCGACCCGCAAGCCGCGCACGATGAGCGAGCCGCTCACGCCGCGCTCCAGCGCCGCTCGAGGCGGCGGGCGAACCGCGAGAGCGGCAGCGAGAAGGCGAGGTACATGAGCGCGCAGAGAACGCCTGGCACCACCCAGGTCCCGACGTTCGTGGCGTAGATCGCGGTCTGCTTCGTCAGCTCGACGACGGTGATCACCGACACCAGCGACGAGTCTTTGAGGAGCGCGACGAAGTCGTTCGTCATCGGCGCGAGCGCGAGGCGAAGCGCCTGCGGCCCACGGACGAGCCGGAGAATCTGCGCCTCGGAGAGGCCGAGCGTCCGCGCCGCCTCGAGTTGCGACCGCGCGATCGCCTCGAGCGCGGCGCGATAGATCTCGGATTCGTACGCCGCATAGTTGAGCCCGAGGCCCAGCACCGCCGCCGCGAACGCCGGCAACCTGATGACCCCGGAGAGCCCGTAGTAGATCACGAAGAGCTGCAGCAGCACGGGCGTGCCGCGCATCACCTCGACGTAGACGGCGAGCGCGCCGCGCACGAGCGGCGGTCCGTACACGCGCCCCGCGGCGATCGCGATTCCGGCGCATACGGCCAGCGTCATCGCCAGACACGACAGCACGAGGGTGATGCCGGCGGCGCGGACGAGCGCCGGCAGGTATGTCGTGATGGTCGCCGTCTTCGCAGCCGGCGCCGAGGTCGCCGGCGGCCCTTCGCCGAGCGCGCGGGCGAAGTAGCGGGCTTGTGCGTCGTCCCAGACACCCCATGCGCGAAACGATTTCTCGAGCGACCCGTCGCGCATGCGCTCGCGCAGGATCGTGTTCGCCGAGTCGCGCAGGACGCCGTTGGCCCGCGCGAGCACGCCGACGTAGTGGCCGGTCGCGACCGGCTCCGGTTGGATCACAAAGCCGCCGCGCCCTTTCTTTTAACCTTATGAAAAAACTCCTTGTCCTTGCAGCGATTGGCGCCACTGTCCTCGGCGGATCGACACTTCCTGCTCAAACACCAATTGCAGATCAGTATCGCTCAGCCGCCAACCGAATCGTTACCGCGGCCCTCGCCGATAGCTCGGCCTGGAATCGATTGGCAGATATGACAGACAAGTTTGGGAGCCGACTTAGCGGATCTGAAGGTCTCGAACGGACCATCGACTGGATCCTCGTTCAGATGAAAACCGATGGACTGGAGAATGTTCACGGTGAGAAGGTGATGGTCCCTCACTGGGTGCGAGGTGACGAGTCCGCGTCGCTCATTTCCCCACGGGCCACCCCGCTGCATATGATCGGGCTGGGCCGCAGTGTCGGCACTCCAGCAGGTGGAATAACTGCGCCGGTGATGATCGTTGGAAGCTTCGACGAACTGACGAAGAAGGCAGCAGAAGCGAAGGGAAAGATTGTTCTGTTCGACGTGCCGTTTACGTCTTACGGTGCGACCGTTCGATACCGAGGTGGCGCCGCGAGCGCCGCTGCTCGTGTGGGTGCAGTCGCTGCATTGATTCGAAGCGTGTCGTCGTACTCGATTCAGAATCCGCACACAGGTGCAATGAATTACGACTCCACGGTCAAAACGAAGATTCCCGCTGCTGCACTCAGTGTTGAAGATGCGCTGATGCTTCACAGAATGATCGATCGCGGCGACCGGGTAGTGGTCAATCTCAAGATGTCGGCGCAAACGCTGCCCGACGCACCGTCGAGAAACGTCATCGCTGAGATTCGTGGATCCGAGAAACCCGACGAAGTCGTCGTACTCGGCGGACACATCGATTCCTGGGATATCGGTCAGGGTGCGATGGATGATGGAGGTGGAGTTGTCGCTGCGTGGGAAGCGGTGAAGCTGATCAAGAAGCTCGGGCTAAAGCCGCGTCGAACCATCCGAGTGGTTGCGTGGACGAATGAAGAGAATGGAAGTCGCGGGGGCACCGGGTATCGTGATGCACATCGGGCTGAACTCGACAAGCACGTTCTCGCGATGGAGTCCGACAACGGAGTGTTCAACGTGCTTGGACTTGGGATTACTGCCGGCGCCGGCGGATTGGCCATGGCCCAGGACATGGCGACATTGCTGACACCGATAGGAGCCAACAAGGTGGCAGAAGGCGGTTCAGATGCCGATACCGATCCCCTCAACGCGCTGGGTGTTCCGACAATCTCTCCCACCGTGGACGGAACACGGTATTTCTGGTTCCATCACAGCAGCGGCGACACAATGGACAAGCTCGATCCACGCGAGATGGCGGAGAACGTTGCGTTCCTCGCAGTGATGGCGTTTGTCGCGGCGGACATGCCGGGCTATCTCCCGAGATCGCCGATCAGGTCAGAGGGGCGTTAGGTCGTAGTTGAACAATTTCAAGGTGAGGTTCCCGCGCGGTCCGGCGGACTCATCGTATTCGTAGGACGTCACCGAACAATTAGCGACTTCGTTTTCCCGGTCGATCCTGAGAATTTCGTCCTCTGTCATGTGCTCGAGTATGTAACGCATGCAGAGCACAACAACGGAGTGACAAACAAGCAGCACTCGCTGTCCGCAGTATTCGCGAGATATCATCTCAACCGCGCTGCGAAGTCTGAGGATCACGTCACACCAGCTCTCGCCGCCTGGCGGCCGATGGTAAAACTTTCCGAGCAGCG
>JBDUCS010000360.1:0-4035 GCA_040003335.1 Gemmatimonadaceae bacterium | reverse complement strand
CCGCCCTGCATCATCGGCGCGGTGATCATGAAGATCACCATCAGGAGCATCATCACGTCGATCAAGCTCACGACGTTGATGTCCGCGTTGAGCGGAAGCCCGTGCGTGCGCCGCCGGCGCGGCATCTAGATCCGTCCCTCTCGCACCATTCGCGCGACGATCTCCGTACCGAAGCTCTCGAGCTGCGTTTCCATGCGGTTGAGCCGCGTGGCGAAAATGTTGTACCCGAATACGGCGGGAATGGCGACGGAGAGCGCCGCCGCCGTTGCAATTAGCGCCTCGGCGACGCCGGGCGCGACGGCGCTCAGGTTTCCCGATCCCTTCACCGCGATCCCGACGAACGCATCGATCACGCCGAGAACGGTGCCGAGGAGGCCGAGGAGCGGGCTCACCGAGCCGATCGTCGCCAGCCACGGAATGAAGTGCGCGAGCCGGTCGCGCTGCTCGACCGCGTCGGCGTCGAGCACGAGGCGCAGGGCTTCGACCTGCGAGCCGGACAGCGGCGACGTCGAGCCGCCGCGCAACGCGCCGGGTTTCATCTCGGCGAAGAAGTTGATCGACCGCGCGAGGATGCGCGTGTAGGGATTGGCGGCCGTCGAGCGCGCGAGCTCGTGCGCTTCGTCGAGATCGGCCGCGCGCTGAAACTCGCGGAGGAAGTCGCGCTGGCGCGCCTCGACGCTGCGGAACTCGCGCCATTTGCCGAACATGACAGTCCAGCTGATGAGCGAGAGCGCGATGAGAAGCACGAGCACGATCTTCGTCGGCAGCGTGGCATGGGTGACCATGTCCCATGGTGATGTCGCGACGGCCTGACCGATTTGCGTCGAGAGCAAGCAGCTCATGCGGAGGGGCGAAGGTGGGTCATGCGGGCGACGCCGTGCGCAGCGCGGCGAACCACCGAAACGTCTCGGCGAGCCCGTGCGAGAGATCGGCCGACGGCGTCCAGCCGAGGACGCTCCCCGACTTGGTGACGCGCACCGCCGAACGGCGCTGCTCGCCCGGTCTGGCCTCGGCGTGCAGGACATCTGCTGCGGCACCGGCGGCGCGCGCGACGAGCGTTGCGAGCTCGAGCACCGTCGTCTGCACGCCGGTGCCGACGTTGAAGGCCCGATCGTCGACGCCGCCCGGCGGCGGAAGGTCGCGCGTCGCGGCGAGGAGATTCGCGCGCGCCACGTCGCCGGCAAAGACATAGTCGCGCGTCTGCAGGCCGTCGCCGAAGACGGTGAGCGGCGCACCATCGAGCAGCTTGTTGCAGAAGATGGCGACGACGCCCGCCTCGCCATGGGGATCCTGCCGGGGCCCATAGACGTTGGCGTAGCGCAACGCGACGGTGTCGAGCTCGTGTACACGCGCGTAGTAGGCGAGGTAGTACTCGACCGACAACTTCGCCGTGCCGTACGGCGATTGCGGCGCTTTCAGCGCGTCTTCGCCCGTCGGGAGCGCGACCCCATCGCCATAAATTGCGCCGCCCGTCGACGAGAAGATGAAGCGCGTGGCGTGGCCGCTCGCCCGGACCGCCTCGAGCAGGTTGAGCGAGCCGCGCACGTTCACATCGGCGTCGTACAGCGGATCGGCCACACTCTTACGCACGTCGATCTGCGCCGCGAGGTGGCAGATGACGTCGAAGCGCGATGTACGCACGAGCTCTGCCGCCTCGGGCGACCGGATGTCCAGCTCGTGCAGTGTCGCGCCCCGAGGAACGTTGGCGCGCTTGCCGCTCGAGAAGTCGTCGAGCACCGTGACGGCAAAGCCGCTGGACGACAGGAGGTCGCCGACGTGGGATCCGATGAAGCCCGCGCCACCGGTGACGAGGGCGCTGCGACCGTTGCGCGTCATGAAATACCCCATGGTCCATCGACGGAAAAACGGCGCCGCGGGCTAAGGCCGCGGCGCCGTTTTCGATGACTGTCCTCGAACGACGGGCGCACACGATGTTCGCGGCGCCAGAAACATAACCGGCCGCTCGCGCTACGGCATCCTCGCCGTCAGTCGCGCCGCGGTTCCGACGCGAATCGACGGCTGCGCCTGATCGACGATGATGCCCGTCGCGCCCTGGTCCGTCACCCGCACGATCTGCACGAGCGCGATGCGCTCCTCGGGAAGCATCCCGCCCGCGCGAACGCGCGGGCGGAAGAGCGTGTACTGGTCCCCAATCTTTACGCCGTCCGAGCGACGCGCGCCGAGGAGCACGTAATGTCCGATCGACGGAAGCACTGTGCCTTTCGGCGTGTACAGAATCGAGGTCAGCGATCCGCTCTGAACCGGTGCCGGCCGCACGTCGGTCGGCACGTTGTACGGCTCGATCACGATGATGCGTTGGCCGACCTTGATGTCGTCGTAGCCGAGCACGATCGTCGCCGTGATCGCCTCGCCTGGAACGGAGCGCTCGACCTGGATGACGCCCGTCGGGATCACCACCTGGCGCCCTTGCTCAAGCTCGGGTCCGATCGCGACGATCAGAAAACGGTCGTCGTGCTTCGCCGTCACGCCCACGGGCATCGTCACATACACGCGCGCGCCGGGCTGCAGGCGGTACGCGCCGCTCGAGGCGCCGACGCCGGCGATGTCGGCGACGCCGCTGAGCCTGCCCATCCGCGTCGACACGCCCGGGCGGTCGAGCCATGGGGACGAGTAATACTCACCCTGGCGCACCGCGTGAAACGGTCCGACACCGATCGTACTGCCGACTTCCGTCGACACGGTGCTGCGCGTGAGGTGGCGTGCGAACACCGTCGTCCCCGGCAGTTGGTCATCAACCGATGTCGCACCCGCCACGCGCTGCGGCGTCGCCGTTGCTCGGAACGTCGGCTCGTGCGCAGGCTCACGCACCGGCACCGCGTTCGGCACTACTGCGGCGGGCTGCGGCAGTGGGCGCTCGGTCGCTGCAATGGGCATCTCGCCCGGCATCTGCAAGACTTGACCGGGATAGATCCAGTGCGGGTCTTCGATACCGCTCGCGTTGATCCGGTAGATCTCCGGCCACAGGAACGGGTCGTTGAGGTACGTGCGCGACAGCTCCCAAAGGGAATCGCCCGCCTTCACCGTGTAGGTGCGGCCGGCGGTGAGAGGCTGTTGCGCGGCGACGGCGCCGCCGCTCAAAAGGACGGCGGCCGCCACGAGGTGGCGCGCGCCGCGACGCAGAAGGGTCATGTCGCCGAGGATGCCGAAGGGTGTGCGGAGCAACGCGGTGTCTCCAGAAACCGGGTCAATACGGGCGGCGCGCGATGGCGCACGCCGCTCCAAAGAGGACGGGCGGCCGCCGGACGAAGTAACGGCCGCGCCGCCCCGGCAAGGCGCCGCCGCGACGCACGAGCAACCTTCCTAGAACGGGAGATCGTCGTCCTCGTCCTCGAGCGCGCCGCGGAAATCGTCGAAGTCGCCGGCCGGCGCCGAGCTCGCCGCGGCGGCGCTTTTCCCGCTCCCAGGCGACGCGGCGCGACTCTTCGCGCCGCTGGCGTTGCCGCTCCCCTCCGAATACTCGTCGCCGCTGCCACCGCTCTTGCCGCTGAGCATGATCATCTCGCGAACGTTGATCTCGGTCGTATAGCGCGTCTGGTTCTCCTTGTCCTGCCATTGGCGATATTCAATGCGCCCCTCGACATAGCACTTGTCGCCCTTCTTGAGGTAGCGCTCGACGATGTCCGCCAGCTGCGACGTCTTGCTGTTCCAAACGACGCAGCGGTGCCACTCCGTCTTTTCCTGCTTCTCGCCGGACGGGCTGTTCCACGACCGGCTCGTCGCCAGCGAGAAGGTGGCCACCCGGCCCCCGTTCGACGTCGAGCGGACTTCCGGATCCGCGCCCAGATTCCCGATCAACGTCACCTTGTTCAAGCTTCGGCTCACGATTCCTCCTGGCGATGTGGCGAGACTCGCTCGCTCAACAGAGTAATACCTGGACAGCAGACGTCACAACCAAACGCGTCCCGCACGAAGCATCCTACTGCGGCCTGCGCACTTCATATCCCAGTCTTGGCCCCGGACAGCGCGCGCGACGCGCCTCGCCCGCGCGCGACGGAGGTCCGCGGCGGATCACAG
>JBDUCS010000073.1:0-13699 GCA_040003335.1 Gemmatimonadaceae bacterium | reverse complement strand
GCGAACGGCGCGTCGTCGCGGGCGTGGATCTCCACCGTGTGGTCGCCCTCGGCGCCCTTAAACGCGTGGAGCTCTTCCATGTCGTAGGCCGACGGCATGAGCTCGACCAGTTTCGAGAGCACGGCGCGGGCGCCGTACGTGAGCTCGGCCGAGCAGCAGAAGAGCGGGAAGATCTCCTGGCGCTTCATTCCTTCTTTCATCGCGGCGATCGCATCGTCGCGCGTGATCTCCGTTCCCTCGAGATAGCGCTCGAGGAGTGTGTCGTCGGTGGCGGCGATCGTCTCGATCAGCTGGTCGTAGTAGCGGTCGAACTGCTCCTTGAGTTCGGGCGGCACGTCGACTTCGTCGTACTCGCCGGTCTTCGTCCCCTTCTTGTAGATGTGCGCCTTCTTGGAGAAGAGGTTGAGCACGCCGCGGAACGACGGCCCTTCGCCGATCGGCACCTCGACCGGAATCACCTGACTCGCTAGCCGCGTTTTGATCTGCTCGTAGATGCGATCGAAGCTCGCGTTGTCTTTGTCCATTAGCGTAACGACGAAGAGCACCGGATCGCGCCGCGCGATCGCCTCGCGGAACATCTTCTCCGTCCCGACCTCGACACCGGATGCGGCCCCGACCGCGATCAGCGCGCCGTCGCTCGCGGCGAGTCCGGCGACCGCGTCTCCCTGAAAGTCGGCGTATCCCGGCGTGTCGATGAGATTGATCTTCGTGTCCATCCACTCGGCGTATGCGCAGCCCAGATTGATCGAGTAGCCCCGCTCGGTTTCCTCCGGGGCGTAGTCCGTGAGCGCCGTTCCTTCCTTGACCGAGCCGTGCCGCTTGCTGGTTTGAGACACGAACGCGAGCGCATCGACCAATGAGGTCTTTCCGCTCGCGCCGTGTCCGACTACAGCCACGTTTCTGATCTCCGCACTGCTGTACTCTTTCATTGGGCCGACTCCCATGCGGTCTTTCCGCGATCATACCGTGACGGCGTGAGGTCGTCTAGTGCGCCACCGCAGGCCGGTCGATGAAGCCGGCGGTGCGACGGATTCGCGCGGCTGGGCGTAGCCGGGTACGGTGATCTACACCGACGCGCCGTGTCATCGTTCCGGAGCACCCGCATCGATTCGGCGCCGGATCGGAGGGGCCCCCCCTCGAACGCCAAGATATGGCGAATCGGTCGTGACAACGATCACCATTAGCGATTAACGCCCGTCGCGCCCGGGAGTCCAATGAAGTACCAGCAGCTCGGCACGAATGAACGCACGCACCTAGACGGGGCAGATCGATGAACGCAAGATTTCGCGCGGCGGCCATCGCGGTCGCGCTGACGGTTTCGGCCGCATGCGCCGGCAATCCACGAGCTGGCGTCATCTACGCTCACCGCGCGCCGCCGACGGAGCGGATCGAGGTCGTTTCGGTGGCGCCGGGCCGGGAAGACGTGTGGGTAAAAGGGCACTGGGCCTGGCGTCGTGACGACTACGATTGGATTCCCGGTCACTGGGCCCGCGCGCAAGCCGGTTCCCGCGAGTACGTGCCCGGCCGCTGGGAGCACGATCGGTTCGGCTGGTTTTGGATCGAGGGTCGCTGGCGCTAATCGTGGATGGTGGATCGGTGATCGAGGCTCGGATCCGCGATCTCGCGCAGATGACCACGGGGGCCGACAGCAATGCTGTCGGCCCCCGTGTCGTGCTCGCCTGCCGCACGAAATTTCAGACGGATAAAGTGTTCAGTCGCCCTCGTATTCGTAGGTGAGGCCGTCGGCTTCGCGAACGCTGTCGAGATATGTGTCCAAGCGGCACAGCGCATCTCGCGCCGGCTCGGCGATCGAGTCCACGGTCATGGTGATGGCGCGCCAGGCACCTTCCGGCCAGTCGGGCATGGCGAGGCCGGCGACCAGTCGTCGCAACTGCGCGCCGCACTCGAGCAGGAGCTCGGCGGCGGTCACGGAGAGCACGGCGAGCGGGATGTCGAGGTCGCGGGTCATCAGCTCGCCGGTGGCGTCATCGCGCCATGCGGTATCGCCAATCGCGCCGCGCTCGGGCCACACGCCGAGGTGCCGGAACGAACCGATGCTGTCCGCGGCGCGGTGACACTCCACCGCCGCGGCCAACGCCAGCGCGAGCGATTCGGTGCTCGGGATTCCGTATAGCGTCACCACATCGCGAGCTCGACGCTCGGACGCGAAGACCGCGGGCACGGAATCCACTCGCGCCAAGACGGGCGACTGGTCGGACCGTTCCTCGAGTAGAACGAGGAAATCCATCTCCCCTCCCTTGAGGGTTGCGGTACCGGATGCAAACCTGGCGTCCGGGTGCGGCGTCACGACGAGAGCGAAGGCAAGAGCAGGGCCGAACGAAGCTCTCACGACGCGCATGCCCTACAACCCAATGGACGCCGCAAGGTTCCGATTAGTTTCCACGCCCGCCGAACATTTTCGCGACGTGACACTGTCGTGACGCGCACCGCTTTTCGGGGTGGCCTCTCGCGCTATTCAATGTCGGCGGAGCTGTGGGAAAGCTTGACGCCCGCGGCTAGCGAGAGCGCGAGCACCACGTAGACCACGCCGATCTCCCGCGGGAGCAATGCCGTCTCGAATCCAGGACGAAGCCGCTCGGGGACCAGGCCGTAGTCGATCGCGTATGCCGCCCAGGCGAACAACAGGCCGGCGGCGGCGAGCGCCCAGCCGCGCAGCCGCTGCACCAGAGCCGCGAACAGCAGGCCCCAGAGAAGTAGTGAGACGAGGTGCACCACGACACCGAGCGTCGTCACCAGTGGGTCGAACGCGTCGAACAGGAACGCGCGGCTCCCGAGCACCGCGTGAGCGATCGCGTTCAGCGGACGGAATGCCGAGCCCCGCGCTCGCCCAAAGCCGATGAGCGCGCCGCCCGTCGCGGCGGCCGCGACGGCGCCGGCGACGATTCCGTGGGTAACAATGCGGCGCGCGATTGGGGCTCCTGGCACGCGCGAAAGAAAGCCGGACGCGGCGGCGCGCTCAAGGGCAATCGCGCCGTGCCTTGCCGCGTCGTTCCGCGCGCTCCAATATTGCCCTATGACACAGACGGCGGTTCAGGCAGCGACCGTGTTGGTCGTTGAGGACGACAACGATCTCCTCCCGGTCCTGCAACGAATGCTCAGCGTCGAAGGGTACACGGTGCGAACCGCCGGGAGCGCCGAAGGCGCGCTCGCGCTCGCGCTCGAGTGGCGCCCGAATCTCGTGATTCTCGACGTCGGGCTCCCTGACGGCAGCGGCTTCGATGTCACGCGGAAGCTGCGCGAGCAGGGATTCCGCTCGCCCATGCTCATGCTCACCGCGCGCGACTCGGTCGACGACAAGGTGAGCGGTCTCGATGCGGGCGCCGACGACTACCTGCAGAAGCCGTTCGAGTACCCGGAGCTCATCGCCCGCGTGAAGGCGTTGCTCCGTCGCTCCACGCTCGCCTCGGCCACGAACGTGATCCACGTGCGCGATCTCACGCTCGATCCGATCAGCCGGCGAGTCGAGCGGGGCGGCCGTCCGATCGAGCTGACGCAGAAGGAGTACGCACTCCTCGAGTATCTCATGCGCAACGCCGACCACCCGGTCTCTCGGCAGCAGATCGCCGAGCACGTGTGGAAGTACGACGTGGACCCACTGACGAACGTCGTCGACGTGTACATCAACTACCTGCGGAAGAAGCTCGAGGACGACAAGTCGGATCCAATGATCCGCACGGTCCGCGGGACCGGATACATGCTCGCCAACTGAAGCTCAGTCGTCACACGTTAGTCGTTCGACCTGGACGTGCGCGTCGTCACGAGCTAACGACTAACGACTAACGACTAACGACCAGTCGTCGACGACTGGCGAATGATGGTCAACGACTGGCGACTGGCGTCGAACCAGGCCGTGGGATCCACGTCGCGCCCATGCAAGTAGACGGCGAAGTGGAGGTGCGGGCCCGTCGCGAGCCCGGTACTTCCGACGCGGCCGATGCGCTGGCCGGCGCGAATGACGTCGCCGGGCTTCACGAGCACGGTGTCCAGATGAAAGTAGGCGCTGTGCACGCCCTGCCCGTGATCGATCAGCAGCGTGTTGCCGGTGAGCGTGTACGACCCCGCCTGCTCCGCGACGCCAGCCGACGGGGCCGTCACGTAGGCGCGCTTCGGCGCGGCGATGTCGACGCCGGTGTGTCGCCACGCGGCGAGCTCACCCGACGCTAGCGCGACGGTGTCGGCGCCAAATGCGCCGCGGACGTTGCCGGCCGAGTCGAGCTTGATCGCGCGCGAGGAATCCGTGGCGCGATAGTAAAAGCGCGACACGCCGTAGCCGTCGCTCTTTCCCATCACCGGCGGGCGCCACGCCGCGCTCCATCGCTGCGTCGGCGATTCGCCGCTCACCATTTCCCGGAGTGTCCTCGCTTCGCGTGTGATGTCGCCGCCATTCTTCAACAGCGCGGCCTTGTCGGTCTTGAGCAGCACGATCTCGCGACCGAACTGCGAGCTCGCAACGGTCACCTGCCGCGTGATCGGTCCGCCGGACGGCCGATCGATCGTCAATGTCGACACGCCGGCCGCGTCGTCCGCCGAGAGTGGCACCAGCGCGAGCACGCCGGTTCCCGCCCGGTAACACGCGAGCGGCGAGCCGCGCCACGTGCAACGCGGTATCTCCGGCTGCACTCCCTGCGCGAAGGCGACCAGGATTCCGCCCTGCGCCGGTTGTCCCGGAAAGAACGTCACGATCCCGGTATCGGTGATCGCGTGCAATCCCGCCGCGCTGTCCGCCGGCACGGCCGTCACTCCGCCCGGCGGCACCGGCGCGCGTGCGATCGCGCTGTCCGCCGCCCGGTGATTCGTCAGTGCAACCGTCGTGTCTTCCTTCTTTGGCGTCCCGGCCACATCGCACGCGCTTAGGAGCGTGACGAGAGCCAATACTGACTTCGATCGCATGGCTACCTCCTGAGCACCGAGGGGCAAGTGCAGGGCCAAGAGAGGAGGGGCGAGGGGCTTGGGGCTGGGACGGTACCCTACCGGTATCCTTTTGCCTGCAGGCTGAACAGTTCTCCGTACAATCCGCCGGCGTTCACCAGATCGTCGTGCGTGCCGTCTTCCACCACCTCGCCGTTCTTCAGCACGACGATGCGGTCGGCCATGCGCACCGTGGAGAAGCGATGTGAGATCAGCACGGCCATGCGCCCGGCAACCAGGTCGGAGAACCGGACGAACACCTCGTACTCGGCCCGCGCGTCGAGGGCGGCCGTGGGCTCGTCGAGAATCAGGAGCTCGGCGTCGCGCATGTAGGCGCGGGCGAGCGCGACCTTCTGCCATTCGCCGCCTGAGAGATCGAGTCCGCCCTCGAAGCGGCGTCCGAGCATCTGGCGATAGCCGTCGGTGAGCCGCGGCAGCAGCGATGACGCGAGCGATTTGTCGGCCGCGAGACGGATCGAATCGGGCACCTTGGCCGCGCCGTTTCCCTCGACATATCCGTCGCCGGCCGGTGCAAGGACATCATCTCCCCCGACGCGCCGCGCGTCGTCGATCGTGCCGAGATAGTCGTGTACGTCCTCGATTCGGCCGACGCCGATGTTCTCATCCAGCCGCATGTCGTAGCGCACGAAGTCCTGAAAGATCACGCCGATCGCGCGCCGCAACGAGGCGAGGTCGTACTCGCGAAGGTCGAAGCCGTCGAGGAGGATTCGTCCCTCCGTTGGATCGTAAAGGCGCGCGATCAGCTTGGTGAGCGTCGTCTTCCCGGCGCCGTTCTCGCCGACGAACGCGATGCGCTCACCGCGCCGCACCTCGAAGCTCACGTGCCGCACCGCCCACCGGTCGCTCCCCGGATATTGGAAGCCGACGTTCTCGAACGTGAAGCCCTGCGTGATTGGCACGGGCACCGGCCGCGCGTTCGGCGGCGACGCGATCGTTGGACGCATCTCGAAGAACTCGAACATGTCCTTCAGATACAGGCTCTGATTGAAGATGTCGCTCGCGGACATCAACAGCCGCTGGATCAGGTCGCGGCTCCGCATGAAGCTCGCGGCGAGAAAAGTCAGCGTGCCGATCGACAGCGTGCCACCGACGGTGCGCAGCAGGATCACCACATAGGCGCCGTAGTACCCCGCGCTGGCGACGATCGACAGGAGCGTCCCGATCAGCGCCTTGCGCCGCGTCAAGCTCTTGTTCTGCTCGTAAAAGGCGTTCGACAGCACGCGGAATCGCGAGACGAGATAGGGCGACAGGCCGAACAGCTGCGTTTCCTTCGCCGTCGCGTCGCTCGCGCCCAGATAGCGCAGGTAGTCGAGGAGCCGCCGCTCGGGCGTCCACTTGAACATCAGCGAGTACTGCCGCGACGCGTAGTAGGTCTCGCCAAGAAAGCTCGGAATCACGGCGATGAAGAGCAGCAGCACGAGCCACGCGTTGAAGACGAACAGCGCGCCGGCGAGCGAGACGAGCGTCAGCGCGTCTTGGAAGACGCCGTAGAGTTGGCTGAGCAGCATCACGCGCCCCGACGTCTGTTGCCGCGCACGCTCGAGCTGATCGTAGAACGTCGGGTCCTCGAAGTGGTACAGGTCGAGCGTCGCCGCGTGCTCCATCAACCGGATGCTGGTGTGGTTGGCGAACAGGTCGCCGAGCTGGCTCTCGACGAGCGCCGACGCGCGGCCGAGCACCTCGCCGACGACCGCGACACCAAACTCCATCGCCACGAGCGTCCACAGGCGCTCGAGGGGAACCGAGCCGACCCGCGCGCCGATCACCGCATCGATGATGAGCTTGGCGATCCAGAGCGCGGCAACCGGCACGAACGCGCGCACGAGACGAAGCAGCCCCATCGCCAGCGTCAGCCCGCGGCTCGTCTCCCAGACGAGCGTGAGCAGCGAGGGCACGTAGCGCACCGCGCGCACCCGGTCGCGCCACGGCACGTGCTCTTGCGGTGGCGTGCGCTTGCTCCCGGGCCTGCGGGTCGGTGCCGTCATGCGAGAAAAGATAGCGCGCCGCTCCCCGGGCGCGCCGCACGCTTAACTTCGAGCGACACGCTTCGTCTACCATTTGACGCGTCGCGGGGGATTCCAGGCAGCGCGTGTCTCACGATCGCCGCGCAACGACTCAACGGACCTCCCATGCGAAAGACTCTTCTGCTGCTCGGCGCGACGGCCGGCATCGCCGCCCTCTCGGCGTTCGCCACCGGACCAGCGACGCGCGAGCAGACCGCCGACGAGCAAGTGAAGCACGTGCTCAACCGTCTCGCCTTCGGGCCTCGGCCCGGTGACTACGACCGGGTGCGCGCTATGGGCATCGAGCGGTGGATCGATCAGCAGCTGCGCCCCGACAACATCGACGACCGCGCCACGGAGCAGTTCGTCGCCGCGCACTTTCCCGCGTCACAGATGTCGGCAGCCGATCTCATGGCGAAGTACCCGATCGTGAATGCCGCGCAGGTCGCCGCGCGGCGCGCGGCGCAGGGGAATGGCCAGCTGACGCGCGACGACTCGATGCAGTTCATGCAGACCGCGCGACGCAACTATCAGTTCGTCGCGCAGCTACTCGCCGAGCGTGTGGCGCGGGCGCAGCTCACCAACCGGCAGCTCGATGAAGTGATGACCGACTTCTGGCTCAATCACTTCAACGTCTACGCCGCCAAAGGACAGCCCGAGCGCTACTTCCTCGCCGACTACGAGACGCGCGTCATTCGTCCCCGCGCGCTGGGCAAGTTTCGCGACCTGCTGGGCGCGGTCGCCAAGAGTCCGGCCATGCTCTTCTATCTCGATAATTGGCAGAGCATGCACGACTCGACACGCCCCGCGCTCGCCAGCGACGCGCGGCGCGGTGCTGCCGGCGGCTTTCGCCGCAATCCCGGCTTTGGCCGGCGGCCCGGCGCGCTCGGCGGAGCGATCGGCGCGGGCGGAATGAGCGACCCGCGTCGCGACTCGCTGATGCAAGCCGTGGCGGCGCGACGCCCCAAGGGGCTAAACGAAAACTACGGGCGCGAGCTGCTCGAGCTCCACACGCTCGGCGTCGACGGCGGGTACACGCAGCAGGATGTGATCGACGCCGCGCGCGCACTCACCGGCTGGACGATCGACCGGCCGCGCCAGGACGCGCAGTTCATCTTCCGCGCCCAGATGCACGACGCCGGCGAGAAGACCGTGCTCGGCCACCATCTCGCCGGCGGTCGCGGCGTCGAGGATGGCGAAGAGCTCCTCGACATCGTCGCGCGGGATCCACATACGGCGCGCTTCATCGCGACGAAGCTCGTTCGTCGCTTCGTCAGCGACACGGCGCCACGAGCGCTCGTCGATCGCGCGGCTGCCGTGTTCACGAAGACCGACGGCGACATGCGCGAGGTCGTGCGCTCGATTGTCACGAGCGACGAGTTCTTCGCGCACGCCGCGTACAAGGCGAAAGTGAAATCTCCGTTCGAGCTCGTCGTGAGCGCGCTGCGCGCCGTCAACGCCGAACCGGATACGACACCACGCACCGCGCAGATCGTCGCCCGGCTGGGCGCGCCCATCTACGGCCATCAGGCGCCGAACGGCTATCCCGAGACGGGCGACGCGTGGATCAACACCGGCTCGATCTTGAATCGCATCAACTTCGGTCTCGCCCTGGCGGGCGGCCGCGTTCCCGGCGTCTCGGTTGACGGCTGGCCCGACGCGGCTCGGCTCACGAGCGCGCCGCGCGACTCGCAGGTCGACGCTGTCATTCGCGCGTTCCTTCGCGGCGAAGCGTCGCCGGACACGCGCAAGATTCTCATGTCCGGCGTGAACCCGCTCGCCGCGAGCGCTGCCAAAGTGGATTCGCTCGGGATCCCCGTTGCCGAGGTCGATGATGGCGACGAGATGATGAGCAGCAAACGCCAGCCACAAGAAAAGGGCGCCCGCCGCATGGGCATGCTCCCCGGCGACCCACTCGGCCGCGGCAAACCGCAACTGCGGGGCTTGTCGCAAATCGTAGGACTCGCCCTCGGCGCCCCCGAATTCCAGCGCCGATGAGCGAGTGACCGAGCGATGGCGATCGGTTGCACTGAAAACTGAGAACGAACGCAAATCTCTCCCTGACTGGATGTCCGCATGAACCGCAGAGTATTCATGAAGGCCGGCGCGATGTCGCTCGTGACGATGGGATTGAACCCCACGTTCCTGCGCCGTGCCGTCTTCGCTCAACAGTTGCCTGGCGCGCAGAAGGGGAAGATTCTCATCTGCCTATTCCAGCGCGGCGCCGCCGATGCACTGAACATCGTCGTGCCCCACGGCGAGCGAGAGTACTACAACCTGCGGCCGAACATCGGCGTGCCGCGTCCGAATTCCATCTCCGCCGGCTCGGCGGGTGTGCTCGGTAACGGGACCGCGCCCGCGGCGATCGACCTCGACGGATTTTTCGGTCTCCACCCGTCGCTCGCGCCGCTCAAGGACTTGTGGGACAAGGGGCTGCTCGCCCCAGTGCACGCCGTCGGAAGTCCGAGCAGCACGCGCTCGCATTTCGATGCGCAGGACTACATGGAGACCGGCACGCCCGACAACAAAGGAACGCCCGACGGATGGCTCAATCGCTATCTCGCCGTCCGTGGCACGTGCGCGGAGTGCGAGAAGCCGACGCCGTTCAACGCCGTCGCGCTGTCGTCGCAGACACCGCGGATTCTCGAGGGGCCGGCACCGTCCATCGCCATGGGGAGCCTCGATGATTTCACCGTGCGCGCGACCGGTTCCGACGTGCAACGCCTCGAAGCGCTCTATCGCACCGGGTCGGCCGATCTCATTCACGGCACCGGCGCCGAGACGTTCGATGCCGTGAAGATGCTGAAGGGCGCGAACCCGCAGCAGTATCAGCCGCAAAACGGCGCGACGTATCCGGGCTCGCCGTTCGGCCGCTCGCTCAAGCAGATCGCGCAGTTGGTCAAGGCGAACGTCGGCCTCGAAGTCGCCTTCGCCGACGTCGGCGGCTGGGACACGCATGTGCAACAGGGCGGGGCGACGGGGCAGTTGGCGAATCGTCTGTCGGATTTCGCGCAGTCGATCAGCGCCCTCGTCACCGACATCGGTAACCGCATGGGCGACGTCGTGATCGTCACCATGTCGGAGTTCGGCCGTATGGCGCGCCAGAACGGAACCGGCGGCACCGACCACGGCCACGCGGGCGCGCTATTCGTGATCGGCGGTGAGGTGAAGGGTCACAAGGTGTACGGCAAGTGGCCCGGTCTGGCGCGCGAACAGCTGTACGAGGGCCGCGACCTCGCTCTGACGACGGACTTCCGCACGGTTTTTTCCGAGATCCTCAGCAAGCACCTGGGGACGAAGAGCAACGAGCGGGTCTTCCCGGGATTCGATGGTCGGGCGAACTGGCTCGGCGTGGTCTGAAAGGACGGATTGTGGATTGTGGATCATGTATTGTGGAACGATCCGCCATCCACGATTCCCCCGTCAGAAGTGGAAGATTTTCCTCAGCGCCGTCCCTACTCGCTCAGGAAAGCGGCCGTCCCATGAGATCGGCGGCTCGCGGTGGTCCTGGCAGCTCGTCGTCGGCTCGGTGCCGGGCTTGAACCACTCGCGCTGCGTTACAGGGCAAAAGTCGTTCGCCAGCTCGCCGTTGTCGGCGTCGACCACTCGCATCACGAGGCCGTCGGGCGCCTCGAACTCCTCGGTCACCATCGGCTCGCGCCATCCCGCCGTGTAGAATCGCGCCCACGCGGGCGCGGCGAGGCGTCCGCCTGAGGCGTCGTTCGAGATCGCGTGCGGCGTGTCGTAGCCGAACCAGAAGCCGGCGACGAGCGTCGGCGTGAAGCCGACGAACCAGACATCCGTGCCGTTGTTCGTCGTGCCCGTCTTCCCGGCGACGGCGCCCTCCACACCCATCGAGCGAAGCGCGCGCCCGGTCCCTTCGTTCACGACCGACTCGAGCATCGACGTCACCTGAAACGCATCGCGCGCGTCCATCACGCGCAGCGGCTCGGGCGGAGTGTCGGCGCGCCAGAGCGTCGTGCCGTCCTTGGCGTCGATGCGCCTCACGAGCGTCGGGTGCACGCGTAGACCGCCGTTGGCGAAGATGGCGTACGCCGTCACGATCTCGATCGGCGTCACCTCGAGCGCGCCGAGCGCGATCGACGGCACCGGCTTGAGCGGGCTCGTGATGCCTGCGCGACGCGCGACGTCGGCGACCCGCTGCTCGCCGACCGACTGGCTCACGCGCACCGTCGCGGCGTTCGCCGAGTGCGCGAGCGCGCGCCGGAGCGTCACGCGTCCAAGATATTCATCGTTGAAATTGGCGGGACGCCAGCGCAGGCCCGGCGCATCGACCTCGACTGGGGAATCGTCGACGATCGATGCGGGCGTGAAGCCGCTCGACATCGCCGCCGCGTAGACGAACGGCTTGAAGGCCGAGCCCGGCTGCCGGTGCGCGTTGAAGACGCGGTTGAATCCCTTGCGCTCGTACTCGCGACCGCCGACCAGCGCGCGCAGCTCGCCCGTGCGCGGATCGAGCGCGACCATCGCGCCCTGCACGTGCTCGCCGCGCGAGTGCCCGCTCCAGTCGCTTTCGCGCTGGATCGTCATCGCCTGCGCGCTCACCGCGCGCTCGGCGGCGCGCTGCGCGCGGACATCGAGCGTGGTGAAGACGGCGAGATCGCCGACGTCGCGCGTGCCTCCGAGCACCGAGTCGACGAAGCTGCGCACCGCGTCGAGCGCGTACGAGTTCACCTGCGAAGGGCGCCACTCCTCGGGCGCGACATGCATCGGCCGCTGCATGGCGCGCGACGCGCGCTGCGGCGTGAGGTAGCCTTCGCGGGTCATGAGCAGGAGCACGAGATTGCGGCGTGTCGTCGCGCGCTCCTCGTCGCGCCGCGGCGTGTAGATCGACGGGCCTTTCGGAAGGGCGGCGAGCATCGCCCCTTCGTCTAGCGTGATCTTGCCGACGCTTTTGCCGAACAGGTCGCGGCTCGCCGCCTCGACGCCGTACACGCCGTTGCCCAGGTAGATGACGTTGAGATAGAGCTCGAGAATCTGGTCTTTCGTCAGATGGCGCTCGAGCAGCCGCGCCATGCGGAGCTCGACCAGCTTGCGCTTCAGCGAGCGCTCGTTGGCGTGGCCGCGCGTGAAGGTGTTGCGCGCAACCTGCATCGTGATCGTGCTGAACCCTTCACGCCAGCGCATCTCCCGAACGTTCCGGAGCGCAGCGCGCGCCGCGCCGCGCCAATCGACACCGCCATGCTTGTAGAAGCGGCGGTCCTCGGTGGCGATGAACGCCTGGCGCACGTGGAGCGGAATCCGGTCGAGCGGCACGTTCACCCGCCGCACGTATTCCAGCCGTCCGACGAGAGCGCCCGTACGGTCGATGACCCGGCTCCCTTCCGCCGGCCGGAAAGCCTGGATGTCTCCCGCCGATGGACAGCCGGCGAAGCCGCAGGTGCCCAACCATGCATCGAAGGTGACGACGCCGCTGGCCGCGAGCACGAGGAGCGCGAACGACTTCCAGCGCCGGCGCATCCACTCGCGCGCCGGCGTCGCGCCGTCGTCGCGCAGCTGAACGAGCCATCCACCTGATGGCGATTCGGGTTCTCGCGGGAAGTCGTTCGTGGGCGCGGTCACATTTCATAGTACCGGGCGAGGCCATAGATGGTTTCCGGCACCCGGGCAATCGTGCCCAAGGGTTCATACTGTAAATCCTGTTAATCCTGTCGAAGCTCTTTGACAGGGTGGGGGCAAGAGTGATCATTGGTGGCGGAACTCTCTCCGTTCCTTTTTGGACACGATTAACAGGATTGACAGGATTATTCTGGATGCCTTCAGTCGTAGGATGTGCACGCGTCGGGATGCTGTCCGCCTTCTGCGGGGTCGTATTTGGCGCGTGCCGCGGCAGCGATGTTCCCGTCGTGCGCGTTGCAGCCGCGCGCGACGTCACGGCACCACAATCACCGTCACGGGCGCCGAACAAGCTCGGCCGCATTGCGGTGCTCGAGTATCACCTCATCGGCGATCACGAGGGCTTTTACTCGGTCACGCGCGAGCACTTCCTCAGCGATCTCGAGTACCTCTACGCGAACGGCTACCGGCCCATCACCGTGTCGGAGATGGTCGACAGGAAAATCGACGTGCCGGCGGGGTTGTCGCCCGTCGTCTTCACGTTCGACGATGCGTCGCCCGAGCAATTCCGTTACGTCGAGACGAACGGAAAGCTCGAGATCGATCCGACCAGCGCCGTCGGCATCTGGATGGATTTCGCCAAGACGCATCGGGGCTGGTCGAACAAGGCGACGTTCTGCATGCTGCCGGCGGCGGCCGTCGGGCACGCGTTCTTCGGCGACCGGGGCGTGCAGGGGCAGAAAAGCGAGTGGCGCCTACAAAAGGTGAAGTGGCTCGCCCAACAGGGGTTCGAGCTGTGCGACCACACGCTGTGGCATGCGAACTTGTCGCGCGACGCGAAGCACTCGAAAGATCCCGAGGCCTTCGTGCAAGAGCAGATCGCCCGCGGGCAGCTGGCGATCGACTCTGCCGTGGCCGGATATAAGGTCCGCACGTTCGCGCTGCCGCAGGGCGCGTGGCCGAACAACAGGGCGCTGGCGCATCAAGGCGCGTGGCGCGATCCGAAATCGGGAAAGGTCATCGCGTACAAGTTCGACGCGATCCTCGAGGTCGGCGGCGGCGCGTCGCGCAGCCCGTTCGATCCACAATTCGATCCACTCCGGCTCGCGCGGCTGCAAGTGATCGGCAACTCGATGCAGAAGTCGCTCGAGCAGTTGGACAAGACCGGA
>JBDUCS010000359.1:0-4047 GCA_040003335.1 Gemmatimonadaceae bacterium | reverse complement strand
CTTTTTCGAAGGGCATGTTGTATATTCTCGTGGCGTCTCGCTGCGAGGGGACCCAGGCAGCGCTCAATCCATTGAAGCATAGAAGCTTACTGCCCGCCGACACCTTTGTAAAGGCCGCCCATCTTGCCTGAACGGTACGCAGGCCGGCACCTCGGCCGCTTCCGAATCGACGCCGCTGTCGGCGCCGGTGGTTTCGCGTGGGTCTACAGCGGCTGGGACCCGGAGCTCGACATCCCGGTCGCCATCAAGGTGCTCAAGCCGCAGTTCGCCGGCGACGCCGCCTTTGAGGCTCGCTTTCGTCGCGAGGCGCTGACGGCGAGTCATCTCCGCCATCCGAACATCATCCGCATCTTGGGCGTCGGCAAAGATGGCGACGCGGTCTATTTCGCGATGGATTACTTCCCGCAAAACCTGAGCGAACGGTTGCGCGTGATGCAGACGATTCCCGAGCGCATGGTCGCGAAGATCGGCGCCGACGTCGCCGCCGCGCTCGCCTTCGCGCACCGCGAAGGCGTCGTCCACCGCGACGTGAAGACGGACAATATCCTGTTCGACGATCATGGCAACGCCATCGTCGCCGACTTCGGCATCGCGCGCGCCAGCACGATCGCCAGCGAAGACACGGCGACGAACATGGTCGTTGGCACGCCGCAATACTTCTCCCCGGAGCAGGCGCGCGGCCAGCCACTCGACGGTCGCTCCGACATCTATTCGCTCGGCGTGAGCCTGTATCGCGCGGCGACCGGCAAGCTCCCGTTTACCGGCGACGATTGGTACGACGTCGCGCGCCAACAGATCGAGGACGCGCCGCGGTCGCCGCGCGAGCTGAACACGGATTTGTCGCGCGCGTTCGAGGCCGTCGTGCTGCGCTGCCTCGAGAAGAAAGCGGAGAACCGATACGCGAACGCGGATGCCCTGCGCGGCGAGCTGTCGATGCTCGTGTCGGGCGACACACCGGAATCGACGACGACCATCATCGCCGTCGTCCCGCCGCCGGTCGACCGGTGGCCGCGCGCATTGTCCCGATATCGTGTTCCGCTCGCCGCCGGCGGCGCGGCGATCGTACTCCTCGCCGCCTGGTCCGCGTTTGCCGCCGGGAGACCAAAAACTGTCGCCATCGCGCCACGCGTGCCGCCGCGCCCTATGGACACCGCACGGCTGCCCGCGCCGCCATTCACGATGACGCCTCAGCCGCGCGAAACGACGCCAGCCGGCGCGGCCCCCGCGGCCAAGCCACCTGAGCTCGAGGTCAGTGCGCCTGCGCAGGCGACAATCACCGTCTCGGGGCGCGCGGTCGGCAAGGGGAACTGGCATGGTACGACTATCTCGCCCGGCACACATTGGGTCGCGGCGACGATCGCGACGCTTCCCAACTGTCCTACCGCGCGAGACAGCGAGCGCGTGCCGCTCTCGAACGGACACGCGACGACGGTGAACCTCACGCCGCGCCCCTGCGGTCTGCTGGCGTTGGCGCCGCAGCCCGAGAGCGCGCGCTACACCGTGAGCGATCCCAGTGGCACCGTGCTGATGAGTGGTCGCACACCGCTTCCCGCGCCGCTCACGCTGCCCGTCGGCAAGTACGACTTCCACTTCTCCGCGGCGCAGTGCGCGGATTTCACGGGCGAAGTGAAGGTGGAGGCGGGCACGACGACGAGCCCGAAAGTGACGATGCTCTGCGGACCGAAGTAGTAGCGGCGCCGCGAGTCAGTGGCTGTTGTGCGCAAGCACGTAACCGGCGGCGCCGCCGAGCAGTAGACCGCCCCAGAACGCCGGACGCCGGAAGAATCGCGGACCCGCCATCTCCGGCCGCTCGAGCAGCGCCACGTGGTCCGCCGTTACGAGCGTCGTCTGCCCCGTGATCAGCGCGGTCGCCGCGCCCGATGTCACGCCCAGCACGCGAAAGCGCGCGATCAACACGTCGTGCCGCCGCGGATCCACGGCGATGCCGAACGAGCCGGGACGGATCCACACCGAATCGCCGCCAACGGCGAAGGCGAACGTCGAGTCGCCCGCGCTGGAGATTTCGTAGCGATACGTTGAAGTGCGCTGCGCCGCGGAAGAAGCGGGCGCCATCGCGGCCAACGCCACGGCCAGCACGACGAGCGGCGCAATGCGGCGCATGCGCACCGCTAGCGCTGAAAGATGCTGCGAACGAGCCGCGTCACGCCCGGCACGATGTCGTTGTACATCACGATCACGAACAACAGCGCGATGGCCGCGAAGCCGAAGCGAAGAATGTATTCGCGCGTCCGCATCGTGAACGCCGAGCCCTTTGCGCTCTCGATCACGTTCATCAGGATCTGGCCGCCGTCGAGGATCGGGATCGGCAGAAGGTTGAGCACCGCGACGTTGATGCTCAGCGCGGCGAGCAAGACCAGCACCCACTTGAAGCCGAGCCGGGCCGAGGCGGCGGCCTGCCGCGCGATACCGACGGGTCCGGACAGCGTCTTGAGCGACATCTCGCCGCTGAAGTACTGCTTCACCGTCACGACAATCAGGCCCGCCATCCCCCACGTCTGACGCCAGCCGTCGGAGACGGCCTCGCGCGCCCCGATCGGCTCGCGTGCCATCGGCTCGGCGACGTCGATCTTGCCGACCGTCTGGGTGGTGCCGTCGCGCATCTTCTCGGCGCGCCCCTGCGGGCGCACCACGAGCTGCATGCGCGTGCCGCCGCGCGAGATCTCGAGCGGTATGTCCTTGTCCGGCGAGTCCTTGATGCGGCGCACGAACGTCTCCCACGTCCGCACCGGCTCGCCGGCGGCTGAGAGAATCGAGTCGCCGGGCAACAGTCGCGCGCGATCAGCGGGTCCATCGGGATACACGTCGCCGAGCACCGACGGTGTCGCCCACCGCACGCTGCGCGCGACTTGCAGCCTCGCGCTGTCTGCGTTGCCGGTGAGCGCAATCGTCTGCTCGCCGCGCTGTGTCGTGATGCGCAACGGATTGGCATGGCCCTCGAGCAACGCGGTGAGCACGTCCCCCCAATTCGTCACCGGCCGCGCATCGATCGAGAGAATCGTATCGCCGGCGAGGAGTGCCGTCGCCAGCGCCGGCGCTTCGGCGATCGGAGCGACGGTGCTCACGACGCGCGAGGGCGGCGACTGCCGCCCCTCGCTGTAGGCGACGAGCGTGAGGACGACGAAGCCGAGAACGATGTTCATCGTCACGCCCGCGACGAGAATGCTCACGCGTACCGGAAGCGATTTCGCCTCGAAGTACCGATCCGGCGGAATCGCCAACCCCGTCTCGCCGCCGCCTTCGATCGCCGCCATCGCGTCATCCTCGCGCGACGCCATGCGCACGTAGCCGCCCAACGGGATGGCGGCGAGCACGTACTCGGTCTCGCCCCACTTCCGCTTCCAGAGCGCCGGGCCGAATCCAATGGAGAACCGCGGAGCGAAAACGCCCGCGCGCTTCGCGGCGAGGAAGTGCCCGAGCTCGTGGACGAACACCACGATCCCGAACACGAGAACCACCGCGATCACCTGACCGATCAGTTGCATCGATGCCTCTCTCGCACGTGTCGCCGTGCCTCGTCGTCCGCGGCGAGCAACGACTCGCGTGTCGCGCCATCCATCGCGCCGAGCGCCCCCAGCGCGCTCTCGATCGCGCGCGGGATGTCCCCGAATGTTAGCCGCCCATCCAGGAAGAGCGCGACCGCCTGCTCGTTGGCGGCGTTGAATACCGCCGGCGCCGCGCCGCCCTGACGTCCCGCGGCGACGCCGAGCCGTAGGGCCGGAAAATCGGCGGTGCGCACCTGCTCGAACGTGAGGGGCGATCGCGCGACGGGGTCGAACGAGGGCACGGCCGCGTCCGTCAGACGATCGGGGTGCGTCAGCGCGTACAGCACCGGGAGCTCCATACTCGGCGCGCCCATCTGTGCCAGCACGCTGCCGTCCACCAGCTCCACGAACGAATGGACGACGCTCTGTGGATGCACGACGACGTCGATACGGTCGTAGGGGACGCCGAACAAGTGGTGCGCTTCGATGACCTCGAGCGCCTTATTCGCCAGCGTTGCGGAGTCGATCGTGATCTTGCGGCCCA
>JBDUCS010000072.1:0-13739 GCA_040003335.1 Gemmatimonadaceae bacterium | reverse complement strand
TGTTCAGATTCTTCTCGTCGAACTGCGGGTCGATCTCCTGCATGACCTGCTTCAGACGGTCGGAGCGCATCACGTCGCCGTTGCGCTTCATGCGCGCGATCGCCTCGACGACCAGCTCCCACGGATCGCGCGGCTCCTGCTCTTCCTCGGAGTTTTTCACGAGGCCGGCGAGCGAGTTGTAGCTGTAGTACTCGTCGCAGTTCATCACGAGCAGGTCGCTCGACGACTCGCGGATCCCCACGCCGATCACGTACTTGCCGTACTCCTTGAGCTTGATGACGAGGCTCGAGAAGTCGGAGTCGCCGGAGAGGAGGATGAACGTGCCGATCTCGGGACGCGTGAAGATCAGCTCCATCGCGTCGATCGCCAGCCGGATGTCGGTTGCGTTCTTCTTCGCCGAGCCGTAGGCCGGCGTCATGATCATGTCGATCGACGCTTCGGTGAGCGGCACGACGTACTGCGGATAGCGGCGCCAGTCGGCGTAGGCACGCTGGACGGCGACTTTCCCCTTGATGATGTCGGACGAGAGGAGGTTGCGGAGCTCGCCGTGGAGGTCCTTCTGGATGCCCATCGTGACGTTGTCGAAGTCGATGAGCAGGGCGGCGTTCGGCGCGTGGTGGAATTGCGGGGAGGTGCTGATCATGCCGGCCGCTTGCGGGCCGCGGTGAATCGGGATCGCGGGCGGGCGCTGTGCGCCCGGACGCTGTGGTCGGAAACTCATGTCGGTGTTTTTCAGTTGTCGGTGCCCGGCACGCAGCCGGACATGTCGCGTGGGGTTGGCCCACTCGCGCGATCTTGGGCGATTATCGCCGGATCCGACGCGTGCGTGCTCAACGCTGTGCGCTTGAGCGAGAGACTCGCTCCAGCTCCCGCCGCTTCACCTT
Organism: Gemmatimonadaceae bacterium; assembly: GCA_040003335.1. Classification (GTDB taxonomy): domain Bacteria; phylum Gemmatimonadota; class Gemmatimonadetes; order Gemmatimonadales; family Gemmatimonadaceae; genus JALZAE01. The sequence goes on along the minus strand of JBDUCS010000072.1, from coordinate 12,855 downwards.
CCCACCGCCCATCATCGGGGAAGGCATCGAAGAAGCGAACGAGATCGGGTGTCTTGTAGTCGGTCAGTGATGACCGCGCCTTCGACCGGCACGATGCTCGCGCACACCAGCTCGCCCATGATGGCATGGGGGACACCGATCACGCAGACATCGTCCACTGTGGGGTGCGCGCGGAGCTCATCCTCCCGGTCGCGCTACTCCCCTCGATCCTCAGGGCCCCATTCTCACGCGCTGTTGTGGTGCGGGCCAGGGTCCCCTGATTCACGGACTTAAAGCTAACCGGGTTCGGGCTGCCGGGGATAGGAGTGCTGAAAGACCTCGGGCGCACTGACGGCTCATTCGCCGATCGCCTTGAGAACGACGCGTTTCGGGCGCTGGCCGTCCCATTCGCCGTAGAAGACGCGCTGCCACGGGCCGAAATCCAGTTTTCCATTCGTGACGGGCACGATCACCTCGTGACCCATCACCAACGACCGCAGGTGCGCGGCTGCGTTGTCCTCACCGGTGCCGCTGTTGTGCCGGTACTTCGTGGGCTCCCACGGCGCGATGCGGCCCTCGAGCCAATCGAGAATGTCCTTCCACAGGCCCGGCTCGTGGTCGTTCACGAAGACCGACGCCGAGATGTGCATCGCGCTCACGAGCACCATTCCTTCGGCGATCCCCGATGCGGCGCGACATTGCTCCACTTCGTCGGTGATGTCGATGATCTCATGGCGCTTCTTGGTCGTGAACGTGAGATACGAGGTGTGTGTCTTCATGGCAGGACCAATAGTGCGACATTCGGCCTTCGCCGTCAGTAGTTGACGGCCGAGTGCCGACTGCCTATTCCCAAGTGTTGCGGTCGGGTGTTGCATTCTGAAACTACCCCTCCCACCGAGCGTACTGGCCCCTGTGAAGCGTTTCGCCTTTCGCACCCGGGTTTTCCTCTACCTCGTGCTCTTCGCGGCGGTGCCATCGACCGTGTTGATGTTCGGAGGGGCGACCGCTCTGCGCGAGACGCTGATGTTGAACGGCAGCGGAGCGTGGGACCGGGTCGCGGAGTCGGGCCAGCGAGCGATGTCGGCGGTACGCACCGCCCCGCTGACGCGCGAGCAGCGGGCGGCGGTGAACGCCCACGAGCAGGAGCTCGCCGCGTCGCTCACCCAATCGCGTCGGGTCAGCTTTCTCGCGGACCGGGCGGCGACGATGGTGCTCGTCGTCGCCGTGGTCGGATCGGCGCTGTTCGCGCTCCTCGCCTCGCGCGTGGCCGGACACCTGAGCCGTCAGCTCAGCCGGCCGATTCGCGAGCTCGTCGGATGGACCGACCTGATAGCCAAGGGGCAGCCGGTTCCGGGCGGACCGCCGCGGCGTGGCGCGCCGGAGTTCGAGCTGCTGCGAACGCGAATGCGCGCGATGGCCGCCGATCTCGAGGTCGGCCGCGAGCGCGAGCTGGAAGCGGAGCGGCTGGCGGCGTTCCGGGAGACGGCCCGCCGCGTGGCGCACGAGCTCAAGAACCCCCTCACGCCGATCCGATTCGCGGTCGACCGGCTACGGCGTGGCGTATCGCCGGAGCTGAGCGACGTGGTGGAAGTGTTGGCGATCGAGTCGCAGCGGCTGGAGGAGATGGCGCGCAGCTTCGCGCAGTTCGGGCGCCTCCCCGAGGGTGCGCCCGCCGATGTCGACATCGGCGAGCTCGCGCGGTACGCGGCGCGCGCGATCGTCCCCGACGGTACGCCGCTGTCGATCGAGGTGGAAGAGGCGCTTCCGATGGTACGGGGCCACTACGAGTCGCTGTCGCGCGCGCTGTCGAACGTACTGATCAACGCGGTGGAGGCGTGCAAGGATGGCGGCGGCGTGGACGTTCGCGTGTCGCGCCGTCGGGCGAATGGAGCGGGCGCGCCTGAGGCGATCGTGCTCGCCGTGCGCGACGGGGGATGCGGGATCGCAGCGGACCGGTTGGCCCGCATCTGGGATCCGTACGTTACCTCGAAGTCGGGCGGCACCGGGCTGGGATTGGCGATCGCGCGGCAGACGGTGCTCGCCCACAGCGGATCCGTCGATGCGGAGAGCGAACAGGGCAAAGGGACGGAGATTCGCTTCGTCCTTCCGGTACACGGCGCGGAGAATGGCAATGATGTCAGGACCTGAAGTCGGCGCGATCGCGATCATGTGTGGGACGGCGGTCGCGATCGTCGTCCCGCTGATCAAGGTGTTTGCGAACCGCATGGAGCGCGGCGCGCAGCAGGTGAAGATTCCACCCGAAGTGACGCAGCGGCTCGAGCACATGGAGCAGGCGATCGACGCCATCGCCGTCGAGATCGAGCGCATCTCGGAAGGGCAGCGCTTCACCACGAAGTTGTTGTCAGAGCGGACTCAGGCCGCGGGCGGACTCGCCGCCGGCGGCGGTCCGACGTAACGCACGCGAGGCATTCATGGAGTTCGGTGAGACCATCGTCGCCGTCGTGGGTATCGTCTTCACGTTCGGCATGCCGACGCTCTGGTTCAAATGGTGGCTCAACCACCGCGACCAAGCGCAGCGGGGTCCGGCCGTGTCGTCCGCGAGCGACGAGCGCATCGCGCGCATCGAGCAAGCGGTCGATGCGATCGCGATCGAAGTCGAGCGCATCTCGGAAGGACAGCGCTTCACGACGAAGCTCCTTTCCGATCGCGTCGCGATTCCTTCCGATAGGCGTGAGGTCTAGATGGAAGATGTCCACAAGTTCATGATCGTGATGGCGACGATCCTCGGCTCGGTGTCCGGCTTCGTCGTGATCGGCGTGTGGGCGAAGCGCGTGCTCATGAAGCCGACCGGCGCGAGCCTCAACGAGCTGCGAGCGGTGCAGGCCACCCTCGCCCAGCTACAGACATCCATCGACTCGGTCGCGGTGGAAGTCGAGCGCATCTCCGAGGGTCAGCGCTTCACCACCAAGCTCCTCGCCGACAAGTCGACGCTCGAGCGCTGAGCCAACCTCTTAATGGCACAGATCCTCATCATCGACGACGAGCCGAACATCCGGCGCATGGTCGGCGCACTGCTGCGCGCCGAGGGATACGATGCGCGCGAAGCGCCGGACGCGACGGCGGGTCTCGCCGCGGCCGCCGACGCAGAGCCGGACGCCGTGCTCCTCGACTTGATGATGCCGGGGATGGACGGCATGACCGCGCTCGCCGCGCTGCGCGCGCGCTATCCGCATCTGCCGGTCGTGATGATGAGCGGCCGCGCCGGTCTCACCGATGCCGTGAAGGCGACGAAGCTCGGCGCGTTCCACTTTCTGGAGAAGCCGCTGACGCCGGAGAGCGTGCTCGTCACGCTGCACACGGCGCTCCAGCTGCGGCAGGCGCGCCGCGAAGCGCAGGCGCTGCGCGAGGATCTCGGCCTCGCCGGCCGCATGGTCGGACCGAGTCCCGCGCTCGCGCGCGTGCGCGAGATGATCGAGCGCGTTGCGCCATCCGACGCGCGCGTGCTGATCATGGGCGAGTCCGGCACGGGCAAGGAGCTCGTGGCGGCCGCGATCCACGCCGGGAGCGCGCGGCGCGATGGCCCGTTCGTGCGCGTGAATTGCGCGGCGATTCCGCGCGACCTCGTCGAGAGTGAGATGTTCGGACACGAGCGCGGGGCGTTCACCGGCGCGACCGACCGTCGCATCGGCCGCTTCGAGCTCGCCAACAAGGGCACGCTACTGCTCGACGAAGTGGGAGACCTCGGCGCCGAGGCGCAGGCGAAGCTGTTGCGCGCGATCGAGGCGCGCGAGATCGAGCGCGTCGGCGGCGGGCAGCCGATCCCGGTGGACGTGCGCATCATCGCGGCGACGAACATGGATCTCGAGCGCGCGGCGCGCGACGGCAAGTTCCGCGAGGATCTGTTTTTCCGGCTCAATGTGATTCCGATGACGATTCCCGCGCTGCGCGACCGCCCCGACGACATCGTCGCCCTCGTGCAACACTTCGCCGCGCTCTACCGCTCGCGCAGCGGCCGTCCGGCCCCGACGTGGAGCGACGGGGCGCTGGCGGCGCTCCGGCGATACCGCTGGCCGGGCAACGTGCGCGAGCTGGCGAACATCGTAGAGCGGCTGGCGATTCTCCATCCGGGCGACGAGGTCGTGGAACGTGACGTTGGTGCCGTGCTGCCGGTGAACGGCCGCGCGCACGACGTGGCGCCCGCGCTCCCCGACCCCGCCGAGCTCGATCGTCCACTCGCCGATGCACTCGACGAGTTCGAGAGAACGCTGATCACGCGGGCGCTGTCGATGGCCGGCGGCAACGTGGCCGAGGCGGCGCGGCGTCTGAAGACGGACCGCCCCAACCTGTACCGGCGCATGCGACGTCTCGGTGTCGGATGGGGAGCGGGGTGACGGCCTCCGGCGCGGCACATACTCTTCGGCACGCGCACCGCGCGCCGTTGGTGGTGTAGACTCGCGGTCCTCTTCACCGGCAGCGTTTTTCATCCTACAGGACAACTCGATGCGTCGACATCTCATCAGCATCGGCGCCGTGCTCGCACTCGGCGCGCGCGCGCTGGGAGCGCAGGGAGCGCTGCCGCCGGCAATTGCCGCGGACGTGGCGCGGCTGTTCAACGCGCCGGCCGCGGTGCGCGCGACGGGCGCCCTCGTGGTTCGGGCCGATCAGATCGTCGCGGGCGACGTGGCCGTGTTGGAAGGACCGGTGACGATCGCGGGACGCGTGACGGGCCGCGTGCTCATCGTGAATGGTGACGTCACGCTCGAGCGCGGCGCGAGGATCGACGGCGACCTGATCGTCATTGGCGGACGTGTGAGCGGGCAGGATGTCGCGACGATCGGCGGACAGGTGCAGCGCTTCGAGCCACAGCTGCGGTACCACGCGGATGGCGACCGCATAGTCGCGGAGATCGGCGAAGTGGTGCCGGACACGGGGCACCGAGCGCCGACGCGTTGGCTGCGGAAGCTGCACTGCCGCGAGGTTTCGCCGATCTGTCCGCTGCTGATCGGCGGCTCGTACAACCGCGTCGAGGGACTACCGATCGAGGTTGGCCCATCGCTCGTGCTGGGGAACGACCGGGCCCGGCTGCGCGTCGACGCGCTCGGCGTCGTCCGCACCGTCGACAACTTCCGCTGGACGTCGGAGAACCTCGGGCACGACGTCACGGCAAAGTTGTCCGACGCGCACGACCGGGAGTTCGCCGTCGGCGGCCGGCTGTACGACGTTGTCGAGCCGACGGAACGCTGGCAGCTGCGCGATACGGAAATCGGGTTGGCGTCGTTCTTTTTCCGTCGCGACTATCGCGACTACTACAACCGGCACGGGGGAAACGGCTCGCTGACCCTGAAGAACGGACACGGGGTCGCGCTGACCTTCACGCTCGCGGATGAAGTGTGGACCGACCGGCGCGACCGGTCGCCGTTTTCCCTCTTCTCCAACGATGCGGCGTGGCGGGCGAACCCGCAGATGGACGCGGGTCACTTTCACATCGGCAGCCTCGCGCTCGAGATCGATACGAAGAGCGATGACCAGAATCCGCGCACCGGTTGGTGGATCGTGGCCGAGGCGGAGCGCGGGTCGAGCCCGGCGGTGACGCTGTCGCCGTTTTCGCTGCTGGCGCGCGGCATGTCGTCCGGTGGTCCGCCGGTGCCAGTGACGTACATGCGCGGCTTTCTCGACCTGCGCCGCTACAACCGGCTCTCGCCCACGGGCCAGCTCAACATGCGGCTCGTGCTCGGCGGGCGACTGGGCGGCGATCCGCTGCCGCTCGAGCGGCGACTCGCGCTCGGCGGACCCGGAACGCTGCCCGGATTCGATTTCCGAAATACGCCGGGCGCGGTCGACGTGATGACGTGTAGCGCGTACGGCCCGTTGGCAGGGAAGGCGGCGCTGTGCGAGCGCATCGCGCTGGCGCAGCTGGAGCTGCGCGGCGGATTCGGATTGCAGGCGCACGGCCACGGTGAGATCGAGGATTGGTTTCTCGACGTCGATCACGGCGCGCAGTGGGTGCTGTTCGGCGACATGGGGCGTGGCTGGCTCGTCGGCGGAGACGCCCGGCTAGGCGAGCTCCACTATCGAGAGGCGGCCTTTCCCCCGCTCAAGACGTTTCAGGGCGACGTGGGTGTGGGGCTCGACTTCAACTTCATCGGCTTCTTCGTGGCGAAGGCAGTGAGCGAGCCGAAGGAACCGATGAACTTTTTCGTTCGCCTGCGGCACCGCTTCTAGCCCGTGATGTGATGCCCGTGCGACGTCTCGTTCACGTTTTCGCGCTCGGTGCGGCCCTCGCGGCGGCGCCGGCGGCGGCCTGGGCGCAACGAGACGGCAAGGTGGAGCTGACGCTGCCGCCGCCGGCCGCGCGCGGCGCCGATGCGCCGAGCGTGCACGAGGAGAATCTGCTCGCGGACCATCGGATGCAGGACTTGTTAGTGAACGGATTTCCGGCGCGGCTGCACCACCGGCTCGAGGTGTGGTCGGCCGGCGGATGGTTCAACGATCTGGTGTCCCACATCGAGTGGGACGTGATCGTACGCTACAGTCCGCTCGAGAAGCGCTATACGGTGGCGCGCATCGAATCGAATCGCGTGACGACGCTCGGCACGTTCGACAAGATCCAGCTGGTGGAAGAGGCGTTGTCGCGCCCGTATCAACCTCTCATGCGGCCGCCATCGCGGAGCGACCGCTACTACTACAGCCTCCTCGTCGACGTCGAGATGCTGTCGGTATCCGACCTGGATGAGGTGGAGCGATGGCTGCGCGGCGAGCTGCGGCCGGCAATTCAAGGAAAGAAGAACGCCGGCACGGTCATCACGCGCGGCGTGCGGGAGCTTGTCGTCCAACTACTCGGCGGCGAGCACCGGCACTACGAAGCGCGCACCGGCAAGTATTCGGTGACGAGTGATCGGTGATCACCGAACACCAAGCGCCTCGATCTGATGCAGCGTCTCGCCGCCGTAAAAGAGCTTGATGTACTTGGCCTGCGTCGGCGTGAGGCGGCGGATCGCCCAACTCAGGTGGACGAAGTGTGGCTCCACGGGCTTGGCAGTCGGATGCATGCCGATCTCCTCGGGCATGCGGTTGCCCTTGCGCGTGTTGCAGGGGCTGCACGCCGTCACGACGTTGGGCCACGTGTTCGTGCCGCCGCGCGAGAGCGGGATCAAGTGGTCGCGCGTGAGCGATTCGCGCGCCTTGAGGTCGGCGAGCCCACGACCGCAGTACTGACAGCGGTAGTGGTCGCGCGCGAAGAGGAACGTGTTCGTCACCTGCCGGCGGAAACGCCGCGGGACGTGGATGAACTTCGTCAGCCGGATAACCATCGGCCGCGGGAGCGTCAGCCGCTCCGAGCGCACGACACGTTCGGAGTCCGCCTCGACGATCTCGGCCTTGCCATCGAGCACGAGACGAAGCGCCCGACGCATGGGGACCATGGTCAGGGGCTCGAAGCTCGCATTCAAGGCAAGACAGCCGACGATCACACGTACCTCTGGCCTGACTGAGTGGCTCCGGAATGATAACGCGCGGTACGACGATAGTGCCAGATTGACCCGACCGCCGAGCGCGGATCGCGTGCCTAACGACTGCGGATCGTGGATCGCGACTCGAGCATCGCCGGTGACTCTGCCTATTTCATGCGATGGGCGAGCCACGCGCGAAGCTCCGCGGCTGTTTCGCTGACGCGAGTCGCGCGCGATGGATCGTGATGCACGAGCCGCCCATCGCGCACCAGCTCGCGGCCCGCGACCATCACCATGGTTGCGCGGGAGCCACCAGACGACCAGACGAGCGCGGCGATGGGGTCGTGATGGGGCGTGGTGCGCGGCGCCTCGAGGGGGAAAGCGGCGAGGTCGGCGCACTTCCCGGGCTCGAGCGAGCCGATGCGACCGCCCATGCGCAACGCGCGCGCGCCGCCGAGCGTGGCCAACTCGAGCGCCGCATTCGCAGGGAGCGCGGTGGCGGACATGAGCCTTGCGCGCTGCGAGAGGATCGCGAGGCGGGCTTCGTCGAGGATGTTCATGCGGTCGTTGCTGGCGACGGAGTCGCTCCCCAATCCAACATCGATGCCCGCCGCCAGCATCTCGACGAGCGGCGCCACGCCGTGACCCAGCTTCGCGTTCGACGCCGGGCAGTGGGCGACGCCGCAGCGATGGGCGGCGATGCGCGCGTGGTCGTCGGCCGTGGTCCGCACGCAGTGGATGAGCAGCGGCGACGCGTCGAGCACGCCGAGCCGCTCGAGGAGCGCGACGGGGGAGCGACCGCGGACGCGAACGTCGATGCCACGCGCGCGCAGCGCATCGGCGAACGGGCCTTCGCCCCGCTCGACGAGCGCCAATTCCGCCTCGCTCTCGGCGAGGTGAATCGCCATGGGTAGCGATTCGCGGCGCGCATAGGCCGTGGTCTGCGCAAAAAGCTCATCGCTGACGGTGTATGGCGCGTGCGGGGAGACCCCGGCGCGCACGAGCTCGCTCTCGGCCGCGCGGTGCCGCTCGATCTTCGCGCGCAGATCGGCGAGTGATGCCTCCGCGTACGCCGGGTCGGGGCCGAACAACTCCTGGTACATGACGCCGCGCACCCCCGCATCGCGCATCGCTCGGAGCGCGACGCCGGAGTCGCAGCTGTCCGCGTACGTCGTGACGCCGGCGAGCAGTCCCTCCTCGATCCCGAGATGCGCCGCGTCGAGAAAGCGCGCTTCGTTCATCACCGCGCTCTTCGCCGCCTGCAGCGTGACGATCCAATCGCGGAAACCGAGCCCGTCCAAGAGTCCGCGGAACGCGGTGAGCTCGAGATGGGTGTGGCTATTCACCAGTCCCGGAACGAGTGCGCACTCGCCCAATTCGACCAGCTCACCGGTGGGGGCGCTCTCGCGATCACCCACATACGTGATCCGTCCAGCATCCACTGCGACGACGCCATCGCTGATGGCCGGAGCTGAGATCGGGACGACGTAGCGTGCGGAGTAGAGTTTGGCGTTCACGTTGCCAGTTCACCGTTCACAGTGTTCGCCGCACATCGGCTGGCATCGGCTGGCATCGGCTGATCAAACTGCAAACTGCAAACTGAAAACTGTGGACCGCCGTCAAGGGATCTTGAACGGATTCGGGACCCGCGCCGTGTCGCGACGGCCGCGGCTGGTGTCGACGCTGGTGTTCGGAAAGAGCGTGTTTTGCTCGTTGTGCAGCGTGCACTCCTGCGTCGGCTCGGTGCCGGGCAGGTAGTACTCCGTCTGCACGACGTCGGCGGGACAATACGGATTCCGGAGCATGCCGTCGTTCTTGTCGATCTCGCGTACGACGATCGACTCGGGGCGCGGCCAGTCGGCGGGGGTGGCGCGGCGCTGGTAGACCTCGCTCATGAAGGCGGTCCACGCCGGCGCGACGAGCCGGCCCCCCTGCGCGCCGCGCATGATCGTCTGGGGCTTGTCGAAGCCCATCCACATGCCGGCGACCAGGTCGGGCGTGAAGCCGATGAACCACACGTCGGTGCCATCGTTGGTCGTGCCGGTCTTGCCCCCCGCGGGCACGTGAAATCCCGAGCCGTACACCGACGCCGCGGTGCCGCGCTGCACCACATCCTTCAGCATGCTGACCATGATCCAGGCTTCCTCTTTCGCCATCACCTCGTAGCGGGCGGACGGCGGCTCCCACAGCACGTCCCCCTTCGCGTTCTCGACGCGGATGATCGCCGTCGGCGTGGCGCGGGCGCCGAGCGTGGCGAAGGCGCTGTATCCGGCGATCAGCTCCATCGGGATCACGTCGGCGGCGCCGATGTTAATCGCGGGACCGGTGGGAATCGGCGTCGTGAGGCCGAAGCGGTGCGCCGTCTCGATCACGCTCGCCTCGCCGATCTCCATGCCGATCTTGATCGCCGGGATGTTGCGCGACATGTAGAGCGCGCGCCGCAGCGGCATCGGCCCTTCGAACTTGAGGTCGTAGTTCTGCGGTGTCCAATCGCGGCCGCCGCCGCCGACGTTGGGGAGCGTGAACGGCGCGTCGTCGATGATGTACGACGGTGACTTGCCGGCGTGGATCGCCGCCGAGTAGACGATCGGCTTGAAGGTGGAGCCGGGCTGCCGGAGCGCTTGCGTGGCGCGGTTGAATTTGGAGTCGTCGAAGTCGCGGCCGCCGATCAGTGCGCGCACCGCGCCGGTGCGCGGGTCCATCGCCACGAACGCACCCTGCAGATACGGCGTGTTGGTGCCTTGCTCCGCCTCGGTCGCCGGTCCCTTGGCGTTGAACTCGTCGAACGTCATGTGCTTCCACGCACCATACTTCCCGGCCTCGATCGCGTGCATCTGGCGGTTCATCGCGCGCTCGGCGACGAGCTGCATGTCGACATCGAGCGTGGTGAAGACCTTGAGGCCGTCGGTATAGATGCGGGCACCGAACTGGGTCTCGAGCTGGCGGCGCACCCATTCGACGAAGTAGGGCGCGAGATCGCCCGACTCGGTCTTGTCGGCGAGCTTGAGCGGATACGCCTTGGCGAGCCGCGCATCGGCGTCGGAGATCGCGCCCTGGCGGCGCATCAGCTCGATGATCGTGTTGCGGCGCTGCACGGCGCGCTCCGGACTCTTGCGCGGATTGTAGCGCTCGGGCGCTTTCGGGAGCGCGGCGAGCGTCGCTGCTTCAGCGATGTTGAGATCGCGCACCGATTTGCCGAAATAGCGCTGCGACGCCGTCTCCACGCCGTACGCCCCGGCGCCAAGGTTGATCTGATTGAGGTAGAGCTCGAGGATCTTGTCCTTGGAGTACCGCGACTCGATCTGTCGCGCGATCTTCGCCTCGCGCAGTTTGCGCGTGATCGTCTTCTCGCGCGACAACTGGTCGGAGAAGACGTTGCGCGCCAGCTGCATGGTGATCGTGGAGAAACCCTGCCCGTAGCCGCCGCTGCCGAGATTGTGGATGACGGCGCCGGCGACGCGATAAAAGTCGATGCCGTGATGCCCGTAGAAGCGCTTGTCTTCGGTGATGACGAAGGCATTCTGCAAAATCTTGGGAATGTCGCCGAGCTTGACGAGCGTGCGCCGCTCGAGACCGATCTCGGCGACGAATCGTCCGTCGGCGCCGTAGAGCTTGGACGTTTGGTGCGGCGTGAAGACGTCGAGCTGGTCGATGGACGGGCACGAGCCGCCGCGGCACATGAACGCCCACGACGTCCAGAGGAGTCCGAGCGAGAAGGTGCCGAGGAAGGCGGTGGAGAGGATGACGATGCGCAGCCAGCGCGGACGTCGTGCCCACCACGAGGGGCTCGGTTTGCGGCGAGAAGCTTTGGCCATCGGATTGGAAGGTAACACGGGTATAAGTGGGCGTCAGGCGTCGGGCGCCGGCCGTGGGGCGCGCGAGCAGGCACCCCCTCTCGACGCCCGGCGCTCACTATCTTTTTGCGGATGACGGAATTTCTCTCGGAGCTCCAGTGGCGCGGACTCCACTTTCAGAGCGACCCAACGCTCGGCGAAGCGCTCGCGAAGGGCGGGCTGTCGGCGTACTGCGGGTTCGACCCGACGGCGTCGAGCCTGCACCTTGGCCATCTCGTGCCGGTAATGGCGCTGATGCATCTGCAGCGCGCGGGCAACCGGCCGATTGCGCTCGTCGGCGGCGGCACGGGCATGATCGGCGATCCAGGTGGACGGACGGCGGAACGGCAGCTCAATGCGCCGGACGTCGTCGAGCGCTACACGGACGGCATCCGATCCCAGCTCGAGCGATTCCTCGATTTCAGCGGCACGCACGGCGCGCTCATGCGGAACAATGCCGACTGGCTTCGGCCGCTCGGCGCGATCGATTTCTTGCGCGACATCGGCAAGCATTTCACCGTGAACTACATGCTGCAGAAGGACTCGGTGAAGTCGCGGATGGAGGATGGCATCTCGTATACCGAGTTCAGCTATATGCTGCTGCAGGCGTACGACTACCTCGAGCTCTTTCGCCGCGAGGGGGTGACGCTGCAGATCGGCGGGAGCGACCAGTGGGGGAACATCACGGCGGGGATGGAGCTCATTCGCCGGGTGGACGGCGGTGACGCGCACGCCCTGACGCTACCGCTGGTGACGACGGCGGCCGGAACGAAGTTCGGCAAGACGGAAGCGGGGGCCGTGTGGCTCGACGCCGAGCGCACGAGTCCGTACCAGTTCTACCAGTTCTGGATCAACGCCGACGACCGCGATGCCGGAAGATACCTGCGGTACTTCACGCTCCTGTCGCGCGAGGAGATCAACACGATCGAGCGCGCGATGGCGGAGCACCCGGAGCGCCGCGAGGCGCAGCGCGCGCTGGCCGACGACGTGACCACCCGCGTGCACGGCGCGGAGGCGGCGCGCGCGGCGGGGGAAGTATCAGCATTGTTGTTCGGCAAAGCAGACCCGTCGACGCTGTCGACGCCGGGCCTCGATGCGTTGGCGCGCGAGATCCCCACGGCGACGGTGACCCGCGATGCGAGCGGCGTGATCGGCACGGTCGGCGCGTTCGCGACGGCGTTCGGCATGTCCAAGTCCGAGGCGCGCCGGCTGCTGTCACAGGGCGCGCTGTCGGTAGACGGCCGCAAGCTGGGCGTTGATGACACCGCGCTCGGCGAGGCGTCGTTGCCCGGCAGCCGCTTGTTGTTGAGGAAGGGCGGGAGGAGCTACTGCCTCGTAACGGCGAGGGGCTAGGGGCCGGGGCCTAGGGACGATTGCTCACTCGCCGTTCGCGGCTGCCGCCCTCACGGTCCCTAGCCCCCCAGCCCCTAACCCCTCGTCATCAGCTCCAGCGCCCGCGCCAGGTCTTCCGCCGTATTGTAGCAATGCGGCGAGAGGCGGATTCCGCCTTCCCGCAGCGAGTGCGCGACGCCGGCATTCGTTAGGCGTTCCGATGCCGCGACCGGATCGCGCGGCTGAATAGACACGATGCCGCCGCGCTTGGCGTGCTCGCGCGGCGTGACGAGGCAGACGTC
>JBDUCS010000358.1:0-4049 GCA_040003335.1 Gemmatimonadaceae bacterium | reverse complement strand
CGGCGCCATTAGGATGCCGTTCCGGGAATGGCCGCATGCGTAGAGGAGTCCCGGTGCCGTCGGATCCGGGCCGATGATTGGCAGGAGGTCCGGCGTCACAGGCCGCAAGCCCGCCCATGCCCGCGTGACGCCGAGCTTGTGGAAGGCTGGTGAAATCTCGCGCGCCGTAGACGCCATTGCGGACAACCCCTCGGCCGTTGTGCGGGCGTCGAAGCCAACCCGTTCCATGGTCGCGCCGATGACTGTTTCGCGCCCGGGGCGCGGTACCGCGTAGCCATGCGGCCCGTAGACCGGGTGGCGGACCGGAGTGCCATCGAGCGCGATCATCTGTCCGCGCAACGGCTCGACCGGGAGGCGGCGCGGCAATCCCTCGATGCGATCGGCCCACGCGCCCGCGGCGAGCACGATGCGATTCGCCTCGTGCCGCACCCCATCGGCCGTCGTCACGACGGTGAGCTTGTCCGCCACGTGAACATGCATCACGAGCGCCGGCACGACGGCGATCGCCGGATCGAGCTCCACGTACACGCGAAGCGCGTTCACGAGCGCGACATTGTCGACCGCGCCGTCCAGCTCGTAGCGCATCGCGCCCACCGCATGGGCGAGCGCGGGCTCCTCCGCGGAGAGCTCCGCGCGCGACAGCCACGTGCCGTGCGGTGACCGCTCGAGCAGCGACCGTGCCCCCGCGTCGTCGAGGGCGATCTCGAGAATGCCGTCGCGGAGCAGTGGCACACGCGTGCCCGTCGAGTCGGCGAGCATCTTGACGTACGACGGATAGCGATCGCGGGCGGCGATCGCGAAGGCGTGGGCGCCCTCCGCCGCGGGCTCGACACTCGGCGCGAGCAGACCCGCGGCCGCCGGTGATGCCTCGCCGGCGAGCCGCTCGCAGAGGAGCGTCACGGCAACGCCGCGCCCGCTCAATGCCGCGGCGCACGACATGCCCACCAGCCCGCCTCCCACAACGATCACATCGGGGAGGCTCACGGCACCCGCATCGCGAGCAGGCGCGCGGTCATCGAGCACAAGTGGACGAATCGTTCACGACACGATACACTCCGCCCGTCGACGCTCGGCCGACGCTGAAACTTCGCCGCTGGCACGGGCGTAGAGAGCGCTGCACCCGTCAAAGGAACCTACCATGCTTCGCACCATCTTCACGATCGGGATTCTCGCCCTCCTCGGGCTGTTCGCCTTGAACTTTTTCTTCGGTATCCTCGGCTTCCTGTTCGGTCTGCTGATCGCGCTCGGGATTCTCGCCGTGAAGATCGCCGTCGTGGGACTGATCGTGTATTTCATCATTCGCATTCTGAGCCCTGACACTGCGCGTCGCATGCGCGAGCGCTGGAATGGCCCACGGGCCTGAACGGTCACGTGTGAATCGTGATCCCGGCGTCGATGCACGAGTTCGGGCCGAGTAGACGAGCGACGAACAGTGAAACGGCGGCTCCCGAGCATCGGGAGCCGCCGTTCGCTATGCCTTGGGACAACTTGTGCACTCAATCCCTACGCCCGGCCCGGTCGGTCACGGCCCACCCGTCGTCCCCAGCTGATCGATGACCGACCAGGCGAGCAGCGGGAGCATGATCTCGTGGTGCCCGGTGATCTCGAAGCCCTGACCCCCGGCGAGCACGGGCCGCTGGACGACGTTCATCCTTGGGCGGTAGTGGCGGATCATGTCCATGTCGCAGGTCGTGAAGTTCACCGGCCGGCCGTCGTGCAAGTTGCGCGCGATCGTGAGCGCCTTGAGAAACACCTCGGGGAGGATCACGGCGCTCCCGAGATTGAGTACCACGCCGCCGTCATCGAGCGACGAGAGCGCCGCCGCGAGCCGGCGGAAATCCCGGTGGCTCGTGTCGCCGATCGCCGCGCCGCTCGCCGCTGGATGCTGGTGGATGATCTCGGCGCCAAGGGCGGCATGGACGGACGTCGTCACGCCGAGGCGCCGCGCGTTGAGGAGGAGCGACAGCTCCGGATGCACGAGCGCATGGCTCGCCTCGAGAGTGCGGGCGAGCGACTCGCCCATCCCCCACGATTCGCGCATGCCGCGAACGAACGCGTCGTTCATCTCGCGACCCGTCTCCTCGGCCATGCCGAAGGTGCCGTCCTTCAATCCGGCGGCGACGTCTTCCGACGTGCCACCGAAGCGCGCGATCTCGTAGTCGTGGATCGCGGCGCTGCCGTTCATCGCCAAGTGCGTGATGACGCGCCGCCGCATGAGCTCGATCAACACGGGCGCCACGCCGGTTTTGACGACGTGGCCGCCGACCATCGCGACCACCGCGCGTTGCGTCGTCGCCGCGTGCACGAGGGCGTCGACGACGCGCCGGAAATCGCGCGCGACGAGCACGTCGGGGAGCGAACGATAAAACGCCGAGAAGCTCGCATTCGCGCCGGGTGGACTGGCGAACTCCTCGGCGCGCACCTTGTTCGGGCGCCGGGCGATCGGAACGGTGCGCACCGAGGCGAGATCGGCCTCGGGCGGCGGCGTCACGGGATCGGCGTCGGCGCGATCGCCGTCTTTGCGGGGGTGTACGATTTGAGATAGAGGTTGAGGGAGCCGAACGAGAGCTTCGTCTTCATCGCCAGCATGATGCGGCGCGCGTCCGTGCTCAGGTAGACCTCGGCGCGCCCGTCCTCGGCGAACAGGCCCTTCGCCTTGATCGTCGGATGAATCACCAGCGCGTCGAATTTTCCGGCGGCGATGTCGATGCGCTCCTTGCGCACGGCCTGCAGGATGACCGGATTGCGATCCGGCTTGAAGTAGCGCTGGAACTCGTGTCGCTGGCCGACGTCCATCGGTACGGTGCGGATGAAATAGATGAACGAGCCGTCGTCGAGCGGATTGCTGACGCTGGCCGTCTCCGGCCCGCCGTTCTCCGTGTAGACCGCGCGCTCCGGGTAGATGTCGTAGGTCGTGTTCCGCTTGTATCCGCCCTCGTGGATGTGCTGCACGTAGCGCAGCGACGCGAGCGTGGCGGTGTCGATCCAGTTCTCGTACCGATCGTCGACCTTGTAGAAAAATGTCCCGCCGCGCAGGGTGAAGACGATGTGATAGGCCGGTCGGCCGCGCATGTCCTCGATGCCGACGATCTCGGCGCGGCCGCTCCCCGCGCGAATCGGCCCG
This sequence comes from Gemmatimonadaceae bacterium, assembly GCA_040003335.1. Taxonomy (GTDB): domain Bacteria; phylum Gemmatimonadota; class Gemmatimonadetes; order Gemmatimonadales; family Gemmatimonadaceae; genus JALZAE01. Next base: position 925 of record JBDUCS010000358.1, on the reverse strand, counting down.
AAGTAGATGTCGTACACGCACACCTCGCCGACGCCGAACGGGACGCGCTGTCCGGGCTCCTGCAATGGCGCGCTGACCGGCTCCTGGCCGACCAGCGCTTGACCGATCGCGGCCGACAGGACGAGGGTGAGTGCGGTGATCAACACACGATTCATGTCGGGCTCGTATCGACGCGGCCGGCGCGGTGCGCGCGGCCGAACTTGTAGAGGTCAAGGGCGCCCGCGAACGGACGCACGCGGGTGTTGCGTGGTCGCAAATCGTAGCGCGCGCCGAGCGCGACCGCTTCGACGCGGCGAGCGAACGGGCGTAGCGCGAGCAAGAAATCCAAATTCGCCGTCCACCCCGCGCCGTTCACGAGCGGCGTGTCGCCGCGCGCTTTGATCAAATCGCGGAGCACGGCGATGCGGACGAGCCGAAACGATCCGAACGGATCGTCAACGCCGTCGACCTTCGCTGCGCCGCGGACGAGAAAGCGCGCGACAGCGCGGAGACGGCGCACCGCGGTCGGCTCGTTGGCCGGTACGCCGTCCTGCTCGGCGACGACGACGTCGGCGCCGCCCTCGAAGCGCTTGACGAGCTCCGGCACGTGCTCGGGCTGGTCGGTGAAGTCCGCCTGCATGAAGATCGCCGCATCGCGCCGCGGATATCGGGTCTTCTTGGACGCGGCGCGGGCGAGCGTGTCGATTGCGGCGGCGTAGCCTCCCCGCTCGTCGTTGCGGAGGATCGTCAGCGGCATGACGTCGCGATAGGGCTCGAGCGTCTCGCTCGTCGCGTCGGTGCTCCCGTCGTCGAGCACGATCACCTCGTACTCGCGGGAGTGCTCCTCGAACACCTTGCGGATGCGCCAGAGCACGAGACCGACCGTGGGCGCTTCGTTGTAGGCGGGTATGCAGAGATACAGCATAGGACTGGGGGCCGGGGGGCT
>JBDUCS010000071.1:0-13749 GCA_040003335.1 Gemmatimonadaceae bacterium | reverse complement strand
CCCTGACCGCCGCCCTGCGATTGACGCTCCTTCATTCGGCACGCCATCGCGACGCGGCCGTCGAGCCCGATCGACGTGTACACGCTCTGCATCTCGGTCATGATCGCGGCACGGTCGGCATCCGGCGCGCGCATCTTCTCGCGAATGCCGGAGATCTTCGCGTCGGCTTCCGGATGCTTCGTAAACGCCGCCTTGACCGCGTCGCACTGCGCCGGCGTGACGTCGGGCATCTGGAATCCGCCGCCCTGACCGCCCTGCGCGCCCTGCTGCGGCGCCAGATCAACCTCGCCCTTCGACACGGACGAGACCTTGCCGTTCGCCGCCGGCGGTGCCGACGCCGTGCCGCCCGGGCCGTTCATCATGCGAATGCGCTGCCCGCCCCCCTGCTGCATCTGATCCTGAATCGACTTCTGCACGGCCGCGGGCTCGAGTCCGAGCATCGGCGCGGTCATCGCCGCCTCACGCGGATTCTTGATCGCATCGTTGGACACCGCGAGCACGTTGTCCTTCTGCTCGATCAGGATCGAGACTTCGCCGTTCATGCCCGGCAGGAGCATGCCTTGCTGGTTCGACACGCTGATCAGCACGGGGAACATCGTCACGCTCTGTTGCACGACCGCCTGTGGCTCGATCTTCTCCACGCTGCCGATGAACGGCCGGTCGGGGTGCGCGTCCACCGTGACGCGCGCTTCCTGGCCCGGTTGCACCTGGCCGATGTCGGTCTCGTTCACGAACGCGCGCACGCGCACCCGCGTGAGGTCGGCCATCTTGAGGAGCGTCGTGCCGCCCGATGGTCCCGATGTCGCCGAGGTGATCACGGTGCCGAGCGACACGGTCTTGTCGATGATCGTGCCGGCGACCGGCGCCCTCACCGTCGCATCCTCCAAGCGTTGCTTCGACAGGTCGAGCGCGGCTTCGGTTCGCACCACTTGCGCCTGGGCGTTGCTCGCGGCGAGCACCGCGGCTTCGTGCTCGGTCGCGGTGATGATCTTGCCCGTGAACAGGTCGTCCGAACGCTTCTTCTGCGCCAGCGTGATCTTGAGATTCTCGCGCGCCGCCTGCGCGTCGGCGTTCGACTGGTTGAACTGGTTCTGCACATCGCGCGTGTCGATCTGCACGAGCAGGTCGCCCGGCTTGACGAGCGCGCCGGTCTCGACGGTCATCTTCGTGATCAGTCCCGAGGCCTTCGACTTCACCTCGACGACGTTGATCGGCTCGACCGTTCCGGTTGCCTGCGCATCGAGACGAATCGACTGCCGTCCCACGGGGATGGTTTGAATCCTGATCGTGTCGCTCTTGCCCTTGTTGCAGGCGGCCAGCGCCAACGACATGGCGGCGAGCCCGACGAATCTCTTCACGACTCTCTCCTTTCAGTCAGCGCGCCATCGCGCTGCGGTGGTTTCAGCAGCTATCAGAGGTCAGACGTCGGATGTCCAACGTCACGCTTGGCCATTGGTCAGAACTCGCGGCCGATCAGCGCCGCGATCTGCGCCTTGGCGACGCGAAGGTTGTAACGCGCCTGGATCAGAGCGGCGCGGCCCTGGTTGAGCTGCGTCTGCGACGTGAGCACGTCGAGCAGCGTCGATGCGCCGAGGTTGTACCGCTGCTGCTGGACCCTCAGGTCCTCCTCGGCCGCGGCAACGGTCGCCGTCTGCACCTTCACCTGTACGTCGGCCGTGCGGAGCGCGCTGAGATTCTGCACCAGCAGCTGCTGCGCGCCCAGCCGCGTGTCGCGGAGGGTGGCGTCGGCGTTCGCCGCGGCGACGTCCGCTTGCACACGCTGCTGCTCGCGTTGCAGCTGATTGAACAGTGGATACGACAAGCTGAAGCGGAGCGCGCTCTGGTAGGTGAAGTCCTTTTGATAGCCGTAGGCGATGTCGCTTCCCGTACCCGTGCGGCCGAACGACGCATCGAGCGTCGGGAGGTACGGCGTGCGGGCCGCCTTCGCCGCCGTGCGCGCGGCGACTTCGCTCGCCCTCGCCTGCAGAACGGCGGGCCCCACGGCCGAGAGCCGCGACAGCTCGGCGCTGTCGGGAAGCGCCGGCCCGCTGTCGAGCGTATCAGTGGGCGACGCGGTGACGCTGTACGGCGCCGCCGTCAGCCGCGTCAATTGGGCGTTCGCCGTCTCGAGATTGTTCGCCGCTTGGAGCAGCGCGAGCTGCGCGTTCTGCAGCTGGATCAACGAGCGCAGCGAATCGGACCGCGTTGCGACCCCCGCGCTCACTCGCGAGATCGACGCCGCCATCTGCTGCTGCGCCTGCTCGAGCTGCGCCTTCGCCGCGCTCTCCGACTCGCGCGCGGCGAGGGCGTTGAAGAACGCCTGCTGTACGCTGAGCCCGACGTTGAAACGCGCCGAGACTTCGCTCGCCTGCGCGGCGGCGACGTTCGCCCTCGCCGTGCCGATGCCGAAGTAGCGCCGGCCGCCGTCGAACAAGTTGACGTTGAGATTGAGCCCGTCGCTTCCGGTCCACTTCGCCGGCTGGATCAGCTTTCCCGTCGCCTGGTCGACGCGCGACGAGAGGGTGGGCGTGTAGCCGGCGCCGACGCTGATGCTGACCGACGGGATGAATGCCGCATACGCGCTCTTCACCGACGCGTCGGCGGAGCGGATCGCGTTGCGCGCGATCACTTCGGTCGGCGACACGCGCTGCGCCAGCCGGATGGCCTCGGCGAGCGAGATCGGGCGCGACGTGTCGGGCGGGCTCGCCGCGGCGGTCGCGGCGGCGGCGGCGGCGGCCGGCTGCGTCTGTGCAACCAGCGTGACGGGAAGCGCGACAAGCGCCGCCGCGCAGCAGAGCACACGCTTCATCACTATGGTCTCTTTGCCTTCAAGGTGTCTTTGCTCATCATCACGTCCAGCTTCTGCCGCTGTCCGTCGTTGAGTAGCTGGCGAATGTCCTGTTGGGTCTTGTGACGGATGCTATCGAGCCGCGGCTGGAGTGGCGCCATCGTCGCCTCAAAGTCCCGATGCCGCTTCTCGAGGATCGAGTCGACGGCGACGCGCTGCGCCGGCGTCAGCTCGAGCTCGCGGGCGACGCGCTCCCGCATCTCCACCCGCGTGCGCGCGCTGCGATGCGGACCGACCAGGCGATCGGCGGTGAAGCCGAGCGCGCCGCCGACGAGCAACGCGCCGAGCAGAAAGGACAGCGCGAGCCCCTTCGAGCGATGCATGGCGACTCCCTAAGGTTGAATGACGTAGCGCAGCGTCGCTTCCGGCACCGACAATCCGGTCGTGCCGGTCGCCATCTGCTGCGGTAGCTCGCGTGGCGTGTCGACGATCGTCTCGACCGCGACGCGCGTCTCGTCCTGGCGCGCGCGCACCAGTCCGGCGACCGCCACCATCCCGGCGACGCCGACGGCAACGAGGCCGACGCGCACCCAGTCGCCAAAGGGCAGCCACCACGCGTCGTCGCCCGCGATGCGCGCCATGATGCGCGCCTCGAGCTCCGCCCAGTATCGAGGCTCCGCCGGCGCCGCGTAGATCTCACGCAGCCCGCTCGTCAGCTCATCTTCACGCCCATTCGGGCCAATGCGTGCATCCGTCATCGCTCTACGCTCCGTAAGTCCGCCAGCTGTTTTCGCAGCGACGCCCGCGCGTGATGGAGGTCCGACCGCGCGGTCCCTTCGGGAATGCCCAGCATCTCCCCGATCTCGCCATGCGTGAAGCCCTGAACATCGTGCAGGACGATCACCGAGCGCTGTCGATCCCCCAACCGGCCCAGCCCCTGCTCGAGCCGCCGGCGCAGCTCGTCGTGCTCCGCCGGATCGCGAAACGGCGCAGCAATCGTCTCCGGCAACGACTCCGCGGCGCGCACCTTCCGCCGCCGGCCGATGTCGAGCGCCGCGTTGGCCACGATCCGGTGCAGCCACGCGCCGAACGCCTGTTCGGGCCGGAACCGCGCCAGCGCTTTGTACGAATGAAGAAACCCCTCCTGCACCGCGTCCTCGGCGTCTTCGTGCGTGAAGACGATCGCGCGCGCGACCGCGTACGCGCGCTGCTTGTGCAGCCCAACGAGCGACGCGAACGCATCCCGATCTCCACGCTGCGCCGACAATACCAGCTCGCGCTCGTGGACACGGGCCGGCGACTCAGTCGGCGGCTCGGTCACGGGCAGGATAGGAATGGTGAGTCGCACCGCAGCGGTCATCTCGGATCCGAATGGCTATCGTCATCCTTACGCGCCGCCGGCCTTGGGCGTTGAGTCCGTCGAGGTCGCGCGGCGTCACGACGGCGGCAGCGCGGCCGGTGCGCCGGCGAGCCCGATCGCGTCCGCGCTCCGCTGCATCGCCGCGACCACGAATGCGATGTGCTCGTCGAGGTCGACGCCGAGCTCCGACGCGCCGTTGGTCACGTCCTCGCGGCTCACGCCGCGGGCGAACGCTTTGTCTTTCATCTTCTTCCGGACGGAGCGCGCTTCCACTTCGTGCACGCTGCGCGAGGGCCGCACGAGCGCCGTCGCCGTGATCAGCCCCACGAGCTCGTCCACCGCGAAGAGTGTCTTCGCCATGCGCGAGCTTCGCGGCACGCCACTGTACTGCGCGTGCCCCATGATCGCCTCGAGCACATCCTCGGGATATCCGCGCTCGCGCAAGAGCCGCACCCCGTATGCCGGATGCTCCTCCGTCGCCGAGTGTGCCGCGTTGGGGTAGCGCTCGTAGTCGAAGTCGTGCATCAGCCCCGCGAGCCCCCAGGCCTCCACGTCCTCGCCGTACCGAGTCGCGTACGCGCGCATCGCCGCTTCGACGCCGAGCATGTGGCCGCGCAACGAGGGCGACGCGGTGAACTCGTGCATCAGCTCGAGCGCGGATTCTCGGGACGGCAGCATAGAGTCTCTCGATCGCAGCGGCGGGTGGTCAGTGGTGAGAACTGCGTGCAAGGTGACGAGAAAACCGCCGCCGGGCGAGGGCGAGCGCGGAGCGTGCGGAGCGTGCGGAGCGTGCGACGAGGGTGGAGACTGAGGACCGACGACCGACGACTGACGACTCTCTTCAGTGCGCCGGTCCCACGCTGCCTCGTCCCCGCCCGGTCTTGAACAGCAACAGCAGCGGGAGCGCGCCGACCAGGAGCACGCCGCTGATGACGTAGATCTTCGAGAACGCCAGCACGTTCGCTTGTGCGCCGAGCTGCCGGTCGAGGATCGACAGCGCCTGCTGTTTGGCCGTGATCGCGTTCATGCCCTTGGCGACGAGCGCGCGGCTGATCATGTCGAGCCGCTGCATCGCCATTGGATCGCCGACACTCACGTGCTCCCCGATCAGCGACCGCTCCATCACCTGGAAGCGCGACAGCTGCGTCGCCATGATCGCGATGCCGAGCGAGCCACCGAGCTGGCGTGTCAGGTTGAACAGGCCCGTGCCCTGCGCCAGCTCGCTCACCTTGAGCTCCGCCATCGACGCGCTCGTCAGCGGAACGAAGATCAGGCCGAGACCGACACCGCGCAGAATGAGGGGCCAGAAGAGGTCACCAGCGCCTGCGTCGAGCGTGATCTTCGAGAGCATCCACATCGCCGCGAAGAAGAGCGCCGAGCCCGCCGTGACCGTGTACCGCGCGTCGAGCCGGTTCGCGTTCCGGCCGACGACGGCCATCGTCGCCGCCGATGCGAGCGCGCCGGGAAGAATCACCCGTCCCGTCTGCCACGCCGTGAAGCCGTGCAGCGACTGCAGGAAAATCGGGAGGACGAATACCGAGCTGTACAGCGCGAGCCCGAGAAACGACGCGAACGCGACGCCGGCGAGGAGTTGTCGGCTTTTCAGCACGCGGAAGTTGATCACCGGCTCGTCGGTCGTCAGCTCGTGCCACACGAGGAGAATCCCCGACGTGACCGATGTGAAGGCGAGCCCGACGACGAAGCGCGACTCGAACCAGTCGTACCGCTCGCCGCGCTCGAGCATCCACTGCAGCGAGCCGACGCAGAGCGTGAGCAGGAGAATACCGAGAAAGTCGATCCGGTCGGCGCGCTCCTGGTGCGCCGCGTTGCGCACGTAGGTCAGTACGAGGATCGCCGCGAGAATGCCGAGCGGCACGTTGATGTAGAAGATCCACGGCCACTGGTAATTGTCGACGATGTAGCCGCCGAGCGTGGGGCCGAGCGTCGGCCCGACCATCACGCCCACGCCGAAGATCGCCTGGCCGATGCCCTGCTCGCGCGGCGGAAACGCCTCGAACAGCGTCGCCTGCGCCGTGGAGAGGAGCGCGCCACCGCCGATGCCCTGTACGACGCGCCAAAAGACGAGTCCGTACAGGGTCGTCGCCGATCCGCAGAAGAACGACGCCGCCACGAACAGCAGGATCGACCCCGTGAGGTAGCGCCGCCGCCCGAAGTACGCCGAGAGCCACGACGACATCGGGATCACGATCACGTTGGCGATGATGTAGCCGGTTGAGACCCACGCGATCTCGTCGAGTGTCGCGCCCAGGTTCCCCATCATGTCGGGAATTGCGACGTTGACGATGGACGTATCGATCAGCTCGAGCACCGCCGCGAGCGTGACGGCGATCGCGATCAGGTACTTGTTCTTGTACCGGTCCTCTTCTCGGGCGTCGCGTGCCGCGAGCGGCGTGTCGCGCACTCCAGCAGTCGACACCCGACTTGCACCCGACGCCCGCGCGCTCGTCGCCATCGGTTACTTCTTCGTCTCGACGTGCACGACCACCGACATGCCGGGACGGAGAGGACGGTCGGCGCCGCATCCCTTCGTTACGGCGATCCGCACCGGCACCCGCTGCACGACCTTGGTGAAATTGCCCGTCGCGTTGTCGGGCGGGATGAGCGCGAACTTGGCGCCCGTGGCCGCGCCGATGCTCTCGACCTTCCCCTCGACCTCGCACGCGCCGTAGGCGTCGACCTCCACGCTGGTCGTCTGGCCGACGCGAAGATCGGTCAGCTGGGTCTCCTTAAAGTTGGCCGTTATCCAAACGCCGGTATCGGCGACCACGGAGAGGAGCTGCTGGCCCGGCTGCACGAGCTGCCCCACTTCGATGAGCTTCCTCGAGACGAGACCGCTCACCGGCGACGTGACGCGCGTGTACGAGAGCTGGAGCTGCGCATTCTGCACGTTGGCCTGCGCGGCGAGCAGCCGTGCCTGCGCCGCGCGCACACCTGCTTCCGCGTTCACGACCGTCGCCCCGGCCGCGCCCGCCTGCCGCGTCGCGGCCTGCAGATTCGCGGTCGCCGCGTCGGCCGAGGCCTGTGCGGCGTCCAGCTGCTGGCGGGAGATGATCTGCTTGTCGACCAGCTCCCGGTAGCGCTGCAGGTCGGCGAGCGCCCGCTGCTGGTTCGCGCGTGCGACGGTGATTTGCGCGTCGAGGGAGCCGCGCTGCCCGGTCGCCTGCGCGACCATCGCCTCGGCCTGCCCGGTGCTGCGGCCGTTGCCGGTCGCCGCCACGGCCGTGGCCAGATCGGCTTGCGCTTGAAGGAGTCGAACCTTGTACTCGGAGCTGTCGATCGCCGCGAGGAGATCGCCCTGCTTCACGGCCTGGTTCTCGGCGACGTTCACGGCGACGGTGTAACCGCCGATCTTGGTCGCGATAGGAATGAGGTGCCCATCCACCTGGGCGTCGTCCGTCGATGCGTGTGCGCGGCCGTAGCTCAACCGCTTCGCGAACCAGAGGCCGCCGAGGAGGGCGAGCACCGCGACGACGGCGATGATGATGCGGCGCTTGCCGGAGGCGGGAGGTGCGACCTCGGGAGCGTTCGCCGGGCGCGAGTCGTGTTGCGCGTCGTTGTCCATATCGTTCTGAATTGCCGTGGCCATGGTCTTGTTCCGGTGATCGGTAGTCTTAGGGAAGCGTGGTCGTCGTACCCTCGGCGCGCGCGAGCGCGAGCCGGGCCGACTGGTAGTTGGCGAGCGCGTCGACGAGCTGGGTGCGCGACGTATTGAGGAGCAGCGACGCGGTGATCACGTCGGCGTTGCCGGCCACGCCGGCGCGGAAGCGGTCGCGCGCCTGGGTGACTTCCTGCTCGGCGAGGCGAAGTCGCTCGCGCGCCGCGCCCACCTGCTCGCGCGCCGACGCGAGATCGAGCAGCGCGCCGCGCACTTCGATCGCCGCGGCCTGCTCGAGATCCCTGCGGCGCGTCGCGACTTCATTCGCGACGGCGCGCTGCTCCTGAATGCGCCCCTCGCGCCTGCCGCCCTCGAAAATCGGGAGCGACAGCTGCAACGCCCAGGTGTAAGTATCGAGGAGGTGCGTCGCCCCGGAAAACTTCTTGTTCGCGGCGCCAATGAAGCCGACGTCGGCCAGGATACCGATCGTCGGCAGCCGCTCGGCGCGGATGGCCGTGACCTGCTCGTTGGCCGCGTCGAGCTGCAACGCCGCGGCGCGCAGGTCGGGTCGGGAGCGCATCGCCGTCCGGACGAGCTCGGCCTCGTTTCCTGGCGCGTCGCCGAGTGGCAGCCGGTCGAGCGAATCGCTGAGAACGATCGGCGCGTCGGCGGGCAGGCCGACGGCGCGCTGCAGATCGAGGTGCGAGCGATCGCGCTCGTTTCGCGCCGAAATCAGTTGTGCGCGAATCGAGGCGAGCTGCGCCTGTGCGCGCGTGACGTCGAGACCGACGCCGACGCCGGCGGCGACCTGCTCGCGCGCGATGCCGAGGAGCGAGTCGGCGAGCACCGAGTCGGCCATGCGCGCCTGGATCTGCGCGTCGGCACGGAGCGCGCGGAGGTACGCGACGGCGGCTTGCGACGCCGACTGCTCGGCCACGCTCGCGGCATCGGCGGTGCTGGCGGCGGCGAAGGTGCGAGCACTCTTGATGCGCGAGTAGGCACCAAAGTCGATCAGGTTCTCGCTCACGCGTCCGCGGACGTCGAAGGCGTTGTTGGGCCCAATCACTTCACCGTTGCGATCGAACAGCGGCGGTTGGCCCGGCACGGACGGGAAGTCGATGCCGAAGGTCGCCGAGTTGAAGGTGCGGCCGGATTGCACGGCGACGGCGGAGACGTTGGGGAGGATGTCGGCACGACGCTGGGCTATTCGCGCCTCGGCCTGCTGCGCGCGGAAACGCGCCTGCTCGGCGCCGGCATTCTGCCGCGCGGCCAATCGGGCGGCGTCGCCAAGCGAGAGACGCGTTGGCGCGGTGGCCTGTGCCGCGAGCGACCCTGCACCGGCGAGGAGCAGGACGGCAAGGCGGACAACGACGCGTGCGACTACGGCATACGTGCTGGTCATAGCAATCCCGCGCCGGTGGCGTCGGGCTCCGAGGAGAGTGCGGACGGGCTTCTGAGAGCGTGAAGAACGAATTCGGTCATCTGGTCGAGAAGGACGTCGTCGCGGCTGTCGGTCAGTTGGGCAAACTGCGTGCGGTTGGCGGCCCAGACCGCGTTCTGGACGAACAGCGCGTGGGCCATCCGCGCTCCCACGTCTGGATCGGCATCGCGGAATTCTCCGAGCTCGACGCCGCGGCGGATGATCGAGGTGGCGAGCCGGAGCGTCCGTTGCACGACCTCTCGAACGTAGAACTCGGCGAGGTGGGGGAACGAGCGGATCTCGCACATCATGAGGCGGTGCATCGTCTCGAAGATGGGCGAGCGCAGCGTCGACCAGAGCGCGCGGTAGTACTCGCGGAGCTGTGTATCGGGATCGCCGGCGGCGAACCGGAGCTCGGCGCGCTCGATCTGGGAGATGACCATCTCTCGCACCATCTCCTCGAAGAGCGCTTCCTTGTTGGGGAAGTAGAGGTAGATGGTGCCCTTGGAGACGCCGGCGCGTTTGGCGATGTCCTCGAGGCGCGCGGCGGCGAGACCGGCCTCGCCGAACACGGCGAAGGCGGCGTCGATGATCTGCTTGGGGCGTTCGCTCGGGAGTCGCCGCCAGCGCGGCTCGATCGAGCAGTTCTCGGACGTCAGACTTAGCCTCCGGCGAGTGTATTGATAACTTACTGGTCAGTAACTTAGTGCCGTTTCTAGTTGGGTCAAGACAGGGCCGCCTAGGCACCAGTTATGTAGCACTACGAACGAGTACAAAGAAAAAGGCGACGGATCGCCGTCGCCCTTCTCGCTGCTTCCTCAGCCGGGACCTATTTCGCGCCCGTCGCGGCAGGCGCCTCGTGCGAGTACTTCGCGTTCGTCAGTTTCACGATCCCGAACAAGAGGGCGCCGATGCAGACGACGGCGATGACGAGACCGGTGAAGCCGGCCCGCATATCCTCCGGACGTGGTGCGGCCATTTCTCCCCCCTCCTCGCGCCTACTCGACGCGAACCTTGGTCATGGTGTCGTTGGGCTTGATTTGTTTCATTGCGTCGAGCCCGTCGGTGATCTGGCCAAACACGGTGTGCACGCCGTTCAGGTGGCGCGTCGCGTTCTCGTCCAACACCATGAAGAACTGGCTGCCGCCGGTGTCCTTGCCCGCATGCGCCATCGAGAGCGCGCCCACCTTGTGCGTGTGCGGGTTGCCCTTCGTCTCACACTTGATGTGCCAGCCCGGGCCGCCGGTTCCGATCTTCGGATTGCCCGCGGGAAGGTCGCGCGAGAGCGGATCGCCGCCCTGCACGACGAAATTCGGGATGACGCGGTGGAACTTCACGCCGTCGTAAAACCCCTCGTTGGCGAGCTTCTCGAAGTTCCCCACGGTGCCGGGCGCCTCCTTGTCATACAGCTCCGCGACGATGGTGCCGCGGTTTGTCTCGAACGTCGCCTTCTTGGACACGACTGCCGCCTCGCTCAATGAGTCGCGGTGAATCTAGCGGCACTCGGCACTCGGCAATAGATCAGCTTCGAGCGCCGAGCGCCGCGACGATCTCCCACTCCGTCGCGCTCACCGGTTGCACGCTGAGCCTGCTTCCCTTCTGCAGCAGCGTCATCTTCTCGAGTCCGGCGGACTGTCGCAACTCGCCGAGCGTGACCGGACGGGCGAATTTCTCGACCGCCTTGAGGTCGACCATCATCCAGGTCGGCGCATCGCTGTCGCTCTTGGGATCGAAGTGATCGTTCTTCGGATCGAACGCGCTCTGGTCGGCATACGCTTCGCGCACGACTTCGGCGATGCCGACGATCGCGTTGGGTTCGGCGCTCGAGTGATAGAAGAAGACGAGATCGCCCTTCTTCATTCCGTCGCGCATGAAGTTGCGCGCTTGATAGTTTCGCACGCCATCCCAGTGCGTTGTGCGCTTGGGGAGCTTCCAGAAATCGTCCCACGAGAAGCAGTTCGGCTCGCTCTTGACGAGCCAGTAGGTCTTAGGCACGAGGGGTCTGGAGAAGGGTGAAAAGATCATGGAGCGGAAGACCATCGCTCGATCCGCAACGATCGAGCGTCAATCCCCAATCCGTCGCGACGGACATCGCGCAGCGAGAAAGCACGCGCCGCACTTCGGGGCCCGGGCATCACAGATGCTTCGTCCGTGATCGATCAGCAAGTGGGAGAGCATCGTCCAATTCTCGCGCGGGAACATCGGGATCAGCTCCTGCTCGATCTTCACGGCGTCTTCGGTCGTCGTCCAGCCGAGCCGGTTGCTCAAGCGCGTGACGTGCGTATCGACGACGATGCCTTCGTTCATGCCAAACGCGTTGCCGAGCACGACATTCGCCGTCTTGCGGCCGACGCCAGGGAGCCGCGTCAATTCCTCCATCGTGCGCGGCACCTCACCGCCGTGCCGCTCGACGAGTGCCTGCGCCATGCCGATCAGGCTCTTCGCCTTATTGCGGAAGAAGCCCGCGCTCTTGATCAGCTCCTCGACATCCTCCTGTTTCGCCACGGCGAGCGCTCCCGGCGTCGGATATCTCGCGAACAGGGCAGGGGTGACCATGTTCACGCGCACGTCGGTGCACTGCGCGCTCAGGATGGTCGCCGCGACGAGCTCGAACGGCGAGCGGTGATCGAGCGCGCAATGCGCGGTCGGATACGCGGCAAAGAGCGCGTCGTAGGTCTCCGTCGCGCCGGCCGCCGGGCGACGTATTGGTTGCGTGGTCTTTGCGCGGCCGCCGACCTGCGGCGCCTTGGCGGCGACGCGTTTCGACGCTTCGCTCTTGTTCTTTGCCATCCGCTTGCTGGTGCGTGTCGGCTTGGGCGCCTTGAACTTTTTCTTCATGCCGACCGGCGCGCGCGGGCGTGGGCCAATACCTCGTCGGCCGAGCGGGTGTTCAACACGTCCCCGGCCTCGAGCCAACCTTTGCGCGCGATGCCGACGCCGATCTCCACGTAGTCGAGGCTGATGATCGAGTGCGCATCGGGCCCGATCTCGATCGACACGCCGAGCTCCTTCGCCGTGCGGCACCACCGCCAGTCGAGATCGAGCCGGCGCGGATCGGCGTTGAGCTCGACCGCAACGCCGCGCTCGGCCGCCTTGCGCAACACCGCCTCGAGGTCAATGCGATACGGCTCGCGCGTGAGAAGCAACCGGCCGGTGGGATGGCCGAGTATCGTCAGGTGCGGATCGTCGAGAGCGTGGAGAACGCGGTCGGTCATCGCGCGCTCGTCCATCCCGAATCGCGAATGCACGGAACCGATGACGTAGTCGAAGCGGTCGAGGAGCGCCGCGTCGTAGTCGATCTGTCCATCGGGGAGAATGTCGGCCTCGATGCCCTTCAGCACGCGGAAGTCGCGCATCGACGCATTGACCCTGTCGATCTCATCGTGCTGCTCGAGCACCTGCGCGACGCTGAGGCCTCCGGCGTAAAATGCTGACTGCGAGTGATCGGAAACGCCGAGGTAGCTCCATCCGCGCGCCTTCGCCGCCGCGGCCATCTCCGCGATGGTCGCCTTGCCGTCGGAGTACTGGGAGTGGCAGTGCAGCACGCCCTGCACGTCGGTGAGGGACACGAGCGCGGGGAGCGCGTGACGCGCCGCCGCGGCGATCTCGCCGTCGCCCTCGCGCAGCTCGGGCTCGATGTAGCCGAGTCCGAGCGCGGCATAGAGCGCGGCCTCGTCGAGGGCGATGACGCTCGCGCCCGACGCGTCGCGCAGCTCGTCCCCATCGATCGTCAGTCCGCGGGTCGCGGCGAGCTCACGTACCGCCCGTTCGTGCCCGGCGCTCCCGGTCGCCCGCCAGAGGGCGACGCCGAAGTGCTCGGGCTCGACGCAATGCAGGTCGAGCATCGTGCCATCGACGAATCGGATCGAGACGGATCGCGAGCCGACGCCGATCGCGTCGCGCACACCGGGCGAGTTGGCGAACGACGCCGCGGCCGCCGACGGCGCGCCGGTGCACGCGGCGACGATGTCGATGTCGCGGACGATCTCGCTGCGGCGTCGAACGGATCCGGCGATCGCGGCGCGCACCACATCCGGATGCGCGGCGACCGCCGCGAGCAGTCGCTGTGCCTCGACGCGCGCCTGCGGGAAGAGCGCGTAGTCGCCCGTGGCACGCAGCTGCGAGATCCCCTTGAGAATTCGCTCGGCGGTCTTCGGGCCAATGCCTTTGATCGTGGCCAGCGACCCGTCGCGCGCGGCACGCTCGAGCTCGTCGAGCGAGGTGACGCCGATCTCTTCGTGGATCTGATGAATCTTCGCCGTGCCGAGTCCGGGCACGCGCATCATCTCGACCAGTCCCTCGGGCGTCGATTCGCGCAGCCGGTCGAAGAACGCCGACTCACCGGTCTCGACGAGCTCGCCCAGCACGCTCATCGTCGCGGGGCCGACGCCAGCGAGCCCAGCGAGCGAACCGTCGCGATACATCGGCGCGAGGTCGTCGGCCTGGACACCGAGCACCGCTTGGGCAGCGACGCGGTACGCCCTCGCCTTGAATCGATTTTCGCCGCGTAGCTCCAGGAGCTCGCCTATCTGCGACAGCACGTGTGAGGCGCTACGAGGGTCCAT
>JBDUCS010000357.1:0-4081 GCA_040003335.1 Gemmatimonadaceae bacterium | reverse complement strand
CCTGAAGTCGCCCAACTACATGTTCTACAAGGGTGGCACGCTTCGCTTCGGCAAGATGATGATGCTCGACGCCGAGATGCAGATCGTCGATCTCGATCCGAAAGATCCGTTCACGTTCGACCTCGACCGCTACAACGAACAGCTCGTCGCCGGCTACTCACGCACGCTGTCGGACCTGGGCCTCGAAGTCTTCATGCGCGACATCGACAAGGTCGGCGCATCGATGATCGCGCGAGCGCCCGTCGGCCGCGCGCCGGTCGCCAGCGGCCGCACGATCGATTCGGCGGCCGGCCGGCTCCCCGTCAAGCCGCGCTGAATCGGGAAGGTCATCCGCGCCGGTCGCGGCGCGAGTTGCGCGCGACCGCCGCGCTTCGTAACGTCCGCGCCGACTCCTGCCCAAGCGGGGCACTTCGTGAGGCGCACGCTCGCAGCATTCCCGTTCCTCGCCATGGCGCTCGCGCCCGGTGCGTCGGCGCAAGCGCCGGTGGACTCGGCGATCCTCTCGTACATCGCGTCGATCAAGGCCGTCGACGTCCACGCGCATCCGATGCGGGTCGTCTCGCCTCGCGCCGCGCCCGACACCGAGTTCGATGCCCTGCCGCTCGACGGACTGCCGCCGTCCGGCGCGCCGTACCGGCTGCGGCCGGAGAATCCGGAGTGGATGGCCGGATGGCGCGCGCTCTACGGCTATCGCTACGCCGACACGCTCGCGTCGCACATGGCGGAGCTGAACGCGGCGCGAGAGCGAGTCGCGCGTGAGCAGGGCGACCATTTTCCTGATTGGGCGCTCGACCGCGCGGGCATCGATGTCATGTTCGCCAACCGGATCGTCATGGGCGCCGGCCTCGGCCAGCGCTTTCGATGGGTGCCGTTCGCCGACGCGCTGATGCTCCCACTCGACACGCGCAGCGAGGCCGCGCGCACGCCCGACACGCGCGCGCTCTATCCGCTCGAGACGACGTTGTTACGGCGCTACCTTCGCGATCTCGGACTCGCGGCGGTTCCTGCTACCCTCGACGCCTATCGGCGACGCGTCGTGACCCCGACGCTCGAACGCCAGCGCGCGGGCGGCGCGGTCGCGGTGAAGTTCGAGGCCGCGTATCTCCGCTCGCTCGACTTCGAGCCGTCGTCGGCGGCCGACGCGGCGCGTATCTACGCGCGCTATGCCCGCGGCGGCGCACCCACACGGGCCGAATACAAGACGCTGGAAGATCACCTGTTCTACTATATCGCGAGCGAGGCGGGGCGGCTCGGCATGGCGGTGCACATTCACGCTACCGACGGCGGCGGCGGATTCTACTCGGCGCGGGGGAGCGACCCGCTGCTCTTGCAGTCGGTCTTCAACGACACATCGCTGCGCCGCACGACGTTCGTCATTATCCACGGCGGGTGGCCGCTCACGCGCAACACGCTGGCGATGATGCACAAGCCCAACGTCTACGCCGACATCTCGTCGATGACCTTCGCTACGCCGGCGCGGTCGCTGGCCAATGTGCTGCGCGAGTGGCTGGCGATCGAGCCGGAGAAAGTGCTCTTCGGCACCGACGCCTTCGCGTCGCCGGGACAGGGCTGGGAAGAGGTCGCGCTCCTCTCGGCGAACACCGCGCGCGGCGCGCTCGCGATCGCGCTCACCGACATGATGCGCGACGGCGAGGTCACCCGCGACCGCGCCCAGGAGCTCGCCCGCTGGGTGATGCGCGAGAACGCGATCCGCGCCCACAAGGGGATTGTTCCCGGAGCGTCGGCGACGCCGTAAACCGACAGCACATCGACAACAACGAATGAAGAACGATAAAACGGGTTTCAATGCCGGCGTAAATCCGCACGACCGTCAACGCCCGCGCACCGAGGCCGCATGCCGCTCCCACAGTCGACCATCGTCAAGTACATCGTTGCCGAGTTCGTGCTCATCGTCGCCGCGATCATCGTGTTCGCGCAGCGTTGGGTCGTGCGCGATCACGCCGTCGTGCGCGGGGAGACGCATCAGCTCGACATGAAGATCGGCGCGCTCCTGCGATCGCGCCGCGACTCGACGCGGTATTTGATCTTTCAGCGAGAGCTGGCCGACTCCGGGCTCGTCGGGGCGCGTGTGCGCTTCCGCGGTCCGACCGTGCTCTCGGACCTCGTGGTGACCGCCGACTCGGGACGCGTGGACTGGACCACCGGACAGCGATACGGATCGCGCTGGGCGCTCGGGCTCGTGGTTCACGTTCGCGGGCGCTACACGATTCCAGCGGACGCGACGGCGACCGCCGACACGCTCGATCTAGGATTGCCCGGTCTCCAGCCGCTCGCGCTCCGGTTTGGCGACGTACCGCTTTTAGCTCGAAGCGAGCACAGCCGGCTGGTGCCAGGGGACAGCGACGCGATCCGCGAGCTCACGATTTACCCGTCGGCGTCCGCGGCCGGACGCGCGGCCGACAGGTGGAGCTACTTCGGGGTCGCGCTCGTCGTCGCCGCCGTCTTGCTCCTCTACCGGTTGGTCACGACGCTCAGGTCCACGCGCCGCTGACACAACTGACCCTTGACATTCCGACGCCATTGTTGAAATATCAGCACAGTTGATTTTTCAACACTAAACGGTGCCCCATGCCCAAGCAGCAGCCTGAGACGCCCGCACTCTCCCGTCGCGAACGGCAGGTGATGGACATCCTGCACCGCCGCGCCGCGGCGACGGTCGCCGAGATTATGGACGAGCTCCCCGATCCGCCGACCTATTCCGCCGTCCGGTCCGTGCTTCGCATCCTCGGCGAGAAGGCGCTGATCGTCTACAAAGAAGACGGACCGCGCTACATCTACTCGCCGGCCCAGCCGACGGAGACCACGCGCGAAGACGTGCTCGCCCACATGGTCCGCACCTACTTCGCCGGCTCACCCGAGCAAGCGGTGACCGCGCTCCTCCGCATGTCCGACGTCGACATGAGCGAAACCGAGATCGAGCGGCTCCGCAAGTCGATCCGCCGCGCTCGGCAGAGCGGGAGATAGACATGATCTCGTCGTGGAACACGCCACTCCTGCTCCTGCTCGCCAAGGCGACCACTATCCTCGTCGCTGCCCTCGGCATCACGCTCGCCATGCGGCGCGCGTCGGCGGGAACGCGGCATCTCGTGTGGCTCGTCACGCTCGGCACACTGCTCCTCATCCCCGCGCTCACCGCCTGGGGACCGCTCCGCCTGCACGTTCTCCCGCCCGTGCCGCGCGCGATTCCCACGACGACGCTGACGACTCCAGATCGCGGCGAACGTGCCGGCCGCATGTTCACGGGCACGCCCAACCCTGCGTCCCCGATGCCGTCGACGCCGGCGCCGCGGCGAGCGATGTCCGGCCTGGTCCCGCCGCTCCGCGATGTCGATCCGCTCGTCGTCCTGCTGGCGGTGTGGTCGGCCGTCGTCGTCGCCATCGGCGCGTCGCTCGCGTACGCGAGTCTCGCCGTTCGCCGCATCGTCGGGCACGGCCGTGCGCTCGATACGCCGGACTGGCGCGCACCGCTCTACGAAGTCGCCGATCGCCTCGGGCTCGATGAGCCGCCGCGCCTGTTGCGCAGCGACGAGGCGAAGATGCCGTTCGCCTGTGGCGTGCTGCGCCCCACGATCGTGCTTCCCGCCGAGTGCGACTCGTGGTCGCTCGACCGCCGGCGCGCCGTGCTGCTACACGAGCTCGCACACATCCGCCGGCACGATCTCGCCGGCCACACGCTCGGCCGTCTCACGTGCGCCATCTACTGGTTCCATCCGCTCGTCTGGACGGCTGCCAAGCGGCTGCGCTCCGAAAGCGAACGGGCATGCGACGATCTCGCGCTCGCCTGCGGGACGCGCGCGACGGACTACGCCGAGCATCTGCTGGAGATCGTCACGTCCGTGCGGCGCGACTCGACGCCGTCCGTGGCGATGGCGATGGCGCGGCGGAAGGAGTTCGAGGGACGCATGCTAGCCATTCTCGATCCCGAGCTGCGCCGCGGCGCGCCGAGCCGCCGGCAGTCGGCCGTGCTCATCGCGTCGCTCGCGCTCGTCTCGGTCGCCGTCGGTGCCGCGGCGCCGGTGCCGCGCACCGAGCCCGACCCCGCCGGCCGGACGATGGCCGC
>JBDUCS010000070.1:0-13894 GCA_040003335.1 Gemmatimonadaceae bacterium | reverse complement strand
CAATTCGTGCGCTCTCCCATGGCAATTCCAAGACCGCCATTATACCTCCGGAGCCAGACTCTGGACACCCCTTTTGCTTGCGGCTGTTCGCCTTACGTGCGCTCGCGCTGTGCGTTGGCGGGCCCGGAGCGTCTCCGAGAGCAACTAGCGGCGCGGGAGTGTTGCGCGACCACGACACATGGTGCGGTGCTACCACGCGCCGCGTGCGAAAAAACGTCGGCCACCCGACATTCAAGCACCGGGTCTCGCGGGCATGCACTCCTCAACGCGCCGTCGCGGTGATGAGGTCGCGCGGCGCACCGCTTGCGTTATCGGGGCACGCAGTCCCTCCCGTTCCCCTGCTCATTCGAGTCGCGTGATCGCCGAAAAAATACTCGCCGCCCGAGGTCGTTCCCGCGCCTGCGGTTCGATCCGTCCCAGCGTCGGTCGCCGCGCAGGGGCGTGCCGGTGACGTCGCGGCCTCTCACGCGAAACGCGCACGTCTTCACGGTGGACGTCGAAGACTTCGCGCACGCACACGGCTACGTCCGCGATCCATCGATCGATTGGAGCGAACACCCGAGCAGCATCGAGCGCAACGTAGATAGCATGCTCGACTTGCTTGGACGCTCGCAGTCGCGCGCGACGTTCTTCGTACTGGCCTCGGTAGCCGAGCGCTATCCCGGCCTCGTCCGCCGCATCGTCGACTGCGGTCACGAAGTCGCCGCTCATGGCCGGTGCCATCGTCCGCAACAGGCGCTCCGCCCAGACAAGTTTCGTGAAGACGCCCGGGCCTGCAAGGCCGCGCTCGAGGACGCGGGCGGCCACGCGGTCATCGGATACCGCGCGCCCGATTTCTCCGCGAGTTCGAACGACAACTGGGCGCTCGACGTCCTGCTCGACGAGGGATACCGGTACGACTCGAGCCTTCTGCCGCTGCGAGCCCCGCCGCTCGGTGCCGCGGATCGCGCGAGCGCGGCCGACGCGCTCCCCGTGCCGCACGTCGTGCGGCGGCCGACCGGTTCGCTCGTGCGATTTCCGCTCGCCACCGCGCGCGTCGGCCGCTTCCGCATTCCCGCCGCGGGCGGCGAGTACTTCCGCCACTTTCCGTACGCGGTCACGCGCCGGGTACTGCGCGAGCACGCGCGCAGCGGCATTCCGGGCGTCTTTTTCATTCGCTGCTGGGAGATCGATTCGGAGCTGCCGCACCGGACGTTGCCGTTCCTCGCGCGGATGCGGCACTCGCGCGGCTTGCGCACGACTGTGCCGAAATTGCAGCTCCTGCTCGCTGACTTTCATTTCACCTCGTGCTCGCGGGTGCTGTCAGAAGCCTCGCCCCGCGCGACGGCGGCGCGGGCGCCAAGACTGGCCGGCTGAATGCATTCCGCCGCGAGGCCAGCCGCCGCTGCGGACTACGAGCGCGTTGGAGTCGTTCACGTACATAGCGATTACTCGCGCGACTGCGACGACAGCCTCGAGCAGATCCATGCGGTCGCAGCAGCGCGAGGCATTTCGTTTGTCGCACTCGCCGATCATGCCGAGGACTTCGAGCCCGAGTTATTCGACGAATACGTCGCACACTGCGCGCGTCTCTCCAACGACCGGGTCGCGCTCGTGCCCGGTCTCGAGTTTCGATTCGCGCGTCACGTGGGGCTGCACCTCCTGGCGCTCGGACTGTCGCGTTGGATGCGGCCGGCCACACCCGACGCGTTCTGCAGCGAAGCGGTGGATGCGGCCACGTTGACGGTGCTCGCTCATCCGACGTTAACCGGGTACCGAGTGCCAGCGTCGGTGACGGCAAGCGTGGGCGGCGTCGAAATCTGGAATGCACGCTACAATTCACCGCTCGCGCCGGACCCCCGCGCCATGCGCATGCTGCACGACCTCCGAGTCACGCGCCACGCCGTTGCGATCGCGGGACTGGATCAACACGAGGTGGCGACGGACGGCGGCATCCGCGTGTTGGTCGACCGCACGGCATCGGACCCAATCGCCGAGCTCGCCGCCGGGCGCTTCGTCAACGTCGGGCGAACCATGCGCATCGGCTCGGATGGCGCGGTCACGCGTGGGCGGCTGGGTACGGTGCACGCTGCGCGGTGGACGATCGACCACCTGCGCGAAACACGCCACTGGGTCGTGCGCGCAGGCCGGCGCGCCGTCCACCGCTTGGCATCGTCGCGGCCCTCTTCTCGATCCTGACGGCGGGGTCGCCGACGCCCACCGGCGGTCAGCGAGTCGTCACCACGCGCCTTTGCGGAACAACACAACCGGCACGGTCTTCAGCATGATTCGCAGATCCACCGCGAGCGACTGTCGCTGCAGGTACTCGAGATCGTATCGGACCTTGCTCCGCACATCCTCGAGCGACGCATCATAGGCGTTGTTGATCTGCGCCCATCCGGTCAATCCGGGCTTCGCGCGCTGGCGCAGTGGATAGCCGCTGATGTCCTTTCGCAGGCGCATGAAGATGCTCGGCCGCTCGGGCCGCGGACCGACAATGTTCATGTCGCCGACTAGCACATTGTAGAGCTGCGGCAGCTCGTCGAGGCGATACTTGCGCAGGGCGCCGCCGATCGGGGTTAGCCGAGCGTCGTTCGGCGACGCCCAGACCGCGCCCGTCTCACGCTCCGCGTCCACCCGCATCGAGCGAAACTTGTACATGGTGAATGACTGGCCGCCGAGGTCGGGGCCGCGACGCTCGAATAGCGCTTCGGCGCGTCTCCGGCGGCGGTCTATGCCGACGCGCGCTTGCGCATAAATAATCGGACCGGGCGACGTAAACTTTACGAGCAGCCCGATCAGCAAGTAGACCGGCGCGAGAACGATCATCGCCGCGGCGGCGAGCACGACGTTCACGAAACGGTTCACGACCTCCGAGCGCGCCCGCGGCTGGATGTCGGGCATTGCCTCAAGAATCGTCTCGACCGCGCGCGCCACTTCGAGCGCGGACTCCTTGTCCGTGCCGTCGCGGATGATATCGCGCTCCGGCTGCCACTCGATTTCGTGAGAGCCGCCGAGCGGGATCTCGGACTCATACCGGCCTAGGCGAGTCGTGCGGTGGGGCCCCGCGCCGGCTGGCCCGTCGGGTCGTGGACGAACGACATTGCCCATCGAGTCGACCGTCTTGGAAACGTCGGTGCTACCGTCTGAGTGCATAGAAGAGCAACCCTACCGCGGTGGAAGTGACCGTGAGAATCGGCGCGAGCCTGGACCATTTCTGTCCCGATTTTTCGCCGACGAGAATTTCGTCGCCTGCTCGCACGTCGAGCTGATCCAGTGTGGCGCCCGAGGTGATCGCCCGACTCGTTGCCGATGGGTTCATGATTTCCTTCGACTCGCGCCGAACGGTCGTCTTCTCGACGCTCGCGTTGCCCGTTGGGCCGCCCGCGCTCATGATCGCGTCGCTGATCAGAATGTCCGAAGGAACGGAGTAAAAGCCCGGCTTGGTGACCTCGCCGCCCACCATTACCCGGAGGAGCGCGGTGGCTCGCACCGTCGGACTCTTCAAATATCGAGCGACTTGTGTCGTTGCGAAGTCGCGCAGCTCCGAGTGCAAGACGCCGCGCAAAGACAGCTCCCCAATCGTCGGCAGGAGCACCTTTCGCTCCGCCCGCACCGTGAACGTATCGGTCAGGGTCGGCTCGCCCACGACAGAGAGTACAATGCGATCGCCCACGCGAAAGTCGCCGTCCTCCAATCGTGCCCGAAGCGCCGCTGCCTCGGCCTCTCTCGCCCGGCGCTCGACCGTGGTTGTAGCCGATGCCGCCGCCATGCGTTCCACCTCGGCGATTCTGCCCGTAATCTCGGCTCTGGTCGCATAGGTGCCGCGTGCCAGGGCCAAGCTCTCTTGCGCAGGAGCGGAGCGAGCGCTCGCATTCGCGCTAACGAGCGCGAGTGCGACGGCGGCGCGGCGCCCCAACGTTGGGCGGGGAATCAGCGGATGCATGCAGCGCACATCCATGCACTCTGCGTGCTACGCTGGCGCACGACGAACGAATCTCGCAATGTGTTGCTGTTCATGATGGTGTGCTTAGATGCGATGAATCGCGCCGGCCAAACTTGCCTCGCGTGTTGTGCGCGGTCCACAACTTTTTGCGGTGGCGACGCACCAGATTCGACGCAACCGGCCGCCACAGGGGGCTTGCGCGCCGAGCCGTGCGGCACGATCCACGCTACATGAAGTTGGTAACGTAGGTCACGCGCCGTCCGCTCGCGGCGGGCCGCGCGCCTACTTCATGGCAGCTAACAGTGTCTGCGGATGCCAACTAGCTCCCTCGGCCCGCTTCAAACAGCATCGCCCCCCGTCGCGCTCATTGCCCTCGAGCAGGAGTGGGCCGCGCGGTCCTATGAGAGCATTCTTGGACCGAGTGGCTATGCGGTCGTTCGCGCAAACAGCGGCGGACAGCTGCTCAGTCTCGTAGGAAGCACGCGACCAGACGTCGTCATCATCGATTCGCGGCTGCCCGACATGTCCGGGAACGACGCGTGCCTCCGCATGCGGGAGCATGAGCACTGGAATCCGCACACCGCGATCCTGATCTCCACCTGGGGCACGGCGGATCGCGACCAGCGACTCGCCGCATATCGATGCGGCGCGTGGGAATTTGTCGGACAGCCGTTGGACGGCGAGGCGCTCCTGCTGCGGCTCGAGAACTATGTGCGCGCCAAGCGCGAATGCGATCGGGCGCGCGGCGCGAACCTCGTGGATCCCGCCACGGGACTGTACACGGTTGACGGGCTGGCCAGACGCATTCGCGAGCTGGGGGCGGCGGCCTTGAGGCACAGCGAAGCGTTCGCGTGCATCGCGTTCGCGCCCGTGCCACGTGACGCCCCAGGGGAATCGCTCCCCGCCGAAGTGCTCAGCGCCAGCACACTGCAGCTCGAAGCGTACACCGGCTCGGCGGGGCGAGCCTCGGACGTGCTCGGTCACCTCGGGCCGGCTGAGTTCGCGATCATCGCCCCGGGAACCAATTCCGAGGGTGCGATGCGTCTCACGGAGCGGCTCCGCGCAGCGGTCGAGGACGTGCCGATTCTAGTGCGCGGCCGCGAGTATCGTCTCAGCATCAACGCCGCCCAGTGCGCGGTCGCCGACATCGCCAAATCGTCGATCGATGCCATCGAGATCTTGCTGCGGGCTGCCGCGGCGCTCCGCCAGTCGTCGCATACCGCACTTCGAGACGGCCTTCGTCCGCTCGAGGCTTCCGCGCCCAACTAGAACGCGACGGAGCGCCTCACGCTCCGCTTGCAATCCGGGGCGGCGGCGCATCGTCATCCTGCGTCGCGTAATAGCCACCCAGATATGCGTAGTGCTTGTACGCTCCATCAGCGTTGATGTCGTTCAGGACGGCGCCAATGACACGCGTGGGAAGCCTCTGCAACAGCTGCATCTTCGCCTGCGCCATGTGTCGGTCCGTCGTTCCGGTGCGGAGTACGACGAGCAGGTTTCCAGTCGAGATGCCGAGCGCGAAGGGATCGATGCCCGCACCGAGCGGCGGACTGTCGACCAGGATGACGTCGAACAAAGGCGCGAGCCGGTTGATCAGCGCGGTCATGTGATCTGAGGCGAGGAGTTCCGGACCGCGGTGACGCCGCACGCCCGAGGGCATGACCGTCAGGTTCGGGTGCTCCGCGATCGGACGCAGCGCTTGTTCCTGCGTCGTTTCCTCGAGCAGAAGGTCGATCAGACCTGGACGGCGCTCGACCTCAAAAATGGAGTGCAGCTGGCCGAGGCGGGTGTCGCCATCGATGAGCAGCGTGCGGTGACCGGCTTCGGCGAATGAGAGCGCGAGATTCGACGCGACTGTCGTCTTCCCGTCGCCCATGCCGGGACTCGTGATCGTGAGCATCAGCGTCCGACGTCCCCGAGTCGTGTTCATCACCTGCATGCGCAACGTGCGAAAAGCCTCGACTAGGTTCGACATCTCTTCGGGCGTAGAGACCTGCTCGGACTTCTTGATCGATGGGATCGCCCCGAGAATCTCGAGGCCGAGCTCCGACATCGCTTGTTCCGGATAGCGGAAGCGATGATCGAGCCGGTCGGCACCGATTGCCAGCGCACTGCCCAGGGCGATGCTGCTGGCAAAGGCGAAGAGAATGATGATCGGCGCGCGGTTCTTGGTCGGCCGCTGCGATGCGAGCGCCCAATCGAGCACGCTCACATCCGGTGTGGCGCTCTGCCAGGCGAGCCGAACGGCGTCGGAGCGTGACTGCAGCGTGTTGTACTGGTTCTCGGCGAGGGCGAGGTCGCGCCGGCGGCGGCTCTCCTCAATGGTCCGCGTGGGAATGTTGCGGAGGTCCTGCGTCTGACCCGCGATCCGCCGACTCAGCTCGCTCTCTTCGCGGCGCAGGCGATCATCGGTCGAGCGCGCGAGATTCGGGATGGTCTGATTCTGCAGCGCGCTCACGTTCGCGAGAACGTCTTGCACCGACTTGTGCTCGTCCGTGTACACCTGCCTCAGGGTCGCCAGCTTCGCCTGCTGTTCGTACAGCGATGTCAGCGCGGTCTTCAGCTCGGGCACGCGTTGCAGAACGGTGGGGAGCGCCCAGAGTCCTGCAACGAGGCTCGGCCCCTGCGCGGCTTCCGACATCGTACGCTCCAACGCGGCGCGATCCGCGCGCGCGTTCTCGAGGTCGGCGCGCTCGCTGAAGTACCCGTTCATGACGGGATCGCGCACCCCGCCGGGCATGTTCGCCGCGTCGGATGGCTCGGTGATCGACCGGACGCGAAAGCTCTGCAGCGCCCCTTCCGCTGAACGCAGGTTGCTCGAAGCGATCGCGCGCTGCTGATCCAGCACGTTCGCGAGCTCCGTCAAGTTGCGCCGCTTGAGTTCGGCCGCCGTCGTGACGAATTCCTCGAGCCAGGTGTTGAGAATGCGCGTCGTCCGCTGCGGACTCGCGCCGCTCAGCGACACCCGAAGGAAGCTGCTGCGATCAGAGAGCGAGGTTTGGAGAGCGCCGACCAGTCCGACCGCCACCTGCCGCGGCGACGCCACGCCGAACAGCAACTCGCGTCGAGCCCCCAGTTGGATCGCCGTGGGCTGCCAGGCAAAGCCAACCGGCCGACCGACGGAGTCCCCCACCGTGCCGCGCTCGAGCAGCGTTCCGTCGGCGAGATAGAGGCTGTAGCGGCGGCCCGACGAATCGGTCGACAGCTTATAGCTGCCCGCCCGCAACTTCGCGGTTGGTCGAAATGTCGAGAACGCCAGAGAGTCCGGTGCGCTCGCCCCGAGGTACAAGTGCATCTTGTCGACGACGCGGTCGATGACCGCGAAGCTGGTCATCAGCTCGAGATAGCCGCCGCTGCCGAGCATGTCGACGGCGCGAATGGGTGCCCGGCGATCCATGTCTTCGACGCCGGCGGTCCCGCTCCCCAGCCACACCGTCGCGCGCGCCTCGTACTCGGCGTGAAGGAACCGCGTCGCGACCACGCCGAGCGTGGTGCCGACGATGGCCATCGTCAATACGAGCCACTTGAAGCGCTTGATCGCGGCGAAGAGGCGACCGAGCTGCAGCCCCTCACCCTCGTCCTCGTCGTGCCCCGGGAGCCACGCCGGTGGAGGGGACGCGTATCCCGTGGCGCTCGAGTCGGCTTGACCGTTCAGGGGGGTGAGACTGCCGGGCATAGGGAGCGTGGGTCAAGAAGGAGGATAGACGCAGCCGATTAACGATGGCGCGTGGACCAAGCGGGAACCAGTAGGGCCAGCCTGCGGTATCAGACGTCGTGCATCGTGGGAGCAACTCTACACTTGTGTGGAGCTGTCACCGCATCAATATTGTTTTCCATTAATACGCCCGCCGGGTTACATGGCGGCTCTTTAAGAATGATCAATCGAGGGCACTTCTCGTGCCCTCCCATGGCGAGATCTTCGCTCGTAGCGAGCGAGCTCGGCCATCGATTCTAGTCGAAAACCTTTCGGGAGACGAACGTGGCCGCTGGTATACGAATGAGCGAGCTGGATCCCCTGGAGCCGGTCGGGCTCCCCCGTGACGCGTCGCCGAACGGCGACCTCAAGTCGAGCGTTCGCATTTTGATCGTTGACGACGACCGGACGTTGCGAGAAGGGTGTGCGAGCGTACTGCAGGTCGACGGATACAACGTGACGATCGCCGGACGAGGCGACGAGGCGCTGAGCCTCGTGCGGCGCCGGCAATTCGACATCATTCTCGTCGACCTGTTCATGGCGGATATCTCCGGCCTCGACATCACGGCCGCGGCACTCGTAGCGTCCCGCGAGGTGATCGTGATTCTCATGACGGGAAACCCTACCGTCGCTTCCAGCCTCGAGGCGTTGCGCGCCGGCGCGTGGGACTATTTGCCGAAGCCGTTCTCCGGAACACAGCTGCAGGTGCTGATCGGGCGCGCCGCCCATGGCGTGCTCGCGGCGCGCGAGTCGCAGGCGCCGGCGCCTCGCAAGGTGACCGGAAGTCGGCCGGCCGCGGCGCGACCGCGTGACGGGTTCGAGCTGCTCGGTAATTCGGCGGCGTTTCGGCGGGCCGTCGACACCGCGCTTCGCGTGGCGCCCACGAAGGTATCGGTGATGATCACCGGTGAGAGTGGCACCGGAAAAGAGCTGATCGCGCAATTGCTCCACCGTAACAGTCCGCGCAGCGCGAATGCGCTGGTGCCAGTGAACTGTGCCGCGATGCCGGAGGGTTTGTTCGAGTCGGAACTGTTCGGCCATCGCAAGGGTGCCTTCACCGGGGCTGATCGCGACAAGCGCGGTCTTCTCGAAGTGGCGCACGAAGGGACGCTCTTTCTCGACGAGCTGACGGACATGCCGCTGGCCGTGCAGGCCAAATTGCTCCGCGTCATTCAGGACGGCGTGCTGCGCCGCGTTGGCAGCGAGCAACGCGATGCGGTCGTCGACGTGCGCGTCATCTCGGCAACGAACCGCGATCCTCTGCAGGCCACGGCGGACGGCTCGTTACGCGAAGATCTCTTCTATCGGCTGCGTGTGGTGCCGATTCACTTGTCACCGTTGCGGGAGCGCACGGAGGACATTCCGCTGCTGGCCGAGCACTTCTTGACGGTGTACTGGGAGCGGCATCGCGAGGCGCACGAAAGCCTGCCCTCCCTGTCGGGAACGGCACTAGAAATGTTGCGCGCGCAGCCTTGGACGGGCAACGTGCGCGAGCTGCAGAACGTGATCGAGCACCTGGCGGTTATTGCCGCGCCCGGCCGCGCGATTCGCCCCGAGGACATCCCCTTGAATCCGGTTCTGGTAACCGCGAGCCCGATGCGCAGTCGCATGGCCGAGGTGACGGAGATGGCGTACCACGAGGCGAAGGAGCTGCTCCTCGCGGAGTTCGAGCAGGAGTATCTCAAGCGGTTGATGACGCGCTCGGGCGACAACATGTCAAAGGCGGCGCGCCTTGCACGCATCGATCGCACGACGCTGTACCGGCTGTACGAAAAGCACAGTGGCCGGCGGGGGAGCGACGCCGAGACTCGCGCCGACGAGATCGAGGTCGCGCGCGATGGACTGGATGCAGGCGTACGTATTCCACCGGGCTTCGAGCCATCGCTTGGACGGCCTTCGGTGTTGGCCGATCGCGGGCTTAATTCCGTCATTCAGGCGGATTGAACCGTGGCGCACCTTTACTCGCTGGATCACGACCGCGGTTTTCTATTGCCCGACATTTCGTCTGCGACGCTCGCGTGCCTGGACCGAGCGGCGGCGCGAGTCGTCAACGACGCCGAACGCAGCATTCGAGGTGAGCGGGCCGCCGAGCAACTTCGCGCCAGCGTGGGGGCGCTCGTCGACGGCGTGCTGCAGGCCCTCGCCGGCGAGACGCCGGCGCTGCCGACGCTCCGTGCGCCGCGCCAGCAGATCGCCGCGCGCCGCCTGCTCGACGGGTTGCGGACAGCTTTCCTGCGCGAGCCGATTCCCAGCGAGGGAGGCGGGGCGGAGGAAAGCCTGCGCGTCGCGCGCGCCATTGAGACGGTGCAGCGCGTGCTCGAGCGTGAGCAGGCGCACCGCCACATTGCCGAGCGTGTTGGTCCTGAGGCGCAGCTCATCGCCGAAGTCGCGCACGACATGCGCTCGCCGCTCGGCGCCATTCTGTTGCTACTGGATACGATTCGAAACCGCCGCAGCGGCCCGATCACGCCGGTGCAGGAGCGACAGCTCGGCTTGATCTACGGCGCGTCGTTCGGCCTGAGCTCGCTCGTCAACGACCTGATCGAGCTCGCGCGCGACGGCGACCACTTGGTCGAGCGCGACCCGATTCCATTCTCGATCGCCGAGATCATGCGCACCGTGAGCGAGATCGTGCAGCCGATCACCGAGGAGAAGGGGCTGCAACTGCTGTGCTCGCCGCCGGACATGGATTGGCGCATGGGATATCCCGCGGCGCTCACGCGTGTACTGCTCAACCTCGTCACCAATGCGTTGAAGAACACCGACGAAGGGTTCGTCCAAGTCACCGCCCGGCAGGTCACCCACACGCGTGTCGAATTCTCCGTGCTCGACAGCGGGCGTGGACTCGACCCCGCCATGCGCGACGCCATCTGCCTCGCGTTCCACGGCGACTCGTCGGGCGGCGTGCGCTTTTCGTGCGCCGGCCTTGGACTCTCGATCTGTCGCAAGCTGGTGACCGCGATGAACGGCGAGCTCAAGGTCGACGCACCGGAATCCGGCGGCTGCAAGTTTGCGTTCGAGACAAACCTTCCGCTGGCCGCGCGTATGTGACGCAGTTCAAGCGCGCTACGTCTCGCACGACATCGCGGCGCGCCTACCCCTCCTGCTTCTTCTCGATCTCCGGGCGACGGCGCTCCACGCGGCCTGGCCCGGACTCGCTCTCCGGGTGCGCGATGGGATGATGCCCGGCGCCGTTCGACGTGGCGGGATCGGCGGCGCCCATCGGCGGCTCGTGTGCGCGCGCGGACATCGGCGGCTCGTCGCTAGTCGGAATTATGAGCCGAGGCCGGTCGCGATTCACAAATCGAGTTACGCTTCGTTTCTGCGCGAGCCACATCCAGGCGAAGAGGCCGGCGCTGAAAAGTAGCAAGCACAGAATAGAAGTCAGAATAACAAAACCGATGGCCCCGTCCTCCTCAGCGCGGCAAACGACGCGTCGTCGTGCAAACGCAACGCATGGTTCCCCGTATAGTCGCCACTCTCACGCAGCGGGTTTGTAACGTGGAGCACGATCGGATCACACGAAGGATACGCACCGCGCGCGGACGGCGCTGGTGCACCGTATGCCCATGGCGGAAGCGGGTGACCGCTTGCCAGTGAGCTCGCCGACGACAACCTACGACGCCATTCCCGCGTCACAGCGCGGGCACGATGCGGCCCGTCGCATCCCGTCGCTCGACGGGCTACGCGGCATCTCGATCCTGGTCGTTCTGCTCGGGCACCTCGCCGGCACGGCCGGCTTTCCCGCGACCGCCACCGCGCTCGTTCTCAATCGCTACGTTGACGTCGCCAATCTCGGCGTCCGCGTCTTCTTCGTCATCTCCGGCTTCCTCATTACCGGACTGCTCGTCGATGAGTTCCATAGCCGCGGATCGATCAGCCTCAGCCGGTTCTACCTGCGTCGCACGCTGCGCATCTTTCCCGCGTACTACGCCTTCATCGCGGTGGTGAGCGTGCTTTCGCTGGCGGGCGTACTCGGGGTGACACGCGGCGACATCGCGCACGCCCTCACGTACACCGTCAACTACTCGCCCGATCGGAGCTGGGCGATCGGGCATCTCTGGTCGCTTGCCGTCGAGGAGCAGTTCTACCTGCTCTGGCCGGCGCTCGTGTTGATGCTCGGCTTAATGCGTGCCCGGAGGGCGGCGATCGCGGTGATGCTCGCGGTGCCGATCATCCGCGTCATCGAATTCACATTCGTCCCGCAGATCCGGCCGATCGTCGGCACCAGTTTCGAAACCATGGCGGACGCGCTCGCGGTGGGCTGCCTCCTCGCGCTGATGGCGGCCGCGCTGCAGGAGCGTCGCTGGTACCGATGGATGATCGAGTCGCGTTGGGCGATTCCGATGCTGTTCGTCATCGGCGTCGTGGCGAGCTTACGCGTGCGTCCGGCGTTCCTCATCGGGTTGCCACTCACGCACATCGCGATCGCGCTTGCCGTCGCCCGTTGCGTCGCGAAGCCCACTGGCGTTGTCGGCGCAGCGCTCAACCGTCCGTGGCTCGTTTACATCGGCACGCTGAGTTATTCCATCTACCTTTGGCAGCAGCTGTTCCTCGACCGCGCGTCGTCCGCGCTCACGTCGCGATTTCCGTTGAACATCATCATGGTCGCCGTGTGCGCGCTGCCGTCGTACTACTTGGTGGAGCGGCCGCTGCTCCGCTGGCGCCCGGCGATCGAGCGCAAACTGCTCGGCGACAGGCCCCGGAGACCAGCGGCGCCATAAGTCGCGTCGGTCTTCCCGGGCTCCCCGCCGGGTGCGACGGGCACCGAGCGTGCGCCGGCGCGCCCCTCATGCAACGACCGCCGTTGCGACCGCCTTAACAACGTGGTCGCTGCTCCGTCGACCATCTGTGATACGCCGATCCGAATTCCGGAATCCATTGAACGTACCGTTGTGCCGTGTCTGCGAGACCGAGCCTCATCGCACCCGGCGGCGGCATCTTGCGCGCACGTGTGCCCCGACCGCACGCAGCGTCGTCATTGCCCGGTGCGGGACGATGGTTGCGACGGAGCGACCGCGTCAACGAGAACGCGTGCAGGCATGACTCGCTCGCCGATTCCCCACGCGGTGCTCGGCGCGCGTGCAGTGGCTACCACGGGATCGCTCCGATCGACGCACTGGGTCCCATCGACAAAAGAGTGAAGGAATGGCGCAGAAACGTTACCAGCTCACGCTCGTCTGTCGCGATCGACGCCGGCACTCGCTCGCTGCGGCCACCGCTCCGGCGGAGCTCACGCTGCCATTTGACGATCGCGGCATCAATTTCTCTTCTCAACAGGCGTTGTGGCGGAGATTCCAACGTATCGATCGGGGATCGGATTGGGCGACCTACGAGGAAGCGGTCGCGTAAGAGGCGACCCGATCTCACTCGCTCGCGGGCTTGGCCGCGACCACGCGAAAGAACGGGCCGAGGCGCAACAGCGTGCCGCGCATCCAACGCCGCCGAACGAGCGCGTTGTACGCCCGAGTGAGCGAGGCGCGACGCGGGCGAAAACTGCACGATTTCATCGTCGGGGATCGGGGGCACCGTGAGCCGCGCCTCGAGCCGCGTATGCTCGCGAATGGTGCCCGCCATCTCGGACGCGCCCAGCAGGAGGATTTGATCGTGCGCGTGGCCTCGTGCGCGCACGCATGGCGCCTGCCACGCGCGCGGTAGCCAGCCCACCCCCCAGAGGAAAACGTCGGGCTCGGCCGAGAGGCTAAAAAGATTCGGTGTCGAGAGCGCGATGCTGCGTCCGAGCCTGATGACGCGCCCCGCCTCGCGCATCACCGCGCCGACATCGGTCACGTGCTCGATCACCTCGTACAGGACCACGCCATTGTGGGAGTCGTCGCCAAGCGGCAGTGCCGCACCGTCCGCGGGGCCAGCGTGGCGGTGCCGCCATGCGCCTCGATCGTCCGCTTGGCGACGACGAGAATCTCGATTCGATTGTCGATGCCGATGCTCGGGCGTCCTTCAAGAGCGGAGCCGGAGAGCAGGCCCCCCATGCCGCAACCGAGGTCCAGGAACTGGCCCTCTGCCTTTGGCACTGCCACCTCGAGCCATCCGTAAATCTCCCGGCGGAGCCGCCCTGGCTGTGCGAGCGGCTGCTCCGTGCGAAGTTCCGCGATCCGTTCGCTCCAGCCTAGACGCGTCGAGAAGGCACGCGACACCACGTCGCGAATGTCACGGTCACGCGTGTCCTCGTACAGCCGGGCGGCCCGGTCGTATTCGGCCTCGACCACGGAGGATGCGGGTGCGGGCTGACGGAAATCGGGAATGCCGGCAATGAC
>JBDUCS010000356.1:0-4096 GCA_040003335.1 Gemmatimonadaceae bacterium | reverse complement strand
CCTGGACCCGAATCCCTCGAGACTATGCCGATGAATCGATGCCGTCTGGCGCTCCTCACCGCGCTCATCACCGCGGGCGCGGCACATCCCGCCCTTGCGCAGCGCGCCGAGCTGTCCGCGCCCGTGACGGATGTGCGCTACACGGTGAGCTTCGACGAAGCGTCCGCACGCGCGCGAACGGTGAAGGTGAGCATGTCGTTCGTGACCTCGGGCGCCGCACCGGTGGTGCTGTCGCTCCCCGCGTGGACACCGGGGGCGTACGAGATCACGTATTTCGCCAAGTGGGTGACGAGCTTCGCGGCGACGGGCGACGGCAAGCCCGTCGCGTGGGACAAGGTCGACTATGACACGTGGCGAATTCGGACCAACGGCGCCAAGAGCGTCGTCGTCTCCTTCGACTACCGTGCCGACACGCTGGACAACGCCATGGCGTGGGCGAAGCCGGACTTCCTGCTGTTCAACGGGACGAACCTCTTTCTGTATCCTGAGGGCGCGAGCTTCGACCGGCCGGCGACGGTGATCGCGCGCGCGCCCGACGCGTGGAAGATCGCTACCGGCATGACGGCGGTGACCACCGCGCCGCGCACGTTCAGCGCGGCCAACTATCACGACCTGGTCGACATGCCGTTCTTCGTCGGCCGGTTCGACATCGACAGCGCGATGATTTCCGAGCGGTGGGTGCGATTCGCCACCTATCCGGCGGGGAGCGTACAAGGGGCGAATCGCGCGCTCGTGTGGGACCAGCTCAAGAAGATCATCCCCGCCGAGGTCGCCGTGTTCAGGGATGCACCGTGGAAGACGTACACGGTGATGCAGATCGCGGACTCGTCCTACGGTGGCGGCAGCGGGCTCGAGCACCAAAACTCGCACGTCGACGTGGTCGCCTGGGGCGCGATCGGTGATCCGGGACTCGGTTCCCTCTACGCGCACGAGATCTTCCACTCATGGAACGTGAAGCGGTTGCGGCCCTCCGAGTTGTGGCCGTACCAGTACGCGCAGGAGCAGCCGACGGCGTGGCTCTGGATGAGCGAGGGGATCACCGACTACTACGCGGACCTCGCCGAGGTGCGTGGCGGCGCGATCGACTCCACGCAGTTTCTGGAAGCGACGGTCGGCAAGATCAACCAGGTGAACGACGCGACGCCGGTCGCGCTCGAGGACGCTTCGCTCTCCACGTGGATCCACCCGGTCGATGGAACGGGGTATCTCTACTACCCGAAGGGCTCGCTCGCCGGCCTGATGCTCGACGTGATGATCCGCGACGCCAGCGACAACAGGAAGTCGCTCGACGACGTGATGCGTGGCCTGTACGACGAGAGCTACAAGCAAGGCAAGGGCTTCACGGGCGAGCAGTGGTGGCGCGCCGTGAGCGCCGCGGCGGGCGGCAAGTCGTTCACGGATTTCAACGCGCGCTTCATCGATGGCCGCGAACCGTATCCGTGGGCGACGCTCCTGCCGCTCGCGGGCATCCGCGTGGTGGCCGAGCATCAGCCGCGCATCGGGGTGACAACGGTCGCGGACTCGAGCGGCGTGCTCGTCACGGGCGTCGCCGACGGGAGCACCGCCGCGAAGGCGGGCGTGCTGGCGGGCGACGTGCTGCTCGCGGTCGGCGAGATAGCCGTCACCGACGAATCGTTCGGCGCCAAGTTCCGCGCGTCGTTCGGGGAGAAGCAGGGCGCGCCGCTGGCGATCAAGGTGCGGCGGGCGGGGCGGCCGCTCACGCTCAACGGCTCGGTCGAGCTGTCGACGTCCCTGCGATTGGAGATCAACGGGAGCGCGAGCGCGAAGGCGGCTCGGATTCGTGCGGGGATCTTGCACGGCACGACCGGGAAGTAACCAGATGATCGCCGCGGTCGCGCGCCGGACGGCACGCGCGTTGCCATTCTCACGAGACACCCGAGCGAGGAGACACAGTGGCCGACCAAAAGCGCACGTCAGGAGACGATGATCGCCGCGACATTCCCGAAGGCGGCAAGTCGAAGTGGATGTCCAAGAGCGATTCCCCGGCCGACGGCCCGCTGACGGACGCCGAGAAGCGCGGGCTCGACCTGCTCGGCCGCGGCAGCGTCCGCGACGGCGCGATCTCCGGCGTGAGCGACGAGACGACGGCGGACAAGGACGAGGAGCGCGCGGCGGAGTGAGTGTGGGTGCGCGCCGGGGCTTGACCGCGGCGTCATTCCGTTGAGCATTGGGGACGCGCGGCCGGACCGGTCGCGCGTCCCCTTCCTTCTGAGGCTCACGTGAGCGCATCGCTGCCATATGCCACCGATCCTGTTCCCGCAGCGCGGGAACCGCAGGCGAGCGTGTGGGAGGACCTGGTCGACATCTGGTATGCGCCATCGAGCGTCTTCAGGCGGCGCGAGAACGGCAACTACGGCATTGCCCTCGTCTTCGTCGTGGCGCTCGTCGGGCTCCTCACCTTCGTTGCGTTCCGGCTCCTGGCCACGCCCATCAGCCTCGACGCAACACGGGCGATGGAGCGGGTGATCAAGGCGCATCCCGAGTTCAGCGCGGACGTGGTCACGGCGATCCGCGCGCGCGCCAGCGGCAGCGGCAGCTCGCCGATCACGCCGATCTTCATCTCGGTGGTCGTGCTGCTGACGCCATTTCTCGCCGGCGTCGTCATGTGGCTCGTCGGCAAGCTCTTCGGCTCGGTCCAGACGCTGAAATCGGCGTTCATGGTTGGCACGTTCGCGATGTTCCCGAAGATCATTGGCGCGCTCGGCGTGCTCCTGCAGGCGCTGCTGCTCGACACCACGGCGATGGATTCGATGACGCGCGTCTCGCTCGGCGTCGCCCGATTCATCGACCCGATGACGGCGAGCCCGGCAGTAGGCGGCCTCGCCCTGCGCGCCGACATCGTGAACCTCTGGTCGACGGTGTTGATCGCCATCGGACTGAAGGTGACCGGCAAGCTGTCGACCGTCCAAGCCTCGATCGCCGCCATCATCGTCTTCTTGGTCGGCTACCTGCCCCTGGTGCCGTCGATGATGTGACGGCAGTTGACCGGCGTCAGCTGCCAGCCACCGCGGAGCGCGTCTACTTCAAGATGAGCTTGGCGATGGTCTGCAGTTGCATGTTGGAGGTTCCCTCGTAGATCGTGCCGATCTTCGCATCGCGGTAGAATTTCTCGACGGAGTAGTCCTTCGTGTAGCCGTAGCCGCCGTGCAGCTCGACGCAGAGCGACGTCACGCGCTCGGCGACCTGCGATGAGAAGAGCTTGGCCATCGCCGCTTCCTTCGTGAACGGAAGGCCCGCGTCCTTGAGCCGCGACGCGTTGTAGACCATCAGGCGCGCCGCCTCGAGCTCGGTCGCGGCCTGCGCAAGCTGGAACTGCACCGCCTGGAAATCGGCGATCGGCTTGGCGAACTGCCGGCGCTCCTGCACGTAGGCAAGCGTCGCTGCCAGCGCGCCGCGCGCGACGCCGATCATCTGCGCGCCGATCCCGATCCGCCCTTCGTTCAGCGTCTCGATCGCAATCTTGTAGCCCTGGCCCACCGGGCCGAGCACGTTCGCCGCCGGCACCTCGCAGTTGTCGAGCAACAGCTCCGTCGTGCTCGAGGCGCGAATGCCGAGCTTGTCTTCCTTCTTGCCGACGGCGAAGCCCGGGAAATCACGCTCGACGATGAACGCGGTGATCCCCTTGTAGCCGGCCGAGGGATTTACGTTGGCGAAGACGACGAAGATCTCCGCTTCGGCGCCGTTGGTGATCCAAAGCTTTCGGCCGTTGAGGATCCAGCGGTCGCCCTGTTGCTCGCCCCTCGTCGCCAGCCCGAACGCGTCGCTCCCCGAGCCGGCCTCGCTCAGCGCGTAGGCGCCGACCTTGGTCGAGGTGAGCTGCGTGAGATACTGCTCCTTCTGCGCGTCGCTGCCGTAGCGCGTGATCGGATAGTTGACGAGCGTGTTCTGCACGTCCACCAAAATCGCCGCCGACGCATCGACGGTCGAGATCTCCTCGACGGCGAGCGTGACCATCATCAGCGTGCCACCGGCGCCGCCGTACTGCTCCGGCACCTCGATCCCCATCAGCCCGAGGGCGAAGCAGGCCGGGATGATCGCCTTGTCCATCGTCGCGGCTCGCTCCATCGCCGGCGCG